>JAISAW010000144.1 GCA_031266515.1 Eubacteriales Family XIII. Incertae Sedis bacterium
AACCTGCCTGATCGTATGATATATTATTGCATCACTTGCCACTGCGTGTTGAAGAAGGGAGCGATTATCCAATGAAAGCTTTGCTTATAATTGATATTCAAAACGACTATTTCCCAGGATGGGCGAATGAACAGGTTGGGGCGCTGGCGGCACTGGCAAACGCCGAGTCGGCATTGAGGCTTTTCAGGGAAAGAAACCTGCCCGTGATACACTTGCAGCACCTCAATCTACCAGAGGCGTCGTTCTTCAAGCCTGGCACAGAAGGCGCGGAGATACGGGAGGAGCTGAAACCGATTGAAGGCGAGACACATATCGTGAAATACTTCCCGAACGGATTCATGGGGACAGGGCTTGAAGAATTGCTGCTCAAAGAAGGTATAGGCGAACTGGCCGTCTGCGGCATGATGACGCATATGTGCGTAGACACCACGGTGAGAGCCGCAAAGGAGCGGTCGATAGAAATCACTCTCTTGTCGGACGCCTGCGCAACAAAAGACCTGTCCTTTGACGGAGTAGAAGTCCCCGCCGCACAGGTCCAAGCCGCCTATCTGTCCGCACTGGGCACTGCTTTCGCCACTGTCATAAAGACAGGGGAATTAGCCTTATAGAAATGCCTCCTGACGAAATAGCGCGAGCCTTAAAGAGAAGAGGAAAGGGTATCCCTCAACCAGTACGCGCTATACAAATTGAGCAATTATTACCCCGGCAACAAATAGCAGGAATAAAGTGCCGAGGGTTTCAGCTAATATGCGCGGCGGCGAAACCGCGCATACTTGGTAGTATGTAAGGATTTCGCCAACAAAGCAGATTAGCGGAAAGGCCGGCGCGACTTCCTGCTATTTGCTGCCGGGGTAATAAAGATCTCGGTATTATTCCCGCATTGCGCGCAGGGAATTGAGGATGGCGATGAGTGCCACACCCACGTCGCCGAATACAGCCATCCACATATTTGCGATGCCCAGAGCGCCGAGCAGCAGTATGACGCCCTTGACGGAAAGCGCAAAGACTATGTTTTGCATCACTATGCTCTTCGTCTTTTTCGCTATCCGGATAGCCGCCGCGACCTTTGAGGGCTCGTCAGTCATCACGACCACATCGGCCGCCTCGATCGCGGCATCGCTGCCTATCCCGCCCATGGCTATCCCCACGTCTGCGCGCGCCAGCACCGGGGCGTCGTTGATGCCGTCCCCTGCAAAGATGATGGAGCCTTTTCTTCCGGCTCTGTCACGCTCGTTGAAGACCTCTTCAATTTTTTCGAACTTATCAGAAGGCAGCATATTCGCATTTTCCTCATCGATACCGATCTCTTCTCCTATCCGCTTTGCCACGTCGATCCTGTCACCCGTAAACATCAGGGTCTTGCGCACTCCGAGCTTTTTCAGATCGGCAATCGCATTTTTGCTGTCGGGTTTGACCTCGTCGGACGCTTCGAGCCTGCCAGCGTACACACCGTCAATCGCAACGTGGATCACCATACCGCCATCGGCACTTTTCGCCACGGCAGTCCAGGGATCAGTCTGCGCGGAGGATGCCCAGCTATCATGCGTATTCCCAAGCCGCAGTCCACTGGCGCTTTCCGTCTGGCTGCCTTCTTTCGCCATTCCGGTGCCGACGGTTTTCATAAGACTGGCGTTGCCGCATGCAACGAGCTGACCGTCAACTTTCGCCGTCACGCCTTCGCCCACGATCTCCTTTACATTTGATACAAGCGTGTAGTCTATGGGTTTCCCATACCGCTCAGTCACGGAAAGGGCGACGGGGTGATTCGAGCCGCTCTCCGCAAATGCAGCGAGCCGCAGCAATTCTTCTTCGCTGATATCTATATCGGGGACTATCCTCGACACGCGGAACTTCCCGAATGTGAGAGTCCCTGTCTTGTCAAAAACCGCCGTGTCCACATCCGACAGGGCGTCCATATACGCAGCGCCTTTTACGAGTATGCCCTTCCTTGAAGAAGCGCCTATGCCCGCGAAGTAGCTGAGAGGGATCGATATGACCAAAGCGCAGGGGCAAGAGACAACAAGAAATACCAGTGCCCTTCCGATCCATTCGGCAAATACCGCGCCGGATATGACAAGAGGCGGAATCAATGCGAGAGCCGCAGCGGCAAATACGACTGCAGGTGTATATACCTTTGCGAACTTGGAAATAAAGTTTTCGATCTTTGCCTTTCTGTCTGACGCACGTTCCACCAACGCGAGAATTTTGCTCACGGTAGATTCGGCAAATATCTTCTTCACTTCTATTTCGATCAGGCCGGACATTGATATCGAACCGGACAGGACATCGCTTCCGCGCGATACTTCGGCAGGGACCGATTCCCCCGTCAAGGCGGATGTATCGATGGCACTGGCACCTGTGACGACCATGCCGTCAAGAGGGATCTTCTCCCCAGGCTTGACCACTATCACATCTCCGATCTTCACTTCCTCGGGATCCACCTTGACTATCTCTCCATCTGCTCTTTTCAGGTTGGCGTAGTCGGGGCGTATATCCATCAGCTCAGTGATGGACTTTCTTGACTTGCCGACAGCATAGTCCTGAAACGCCTCGCCCACTCGATAAAAAAGCATCACAGCCACGCCTTCGGGAAATTCACCGATTGCAAAAGCCCCTATCGTGGCTATCGTCATAAGGAAGTTTTCGTCGAATACCTTCCCTTTTAATATATTCTTTCCGGCAGTGAGAAGCACGCCTCCACCTATGAGCAGGTAAGCAAGCAAAAACAACGGTAGCTCTATCCATCCAAAGATATTCATCTGCACAGAAATCAGCCCATAGCTTATAGCTACCCCCACCGCAAATACCGCCGCGCCCACACCGGCACTTATAAGGCTCCCCTTGCTCAGTTCGAGATTACCGTGGTCATGGTCGCAATGGGCACAACCGCAGCCATCCTCCTCAGCTTCATGTTCGGAGGTTTTTACCTCTTCATGCCCAGGGGCGTGGTCGTGGTGTGCACACCCGCAGTCGTCTGGATGCGCATGCAGTTGTCGCTCATCGTCCTCTCCGGCGTACTTGCCGCAGGCGCAGCCATCCTCCAGCTCCGATTCCAATGCCTTTGCACTGCTGCCTTCCGTCAATGTCTTCATCCTTTTCGCTCTCCTCTTCTGGTGCTGCTTTCGGTTGAACATATGAGTGCTCATTCAACCGTTCTGTTAAAAAATTTTATGTATCTCTTACAAAACATCGGAACACATCGGGGACGGTTCTTTTTGTGTCATAGTCAGAACACACCGGAGACGGCTCTCGAAATTCCTGAGCATCGTACAACAGGGGCGGTTCTTATTGTGCTATTCACTACTCCCCATGACCAGTGGTCACAGTGCGCCTGTGTGTTTCACGTGCTCTGCGCCTACGTCTATGATCTCCGCCACATGGTCGTCGTCGAGGGAGTAATAAACTGTCTTGCCGTCCTTTCTGTATTTGACGAGATTTGTCTGCCTGAGTACGCGGAGTTGGTGAGATATGGCCGATTTGGTCATTCCCAGCAAAAATGCGATGTCGCATACGCACATCTCGCCCTGTCGCAGTGCACAGAGTATCCTGACCCGGGTGGGATCGCCGAAGACCTTGAAAAGCTCCGCAAGCCCTATCTGCACCTCGGGGTTCGGCATGTTTTCGCGCGCACGCTCAACTGCGTCTTCGTGTATCACGTCGCAATCGCAACGGTCCGTGAAAATATCGTCCCTCACGTCCTTCAAGTTTATTACGCTCTTTTTCGCGCTGGCCATCTCTTCCCCCTTGCTCCTGCACCTCGTTCATTATCCCGCCCGCACTGTCTGTCGCGAACGGCCGAGCAAAACCTCTACACTGTACGATACGGTTGAACAATTGCTCAACCGTACATAAATTATAGCACCCACTGAGTATGGATGTCAATCATTTATCAGTCGACTACCGCACCTTTATCGGCGGATGAGACTCTGGCTCTGTATCTCTTCAAATATCCCGTGACCTCTCTGAGGGCAGGCGCGGAAAACTTGCTTTTTCTCGCCTCGATTTCCTCTTCGGATACGAGAAGCTCTATGCTGTGAGCCGGTATATCTATCTTGATCCTGTCGCCATTCTCTACGTATGCGATCAAACCTCCGGCGGCGGCTTCGGGTGAGATGTGGCCGATCGCAGCGCCGCGCGTCGCACCTGAAAAGCGCCCGTCGGTGATGAGGGCCACCGATTCATCCAGACCCATGCCGACTATCGCTGAAGTCGGGGAAAGCATTTCACGCATGCCCGGCCCACCGGATGGGCCCTCGTAGCGAATAACTACCAAGTCGCCGGCTGAAACTTTTCCTCCGAAAATATCAGCTATCGCTTCTTCTTCGCCGTCGAACACGCGAGCGATCCCTGTGAACTGCAGCATGGAGTCCTTTACTGCACTTCTTTTGACGATTGCCCCGTTTTCCGCAAGGTTGCCGAAAAGGACCGCGAGGCCTCCGGTTTTGGAATACGGATCGTCCATGGGGCGAATGACGGTATCATCCTTAACCTCATATCCCGGCAGAGTTTCCACAAGTCGACGGCCTTCGACCGTCATAGCCGAAGTATCGAGCAAGCCTGCGTCTGCAAGTTCGCGCATGACGGCGTAGACCCCTCCTGCGGCATACAGATCCTGCATGTGGTGCTTTCCTGCAGGGGCGAGCCGGCACAGGTTCGGAGTGGTATCGCTGATGGAGTTGATATCGCTGAGGTCAAATTCGAGTCCGAGTTCATGAGCCAGCGCGGCGAGATGCAGCGCCGAATTGGTGGAACAGCCGAGCGCCATATCCACGCGTAGCGCATTTTTCAGCGCGGTCTGCGTGAGTATGGCCGAGGGCCGAATGTCCTCGCCCACCAGGTTCATTACTGTCGAACCGGCGTCTTTGGCGAGCCTGATCCGCTCGGCGTATACTGCGGGAATGGAGCCATTGCCAGGCAGCGCTATACCAATAGCTTCGCACAGGCAGTTCATCGAATTTGCGGTGAACATCCCCGAACATGAGCCACAGCCCGGGCAGGCAAAACTTTCGATATTGCTGAGTTCGTCAATTCCGATCTTTCCCGCCTGATAGGCACCGACAGCTTCAAAGACCGAATTGAGGTCACGGCCATCTACGGACAGCATGGGGCCGCCCGACACAAACACACAGGGCAGGTCAAGCCTTGCGGCGGCCATCAGCATCCCCGGGATGATCTTGTCGCAGTTGGGGATAAATACGAGTGCGTCGAGGCGATGGGCACTCACCATACACTCTACGCTGTCGGCAATCAGCTCGCGCGACGGAAGTGAATATTTCATGCCTTCGTGCCCCATCGCGATACCGTCGCAGACGCCTATGGTATTGAACTCTATCGGCGTACCGCCCGCCGCCAGTACGCTGTCCTTTACCCCGCGAGATATTGTCTCCAGATGGATATGCCCTGGAACGATCTCGTTAAACGAGTTGACTACCCCTACGAGCGGTTTCAGCATCTGTTCCTTCGTATAGCCCATTGCATACATCAAGGCGCGCTTCGGTGCGCTGCCTGGTTCGTCAAGCATGAGGCCGTCTTTTCTGGTTTTCATATCGCTTTCCTTCCTATTTATATGTCTAATGGCGGCTAAATAACTTTTGATCAGGGGCACAGCGGAGACGGCTCTTTTTGGATACAGCGGGGACGGCTCTTTTTGTGCTCTTGCCGCCACCGTCGCGAAAACACAACGGCGCGGAGATGGCGAGAGCACAAAAAGAGCCGTCCCCGCTGTGTCCTTCTGTTAACAGTAACCCATTACCTGCGGGACTGCCAGCTCATTTTTTCTCTGAGCTCCGCGCCTACTTTCTCGACCGGAAGCTCTGCCTCTACTTTGCGCCTCGCCGTGAAGTTCGGGCGGCCTTCCTTGTTCTCTTCGATCCAACGCTTTGCGAAGTCGCCGCTTTGGACTTCTGACAATACTTTCTTCATCTCTTTTTTCGTCTCATCAGTGATGATCCTGTCGCCTACGGAGTAGTCGCCGTACTCGGCGGTATCGCTGATGGAGTGGCGCATGAACGAAAGACCGCCTTCGATGATGAGATCTATGATGAGCTTCATTTCGTGGATGCACTCGAAGTATGCGCTTTCCGGCTGATAGCCAGCTTCTGTAAGGGTTTCGAACCCGGCTTTCATCAAGGCTGTCACACCGCCACAGAGGACACATTGCTCGCCGAACAGATCTGTTTCCGTCTCCTCTTCAAAGGTGGTATCAAGGATACCTGCACGACCGCCACCGATGCCTTTCGCCCAGGCGAGCGCCGTACTGCGCGCGTTCCCGCTGAAATCGCGATACACGGCAACAAGGTTCGGAACCCCTTTGCCTTCGAGGAACTGGCTGCGAACCGTATGGCCGGGGCCTTTCGGCGCGATCATTATGACATCGATATCATCCGGAGGGATGATCTGCTTGTAGTGGATATTGAAACCGTGCGCAAAACCGAGAGTCATACCGGTGCTGAGATTTGGAGCTACCTTTTCAGCATACAGCGCAGCCATTTTTTCATCGTTTACAAGGAGGATTGCCACGTCCGCTTTTTTTACGGCCTCCGCCGTATCAAAGACCTCGAAACCGTCAGCCTTCGCCGACTCGGCACTCCTTGAACCATCGTAGAGCCCGATGATCACCGACACGCCACTGTCTCTGAGATTTTGAGCGTGGGCGTGTCCCTGGCTGCCATAGCCTACTACAGCGACGGTTTTCCCATCGAGCACCGAGAGATCGCAATCCTTGTCATAATACATTTTCGCCATCGTTTTTTTACCTCCGTATCACTTATCACTTCGCATCAAATATGTTATAGCTTCCGCTCGAAAGCGCCAGCGTCCCCGAACGGCAAAGTTCAAATATACCTATCGACTTGCATTTTTCTATGAATTCCTGTACCTGTTCAGGGATGCCCGTGACATCCGCTACAAGGAAATCCTCTCCCGTTTCGACGATCTTCCCGCCGTATTGGCCGACAAGCGCAGAGGGATCATCTCCGTGGCCCCCGTATTTTTTTAGCTTTATAAGCAGGTGCTCTACGGCGATTGTGCCCTCGCCTTCAAACAGCGCTGCGGTTTTGACATCGTACAGTTTGTTGAGCTGGCGAACCATCTGAGTCCTTACCTGACGGTCGCCGCTCGAGACTATCGTCATCCTGGAATAGGAAGGGTCCTCAGTCTCGCCTACAGACAGGCTGTCGATGTTGTATCCGCGTTTGTTGTAAAGCCCCGCAATGCGATTGAGGACGCCGTAGCGGTTTGCGACCACGAGGCCGACTGTAAACCGCTCGTTCATATTGCTTGTTTCTTTTTCCGCCGTGCTGATATTCATTTCCCTGTACTCCTGTCAATTTCCTGAACTCTTCTCTAAATGTATTCCTGTCAATTTCCTGCAGCCTTTGCCAAATGCCCCGCGTCCCTGTGAAGCCTTATCCAGTGAGGCCCCATTCGCGCCATGCTATCCCGTTCCAATACGTACCACCCCTGTCCTATACAGATCCCTATGCCCCTATCATGATGTCCTTGACCGATCCGCCCGGAGGGATCATCGGGAACACTTTCTCGTCGATATCAATCCGGCAATCCAATACGAAGGGGCCGCCTTCCGGCAGATTTCCGTCAAGGACGGCTTCAAGCTCCGCGAGGGAATCCACACGGCACCCGTCCGCGCCAAAGGCTTTCGCGAGCGCCACAAAGTCTGTCTTGCGTTCAAGCGTCGTACAGGAATATCGCTCGCTGTAAAAGAATCCCTGCCACTGCCGCACCATGCCGAGCGTACCGTTGTTCAACAGAACGACCGTAAGTGGGAGCCCCTGGGAAACCGCCGTGGCAAGCTCTGTGAGGTTCATCCCAAAGCTCCCATCGCCGGTGAAAAGCACAGTTCGATTTCGACCCGAAGCCAGACAGCCTCCTATGGAAGCGCCCAAGCCGTAACCCATGGCGCCGAGCCCTCCTGATGTGAGGAGCGTCCGCGGCTTTGTGAAACCGTAATGCTGCATGACCCACATCTGATGCTGGCCGACATCGGTAGCGACGACTGTGTCGTCTTTGGAAAATTTTCTGACAGTCCTGATGATATTTGCCGGCGAGAAGCGTTCGGCATTTTCACCAGCGTTGTCGGCGGCTTTGTACATGAGGATTTTTTTGACCCATTCCTCGTTCCATTTCTCCTGGATGCTGTCCGTCAAAGTGCGCAGGATCTGTTTCGCGTCTCCGCAGAGCTCGATGATCTCAGGTATATTTTTCCCAAGCTCAGCTTCATCGATGTCGATGTGGATGACTGTGCAGTTTTTCGTGTACTCTGCGATATCGCCAGTAGCTCTGTCCGAAAAGCGTACGCCTGCAGCGATCATGAGATCGGCTTTTGACTGTGTGAGTGTTGCAGCATACTTTCCGTGCATGCCGCTCATGCCGAGGTTCAATTCATAAGATTCGGGTATTGCCGTGAGGCCCATCATGCTGAGGCCGATGGGGGCGGAGAGTTTTTTTGAAAGGGCCAGGACTTCGTTTTCCGCCCCCGCAGACACTACGCCCCCGCCGCAGTATATGTAAGGCCTCTCGCAGGACCTTATGGCTTCGAGCGCCCTGTCTATACAAGGCAGCTCATTTTTGCCTTGAAGGTTTTCGCTGTGGCAAGCCACCGCGCCCGCCTTAGGCATTCGCCCATTCGTGCCAGCCTGACCCTCTTGCCCGCCTGCGTCTGTACGGCCATTCGCACTCATCTGGACTGTTCGCCCATCCACGTCGACTTCATCCTGACAGCGGCTCTCTCCTGCCTCATATTCGCATTCGTCGCGCTGGATATTTTTGGGGATATCGACGAGCACTGGCCCTTTGCGGTCTGAGGCTGCGAGAGCGAAAGCCTCTCTCACCGTATCCGCCAGCTTCCTGACATCATGGACGATGAAATTGTGCTTCACTATCGGCTGGGTGACGCCCACGATATCCACTTCCTGAAAACTGTCTTTCCCGAGCAGGGGCGCGGCGACATTGCCAGTGACTGCAACCAATGGTACGGAGTCGAGGTAGGCGTTCGCAATGCCGGTCACGAGGTTCGTAGCTCCGGGGCCGCTTGTCGAGATTACGACGCCGGGCCTTCCCGTGACTCTTGCAAAACCGTCAGCCGCATGGACAGCGCCCTGTTCATGTGCTGTCGTCACATGTTTTATCCTTTTGCGGCTCACATAAAGGGCATCGTATATATCAAGCACCGTACCGCCCGGATATCCGAAAACAGTATCGGTGCCATGACGAATCAATTCTTCCACTAATATTTGCGCTCCTGTCAGTACCATCGCTCTCATTTCCTTTCCATTGCCAGTTGAACCAAGTTGAATTAATCAGTTGCCTGCCGAGATAATAAAAAAACCCGCGGCCTTCGCCGCGAGTCCTATTGAGTACATTTTTTCTAAATCCCTCTATAATCTCATTGCAGCGAAACGCAAATCAATGCTACCGATAACGATAACATTGCTAATAACTAGTACAGCTACGCTGCGGTTTGATAAGTGCATGTCCTTTTCTCTCAATTCCTGAATCATTTCGCTGCCGCGTCTACAACTTGAATAATACACGTCATTTTGAGGGATAAGAATTGTTTTGTCAAGTGATTTTTTTTTAATGCCAAATTTTCGTTCGAATTTTCGTTACGGGCGTTACCGGCCAGGCATACGCGGGAGGCTCTATCTGTTCTTTATCCGACTCTGCCTGATTCAGGGACTGTTTGGAAAAAAAGAAAACACGGGGGAACCGAGGAGGTAGTTCCCCCATGCATGTTAAACTGCGCGGGTTGTGCGCAATGGTATTACAGCGCTTTACTTATATGGTCCTCACCTTTGCAGGCGAGCTGTTAGCTAATGCTAACTTCTTGCTTATAATATTTGGTTAGCATCTGCTAACCTCCACTATATTAACCAATTCCCCCGCTCATGTCAACAGGATATTTAAAAATTTTTCGGGTTTTCACGATTTGGTCGATTTTCCGAGTTTTCCCGATGCTTTCACTCAGGCACGGTGATAAGCACTCTGCCGTATTTGGCGCAGCGCCTGCCTTTGGTGGATTCGTAGCTCGCCTGGCCTTCCACGATCTGTCTCGCACAGGCCAGATAGTCGTCTATATAGCTCTTGTCCACAGGGAAGCCATGGTGTCCGGGCCACACAGTATCGAACTCGTCCCACAGGCCTTTGAGGCGCAGCATTGAGCTGAGGAATACCTCCGGCGGGCAGCCTTCGCCGGGGATGTGCAGCAGGACACCCCATTCGCAGACCGTGTCGCCGCTGAACAGCATTCTTGCCTGCCGGTCCAGGAAGCAGACCGAGCCAGGCGTATGCCCTGGGGCAGGTACCACCTCAACATCCCTCTCCCCCAGATGAAAGACTTGCTCGTCCCCAAAATATTTGTAATTGCCGCTCGGGTCTATGCTCAGCACGTTTTTCGCAAGCAGCCTCACCAGAATGCGTTTCGGCCCAGACATGCCTTCTGTCGCCATATCCAGGAGGTAGCCAGGATCCGTATGGAGCGCAAATATCCCTCTGTCCGCCTCGTGATACCATATCTCACCGAAAAAATGATTGCCGCCTATATGGTCCAAATGCGCGTGGGTATTCGCAACAGTCACAGGCAGATCGGTCAGGCTTTTCACAGTTTTCTCAAAACCTCTATAGCCAAAGCAGGTGTCTATAAGCAGAGCCTTTTCACTTCCGCAAAGCAGATAGCACAGCCCCTGGCTGAATCGGGTTTTCTCTTCAATCGTAAATGTGTTTTCGTCAATGGGATGTACAGTGTACCGGCCGGTCGCCATGGGGATCTCCTTTCGACGATTATTATACCGCGCCTTTAATTGATTTATATTTTATTATATGAAAGGGGATACGTAGCGTATTTCAATATTTTAATACATGTGCAATTATTTTAACCATTTTAAAATTATTGTCCAGACATGCGCAGATTTTCCCAGGAGCAGTTTCATAAAGCTATGTCCACGCCGGGCATACATGACTACGGGCGCCCGGCCTACGCCGGACGCCCGCAAATTGCTCTATACGTCTTTTTCTATTGTAACTGTCCGTAACTCAAATTTACATCTTGCCGGTATGCTTACGCCTGTCTCTATCCCACTTCTTTTTGGCCCAGACCAGCAGGAGCAGACACAGGAACAGCAGCAGGACAATGACCGCGGCAATCTCAAGCTTGACAAGAGGGCCTGAAGCATCGCGCCCATGGGCGCCCTTGCCATCCGCATTGTCAGGTTTGCCTGCAATGCCGGAGGCATCTTTGCCTGCGGTATCCCCCTTGGCGTGAGCCGCGCCTGAACCACTTAGCGTTTTTACGGCGGACCTGGTCACGGTATCCGCGCCGGACGCATTCGCCTTGCCCGCACCAGGCGTATCCGCAGCACCTCCGCCAGGCGTATCGCCGGGCTTCGGAGGCACTATGGGCGGGACAGGATCAATTGGCGGCGCAGGTGAAGGACCCTCGTCTAAAATAACGTATCCATCTACCTCGATTACAAAACTGTCCCCTGAATTGCCCTGGACATTTTCATATTCGGTTTCCGCCGCCACAAACCCCGCCTTGCCCTGCGGAGCCTCGGCGGCAGCTACGGCTACAGTAGAGCCTGCAATCAACAGGAAACAGACTGAAGCCGCCGTCAGTGCCAGAAGCGTTTTTTTCACGTAATCGCCTCCTTCCGCATCTCTCTCCGCTTAATTGATCGAGAATTCAAACGTCAGCGTGTACTTCGGCGTGTACGCCTTATCAAAGCCGCGGCCAATTTTGCTATCGTAAGTTCCCGTCAATTTGAAATCCCACTGCGAATTGGCCCCAAGTTTAGCGGAACCGATAGGCGTAGAGGAACCATATGATGCATTGGTTCCATTGCCGCTTATAAGCGAAATGTCAGGACCGTTGAATGTATTGCTGTCGGCTTTAGAGAGCAGCAGCCTCAGGTATTTATCGATCTCGTCGTTACTGGGGTTCACGGCCTCTCTTTCGAATTTAAACATACGGACATTAAGGTCACGGCTATGATCGTTACCTTCGACCCTGGCGTTATTCCTGATATGGTATACGGGCGATGAGATCGCGCCATCGTCTGTTTCAAACGCCGCCCAGATAAACTTCGTGGGAACCGATACGTTGACTTCGTACGGCTTGACATCCGGCTCATCATCACCTGTGCCAGGATCGATATTGACGTCTTCGCCCAGGTAGCCGTAAACGGGAATTTTCGCCGTCTCTGCACTATCGCCTTCAACTGAACCATAATCGACGTGGTCAGGCAGCGAGCCGTCCGCGAAGGCGAACATCGTAAACATGCTCACCATCATGGCGATAAGCGCCAAACTTGATATTAATTTTGCTTTTTTCATTTGCTATACCTCCCTGGTATATCCTCAGTTATGCACCGTTATTATCAACGCTGCAGCTTGTTTGCCCTGCCAGGCTTTCGTTTCCGGGTCATAGGCATTCAGATAGGCGGTCGCTTTGTAGTCGCCTGCCTTAAGTGGTACGGACAGTTTCGCATTATCTATATATTGGTCGGGAAGTATGCCTCCCGAGTCGTAGACCATCTCTCCCGTGTCGTCCAGAAAGATCTGTACGACCATCGGGTAGACGTTGAAGCTGGGGTTTTCGATACCCAGGTTTCCCATGGCTTTCCCATTATCAAATTCCGGGCGTGCATTGATCTTGAAGCTGAAGTATGAGTCGTCCGCCGCCTTCTGCATCTGCTCTTTGATCTGGGCTGGCGTCATGCCGGGCAGATGCCCGTCCTCCGCGTCGCCCTGTCCCGGAAAAAGATCGCCTGCTATGATGCCGGCCGGCTTCTCCCACGGGAATTTGAATACACCCAATTGGTGCAATAGCAACAGGAGCAGGACCAGAGTAAGAAACATGATGGCAATGCGAATAATCCATTTCCGTTTTTCACCTTCCCTTTTTTCCTGCCCTGTCTCAGGAAATATTTTTTCTTTTGTTGTGATCATCACCTTCTTCCCTTTCTTATTTTTTATATTTCAACTCCCCTGGAGCAGAAAACTGTTTTATCCTGTCACGAATACTCGTGCAGAGCGAATTTGAAGCCCAGCATGTATACAGGTTTTTTCGCCTTGTCGAAATTCCCCACATACCCGCCTTCAAGAGTGAAACCTTTTATAGGGTATAGGTAGCCATGGGGCGTAAGAGTCCCTATAAACTTATTGATTGAATCGCTTTTAGTAAGGAAACCTGTGTCGTCAAAAGCACTGGAGCCGCCATACGATATTCCTTTTAGCTTCAGGCTCATATCACCGTCCACTGCCGGATTCGTGGTCAGGTTAGTCTCAGCGGGATCCATTATAGCCAGGCTTTCTATCGAAACGTCAAGCGAATTCCTTCCCATGTTTTGGATGTAGTATTTCGGCGCAGTTATGACGCCCTTATCCGCCTCGAAAGCCGCAAATATCAGCTTTACGGGAACGGCAGCGGTAATTTCGGTCGGGTCGCCTTTCCAGATATTCACGGCAGCCGGAGTGCCCGCGAAACTGTTTCCTGCTTGCTTGAGGCGCACATAGTAGTCACCGGATGAAAGGCCGGTGATTTCCGTACCGGAAACGGGATGCCACACGCCTTCTGTAGATTTGCGCCATTCCATAGCTCCCGTCACGTCTGTGATCCGGCCATCATTTCTGCCGTCGTACGTCTCGCCCTTCCCCTTTGGAGCTGGCGCGCCAGGCCGTGTGGGGACCGTGAGGCTCTGAGGTGTGCTGGACGCGGCATTTCCATCGCCTTTTCTTACTATGGGAAGGGTTTCGCCGCTCATCCATGTTTCCGGGATAGCGTATGTCGTGCCAGGGACAATGACGCCGTCGCCGCCATTAAAAGAGTACGTCCCGCCAGACACAAGCCCATTCAGTACCTCATCTTTATAATCAATCCCGAGATTTGGGGCGACGTACCGGTACGTCGCCGTGACTGTAGCCGGGTATGCAGGCATGGTAAATGTGGTATTCGCATTGCTGGCGTCGCCAAACGCCCCTTCCTTGTTCGTCGTCCACACATTGAACACTTGCCCGGCCGGAGCGGCTGATGCCTTGATGCTTGCATTTGCGCCTTCATTGTATTTGCCTGACCCGGTGCCATTTACCACTGTCAGAGTGTGAAGTGTGCTAAAGGGAACGTCCAGCTTGATGAACCCATGAACCGACCCGCTCGGGCTTTTATAAGAGATGCCATGGGAACTGTTTTGTATATCCCATTCCGCCGTGGCGTCGGATGAGACTGTAAGATAGTCTGACGAGCCGATTTCGGGATCCGAAGATGGAGAGTGGTTGCTGTTATACGCGATTATAACGCTCTGGCCGGTCGGCTGGAAATTTTCTGTCGTGAGATCCGTATTCGGACTATCATACTTATTGACATAGACCACGTTCCCCTTGCCGACAAGCTTGGCGCCGTAGGCGAACAGTGTGCCGCCGCTGATGACAACATAGCTTCCACTGCCTGACACGCTGGCAGAAACAGCCAGGCCTGTCTTGGCGGTTACCGTACCACCGTTGATCCTGACTCCCCCAATTTCCGGCCTGTCGGCGTAAACAACATCGCCCGTATTAGAGTTTACAAAGCCACCGTTGATACTGACAGTGGATCCGCCGCTAATATTCCGGGCATAAATAGTGGGGCCATTTTCTGCGCTGACCGTGCCGCCACTTACGATGATTTTCTTAGCATCGACAGCACTACTGCTTCCATTCGCTGATACGCTGCAATTACCACTGATAAATACGGTCTGAGCGGAAGACGAAGAATAAACAGCTGCTTTGGTTGATGAGCTATTGTATACCGAGCCTCCTCTGATAGTTATAACGCCGCCAGAACTGATGGCGGATCCATTCCCGGCGGATACCGCGCCGCTGGCAACCTCTACATCTGCGCCAACGAAATTGATGGTTGGGTTTTCGCCGCTGGAGGATATCGCACCACCTTCAATGAGGACATGTCCATTTTGAGCGTTTGAAGTGATGGCGCTTCCTGACGATGAAGAAACTACGCCGTTTAATGCAACCTCAAGGACAGTATAATTATTAGCGCCGTTGAAAACGATAGCGTCGCCTGATGAGGATGTGATACTCCCCCTTGTAATCAAAACTTTAGCTTCTGATTCCACTGCAATGACGCTTCCTGCACCTCTATTCGCAATACTGTAGCTACTCGAGGCCAGAACGACCTCAAATATGCCTTTTCCGCTAACAGAAATTAGAGGTACACCGATACTCCCCCCATACCTGGCTCTCCATTGCAACGTTACCCCTTCCTTGATAACCAGATCCAGTGTGTCATTCGCGTTGGTTTTGCTTCCGCTGCAGTCAACGGTAACGGTATCGCCTTTTTCCGCGTTTTCTAAAGCATACTGTACCTTAGACTTGATAGCGGCTACATCCTCCCCTGCTGTAAAAGTAACAGGAATGGTGGAGGCCATAGGCCTGATCGCCGACATCGCATTAATTTCATCTGTAACGGATAACGCTGATTCAGTCGTGTCAATTGCATTTTCCGCGTCAGGCGCGGGAGCTGTTGCTGTTTCTGTTTCAGATATATCCGCCCCGGCGGCGTCCGATCCGGGCGTATCATCTGCGGGCCCCTTTGCCGCTTCTGCGTCAGACGTGGACTCCGTCGCCGCAGGCTCTGTCGTCTTGTCAAGCGCGTCTACAGGTACCGATACAGGATCGGGTGCGCCCATGGATGCCGCAGGTACTGCGATGGGCCCAATATCCCATTCCGCAGCTCCCAAAGCTGACATTGGCATCAATGGCAGTACAATGGCCGACGCCAGCAAAAGCGCGATGCTTTTTTGTTTGAGTGTTTTCATTGCTATCAGTTACCTCCGTGTTACTGCAAGATTGCGTTAGTGCTCCAACAACTAAATATTGCACGTCGCGCCGGTCTTTTCTCCGTCATACTGCGTTGCCGGAACCCGCTGATACCGCAAGTATCAACGGAGCCCGACGCCTTGTCTGACGGAGAAAATCCTCGCCGCTTTGATGCAATATTTAATCGTCGAAGCACTAAAAAAACAGCCCCTTGCGAGCGGCTCGGCTCGGGCTGTTTTTTAATGGCCTGTTTATTGGAAAAAGATACGAGAAATTCGTATCCGGAGCGTTTGCCTGGCAATACCCCTCCCCTGTCCGGGGCATTGAGGTTGCCAGATTGCCTGTGCATTTTCGAAATCTCCAAGCCGGCTCCATCACTAATGAAAGCTGCTCGCGAAAAAACGGCCGCAAAGCCGAACGGCGCCGGAAGTGCACATATTTTCTTGTTTATACTTGTGTCATTGCCCCGCTGGCTGAATGCCGCGCGTCGTCCCGATATTTTTTCCGCCATGCCGCACCGGCGGAACCCTTTGATAACCCTGCCTGGGATGAGCCTCGGCTTCACCTCGCAGTTGTCATCAAAGGAATTGTTCATCTCGTGCGATGAAGAAAACCCACGCAGACCCGGCGAAACATTCAGTCGCCGACGCGATGGTTTTCGATACGAACCGTACCTAATCCCCATAATATTTATAATCCCCCAATTATTTGACCGTGCGAGCTGCTCCCGCACCGCATAATTGCTCACTCATAGTACTATCTTTTTATCGAAAGTAAACACAAAAAATTTAAATTTATAGCTCCAAAGCGTTGGTTTATAATTCACCCTTCCCGGAAAGGGCTAAAATTTCAATGATTTTGCGTGTCTCCTGGTTTTGTTACAATTTTGTTACACGGCGCACATGCCAGGCAGTATAAATGGGCGGCAGATTGAGTGGGAATCAGATTATAATCAGGCAAAGGTGTTGCAATTTCAACATTTCTCGGTTGCCAAAAATACATTTTTGACATTTTCGCACTGCTTGCCGATTCGGGGTGCTGAAAAATCGGGGAGTATGGAGAGGAAGCGAACTACTCTGCCAGGCGGCGGCGCCTGTATTCTATCGGGGTCATGCCTGTCACGTTTTTGAAAATGGTCGTGTAGTAGCTCTGGCTTGAAAACCCATAGAGCAAAGCGATCTGAGAGATCGAATAGCCGGTGTGGCGCACGAAATAGCATGACTCCTGCACCTTGCGCATGGCCGTGTACTCGGTGAAGGAAAGCCCGGTCTCGCGCCTGAATCTGGATGAGAGGTAGGCGGGGTGCACACCTGCATATGCGGCGGCGGCATTCAGTGATACCTTGGTATCAAGGTGGTTTTCCACATAGTGCATCACCTTGACGACAGTGGCCGAATACGAGGCTTCCAGACGCTGACGTACCAGTGCGATGAACTGCAGCAGTATATTTTCTTCAAACGCCAACACTGCGTCGCGGGCGGCCATCTCTTCGACCCTCCGGGTCAGTGCGTCGCTGAGCGCGAAAGCATCGTTTGCACTCACTCCGCCCTGGATGGCGGCGCGCGATAAAAAGGCAATGGATCCAATCATGGAATTTTTTGCAGAACGCAGGGAATCCTTTGCGAGCACCGCCTTATCGCCTTGGGCCGTTATCTCCCGCAGAGCGACCAAAGCTGCCTCGCCATCGCCCTTCGTGACAGCTGTAGAGAGCTTTTCCTCAAGCGCATACGGGCTGTGCCTGAACATGGCCTCGCGGTCCGTGTAAATACTGTCATAGTACTGTCTGGGCTTCGCCGGCTCTTTCCCCAGACCGAGTGCATCCCTGTTCTCCTCTATGAACCCGTGCGCCAGGAGAATGACATCGATGGCGCAGCCGTCCTCCGCCCATGCATTTTTTGATGCGCCCTGTGGAATGGCGTCTTCGTATTTTTCGTATTTTTTCTGCCAGGATCTGCACAAGGCAAGTATCTCATGTCCGCTTAGCTCGTTTAGGCGAGCTTCGCAGGCAATGAACTGTGCGGCTCCGACAAATGCGTTTTGCGCCGCGCCTGCCGCGCCTGCAAAGCGGACGCCTGTCCCCGCAACTGCCACAGTGTCGTCCAGGGGCACATCAAACAGCTTGCCAAGCGTAGACGAGGCGACTGTCGCGCACATGCCGCCATACCGGGCTTCGGCGCCTCGCACATGCTTTTGTACAAGGATTCTCAGGTCGTCAGGTTGCGTATTCATCGGTTCACCATACATTACGAATTGACATCTTATATATAAGCCGCCCTTTGAATGACAGGCGCAGTTATCAGGATGGGCGAACGTCAACCCTCTGAGCGGTAAACTCCAAACCCGCTAAAACCGGGAGGGGGTTCTCGCATGGCACCTTCCAACCATTTGCATTTCATACAAACGGGGGTAGGTGCGCATCGCACGGAGGCTCGCACCCGGGTCGCCGCTTCGCTTTGCACAGTTATTTTTTTGCACAACGGGTGCACAACGGGGATAACACAAAAGAAACCGTCCCCGTTGTGCACTTTACAAAAACTCCTACACCTGGCTGCCGGCCGAATGTCCTTCTGCCTTGAGTGCCGCCTGTGCCGCCGAAAGCCTGGCGACAGGCACGCGGAACGGCGAGCAGGACACATAGTCGAGCCCGATGTTGTAGCAGAACTCTACGCTTGACGGATCGCCTCCGTGCTCTCCGCATATGCCGAGCTTGATGTCAGGCCTGGTCTTTTTGCCGAGTTCGACGGCTGTCTCCATCAACTTTCCAACGCCAACCTGGTCGATCCTCTGGAAGGGGTCGCTCTCATAGATCTGTTTGTCGTAATATGCGCCGAGGAATTTCTCAGCGTCGTCGCGTGAGAAGCCAAAGGTCATCTGCGTCAAGTCGTTCGTCCCGAAGCTGAAGAACTCCGCTTCCTCAGCGATCTCATCGGCGGTGATGGCGGCCCTTGGGATCTCTATCATCGTGCCGACCATGTACTTCAGGCCCGTCCCGGACTCCGCGATGATCGCATCTGCGGTTTCCGTTATGATATTTTTCACGAACCGCATCTCCTTGACTTCGCCGGTGAGCGGCACCATGATTTCCGGAACCAAATTCCACTCGGGATGCTTTTTCTGCACGTTGATGGCAGCTTCGATGATAGCCCTCGTCTGCATGACGCCGATCTCAGGATAGGTGACATCAAGGCGGCAGCCTCTGTGCCCCATCATCGGGTTGAACTCGTGCAGCGATACGATGATCGCGTTCAGCTCCTCGACCGGAAGGCCCATCTCCTTTGCGAGGGCTTCAATGTCCTTCGGGTCGGTCGGGAGGAATTCGTGAAGAGGCGGATCAAGCAGCCTTATGGTCACGGGATAGCCTTGCATGGCTTCGTAGATCCCCTCGAAGTCGCCCCTTTGCATGGGAAGGATCTTATCGAGGGCTTTTTCCCTCTGCTCAGCCGTCTTGGAGACTATCATCTCGCGGACTGCCGCAATGCGGTCCTCTTCAAAGAACATGTGTTCAGTGCGGCAGAGGCCGATGCCTTCCGCCCCGAATTTGATAGCCTGCTCGGAATCCTTTGGGGTGTCGGCGTTCGTGCGAACCTTGATCGTGCGGAAACCGTCGACCCACTCCATGAAGCGCCCGAAGTGCCCGCTTATGGACGCTGGCACAGTCTTGACCTCTTCGCCGTAGACATTGCCCGTGGACCCATCGAGTGAAATCCAGTCGCCTTCATTATACGTATTGCCGCCGAGCTTGAAGCTCTTGCCATCGGCACCGAAGACTATATCCCCAAGCCCTGCCACGCAGCAGGTACCCATGCCTCGCGCGACGACCGCCGCGTGTGAAGTCATGCCGCCGCGGGCTGTAAGTATCCCTTTGGCGTAGGTCATGCCCTCGATGTCCTCCGGCGAAGTCTCAAGCCTCACGAGGATGACAGGCGTGTTTTTCTTTGTCGCCCATTCGGTGGCGTCCTCAGCGGTGAATACCACCTGGCCGCAGGCGGCGCCGGGGGACGCGGGTAGCCCTTTGCCTATGGACTTTGCGGACGCGAGTGCTGCCCCATCGAACTGGGGATGGAGCAGGGTGTCAAGAGCTTTGGGGTCGATCATCAGGACGGCTGTCCTTTCGTCTATGAGCCCCTCGTCGACAAGTTCACTCGCTATGCGGAGGGCGGCGGCGGCTGTCCTCTTTCCGTTCCTCGTCTGAAGCATATAGAGTTTCCCCTCTTCAATGGTGAACTCCATGTCCTGCATATCCCTGTAGTGAAGTTCGAGCTTCGTCACTATCTCCACGAATTCGTCATAGACCGCCGCGTTGATTTCCTTCAGTTTGTCTATAGGCTCAGGCGTACGGATCCCGGCCACGACATCCTCGCCCTGGGCATTCATAAGGAATTCCCCGAACAGGCCCTTTTCGCCCGTCGAAGGATTCCTTGAGAACGCTACGCCCGTCCCGGATGTGTCGCCCATATTGCCGAACACCATCGCCTGTACATTGACAGCCGTGCCCCATGAGCCAGGGATGTCGTTGAGCCTGCGATAGGTGATGGCCCTCGCATTGTTCCACGAGCGGAAGACTGCGCGCACTGCTCCGAAAAGCTGTTCCTTCGCTTCAGTCGGGAAGTCCGACCCAATCTTCGATTTGTATTCGGCCTTGAATTGCTCGGAAAGCCTCTTCAGGTCGTCAGCGTCGAGCTCAGAGTCAAGCTTCACGCCTTTCGCTTCCTTCATTTTGTCTATGAGCTCTTCGAAATACGCCTTGCCAACTTCCATGACCACGTCTGAGTACATCTGGATGAAACGCCTGTATGAGTCATATGCGAACCGGGGGTTTCCGGTCTTGCTCGCTACGCTCTCGACCACTTCATCGTTCAGCCCGAGGTTCAAAATGGTGTCCATCATCCCCGGCATTGACGCGCGGGCACCTGAACGGACACTCACTAAAAGCGGGTTTTCTATATCCCCGAATTTCTTGCCGGTGATCTCTTCCAATTTCGCAAGGCTCTCAAATATCTGATTTTCTACCGCCTCGCTTATCTTCTCCCCGCTGTCATAATAATCAGTGCAGGCCTCTGTAGTGACGGTAAATCCCTGCGGGACGGGCAGGCCCAGTACGGCCATTTCCGCCAGGTTTGCGCCTTTTCCGCCGAGCAGGTTTTTCATGTCCTTGTTGCCTTCGTTAAACATGTACACATATTTGTTTGCCATATTCCCTTTTCCTTCCCTGGAACCTTTCATTTCGGCGTAATTTTCAGACAGCCACGCCGACCGACTCTCCGCACTGTTCATATCTCAAAGCGGCATACACATTATAGTACGATTTCTTCGCGACGGTAATCGTTTTCACTTAGTTTTTCGAGACAAAACTTTGAAACTGTTTCAGAAACCTTCCGAAAATCATAGCCGCTCAGCGCAAAACAATCCTGGTTTCCCTGATTGCTTCGCTAATGAACAATCAATCCATTTGAGATCGATGCCTGCTATTCTACTCCTATACGGCGTTTACTGCAGCAGTAAATTGCAATTTCGCAAATTTTTTTCGCCCGACGGCTACTATTCGAGCATAGACGGGGCTTTTTCAGTTGCGCGGGAGCGGGACAGCCCTGACCGCCTCATTCATTTATCGCGGTTCGGCGCACGGTCTGCATACTGCCTGGAAAATCCGCCTCTCGCCTCATCCTCTGTGATCTCACCGGCATTGACGCGCGCCATCAGCGCCACGTCGCAATCGCGGAGCCTGTAACCGAACAGGAGCAACAGGAAAGAAACGGCTCCGGCGATAACGGGCAGGATAGTGTACATACGCCATATCCATTCGATGGTCCCGACCGTTTGTACAGCGCCTTCCCCTTCAACGAAACCCACAGCCCCGAGCACAAACATACCGATGGCACCGGCTAAAGCCGCGGTGAGTTTTGCTGAGAAGGTCTGAATGGAAAAAGCCATGCCCTGCGCCCGTTCTCCTGTGACAAAATGGCCGTATTCGGCACAATCGGCGGTAAACATGACCACCAATATCCCACCGGTGCTTACGAAGAAGGCGCGCGCAACGATGATAGCGAAGAAAAGCGCCATATTGCCATAGCCGGCAAAGTACATCAATACGCCCAATATCAGGTTGCATCCCATGCAAACCATGTATATGGTGAATTTGTCAATTCTCCTGATTAGCTGTTTGGCCAACAGGATGGAAACCAGCATTGGCAAAGTCATGACAAGCCCCAAAACGGAGATCCACTCCGTCCCGCCCAGACAGTAAATTGCAACGTAGTTTGTGATGGCCGTAGCGGTATTGGTGAGAGCCGCGACGATAAGGGCGCCGTTGAAGACCAGCAATGGCTTGTTGCTTGCCAGATAACGAAGCAAGTCACCGACGCTGGCGCTTTTCCCACTATCCACATGATGGCGTTCCCTGGCTTTGAATCCGGTGGGGAGCATGGTGGCCATGGCCAGTACCGACATAATGGCGACCGTCATCGTCCATCCGATGGAAGGGAACAGAAGCGGGACCAGGATGGCGACCAACAGCCCGCCCACAAACATGAACAGGCGATTGAGCAGATACAGCCAGTCCCGCTCTTTGATATCTTTTGTCATGCTTGTGGCCAGGGCGAAAATAGGTACGTCACAGATGGTGTAAGCCGTATCCCACAACATGTAAGCCACCGCCGCCCAGATCGCTTTGATCTGTACGCTCACGTCCGCAGGTATGGCGAACAATAGAATGGTGGCGGCCGGGATAAGAAAACTCGATAACCGTACCCAAGGGATAAATTTCCCCGATTTCAGGCGGGACTTGTCCACAATGATACCAAAAAGTGGGTCGTTCACTGCGTCCCAGACCTTCGCAACAATGAAGATCCCGCCCACAAGTACAGCGGGAATGCCCGAATCTGTCATGTATAGCTGAAGAAAATTGCCGACGATCATGAAGAACATCATCTGCCCAAAGGCGTACGCCCCGTAGGAAAGCCTTTCTCCTCTGCTCGTCTGGTACGGAATGCCGGAACCCTGTCTGTCTTTGCCCGAATTGATATCTTTTGCCACGTCAATCACATCCTTTCGCTATCGAAACAAAATCCTGAACAGAAACCAATAGATAAAATTCTTCTTCCTCATCATCATGAAAGCGCGCAGCAGTATATCAAGGTTGTTTCGGGGCTTCACGTCGGCAAGAGTCTTTATCTTCAACCCACTTTCAAATGCCCGTTTGTCCATTCCGTCCGGCAGCCTGGCCGTAACCGTAACGCTCTCGCCTGCGGGGATATCAAAGAAATTGTCCGACCAGGGCGCAGTCACGCCCTCCATTTCAAGAAATACATGCCGTGCGTAGCCGGTTGAGGACAACTCCAGCGTGACGGCGCCTCCGTCCTCTCTGCAGTTGTATTCGACCTGTGCCTGAGGCAGGTTTGCAGCCTTATCCGGAACCAACAGCCACCTTTTTATATCCTTTACGCCGCTTTCATCCAGCAGGCGCCCCTCCAGCACGGCATCTGTTTTTTTTCTGCCCTTCAATATATCGGCAAAACGCAATACTGCCGCTTTTTCGGAAGCGACCGGCCCCACCGCTATTTCTATTTCGCCATCGCTGACGGGGTGCCCGAAAAAATCCTTCAGAGTCCATTCCAGGCGGCCGTGGAATTCCCGGGGATATTCATTGACGACGGAAATCTCGACCCTGTCTCGAAAACAATCGCCGGAAAGACAGAGCGTTTTATTGAAATGCCGCGATTGATAGAGGACCGCCTTCAGCTGCTTCCCGTAATCAATGCCCGCCCATGACGCCACAGGCCAACAGTCGTTCATTTGCCAGAAGACCGCGCCGTTCTGCCTGCCGATATTGCGCCGCCAGCAATCGGTGGCAAAGTGCACAGTATCGGCCTGCACCAATTGGGAAAGATAGACGTAGTCCTCAAGCCTGGCAGGGTTCCTGTATTTTGCCAGTAGATAGTACAGGATTTTCTCATTTCCGCCCGGGCATTTCTGATGCGACTGCATTACCGGGTCGAACAGCCCGGGATCGGGATCGTCAGTGAAGGTACGGATCGTATGCATTGAAGGCATTGATTCCATACCGTATTCAGAGCAAAAGCGCGTGGGGAATTTTCGGAAGGCTTCGATGGGCCGCATACCGTGCCAAATCTGCCACAGGTGTGTGTCTCCCCGTATTTGCCCCTCTTTCATGTTGTATGGCCGTTCGCTCGCAGAACCGGAAGAAGGCGAGCCTGGCCAATAAGCTGTCACGCCGTCCAATTCGGCTACCCACCCTCTGAGGACATTGTGGTAAAAGTCCGGATTGCTTTGCAATACCTTTGGCCATTTCCCCCAGGCTTTGACGAAAACTTCGGTTTCATTGTTTCCGCACCACAGCGCCAGGCTTGCCCTATGGCGCAGGCGGCGTACATTGTCCTCCACCTCTGCGTGTACATTGTCCAGAAAACTTTTTTCATAGAAAGGGTAGGGGTTGCAGGCAAAGATGAAATCCTGCCATACCAGAATGCCGTTTCTGTCGCAGGCGTCGTAAAAATCCTCACTTTCATACATGCCGCCGCCCCATACCCTAAGCATATTCATGTTGGCACGTTTAGCGGTTTCCACGTAAAAATCCACCGTTTCCCTGTCTGCTCGGGTTATAAAAGAGTCGGGAGGGATCCAGTTGGCGCCTTTTGCGAAAACAGGTACGCCATTTACCACAAAACGAAATTGGTGGCCGTGGGAGTCGGGCGCTGTATCAAGTTCAACGGTGCGCAGGCCGATTTGGCGTCTGAATCGGTCCGCTTCCTTTCCGTTTTGCGCTATGGACAGATCCAGGCGATACAGCGGCTGTTCGCCAAGGCCATTGCACCACCACAATCTTGGGTTTTCCACACAAATATCCCAGCGCAGAGAGGCGCCTTCCGCAGCAGTATGCAGAACTGCCTTTTTCCCGTTCGGTTCGATGATGGCCAGCTTACCCTCAACGCCTGAGGCCTTGGCGTCGCTTAGCTTCGCGGCGACACGGATGGTGACTGCCCCTTCCCTGTGTTCCTGCCATATGCGCAGGTCCGTCACTCGGATATCGAAGGCTTCCAGGCCGATGCTCCGCGCCACTCCGGCCGGCGGCAGTTTTGGGCCCCAGTCCCAACCAAAGTGGCAAGGCGTCTTGCGCAGATGCCCGACTCCGTCCACAGGGTTCATTGGTTTCGGCAAGGGATCGGATTTTTGTTTGGCCTCAATATAGCCATATGGGTCGGAGAAATCGAGCGTGATGCTGTTTTCGCCGGATACGCACAGGCCTTTGACGTCCAATCGCCAAACGCGATTGATGTTGTCGGTTTTCCCTGCGGCCTTCCCATTGATTGAGATGGAGCAAAGAGTATCCAGGCCGTCGGCGACAAGCTCAAGATGCTTTGCTTTCAGAGTTTCTTCATCCAACAGGAACGTGCGCGTGTAGCGATAGTCATGCCTGGCCCATTCGCCTGCTTCGATTTCGTTCTCGCCGTAGTATGGGTCGGGCATGCCGTTCGCCATAAGGTCAAGGTACGTGCATCCCGGCAATCGTCCGGGTATGGGCTCCGCCCCGTCCCGGTTGAGCCGCCATTTTCCTGAAAGATCAATGGTTTTCATCAACATACCCCGTTTCCCGGCGCGCCTGTGGATGTTCGGGCATTCGCCGTACAGCCTATACTCAGGGACTGTCAGGACATACCTGTCTGCTTTCCGAACAGCAGCCATGCCTGAATAATTGGTGAATAGTTATGACGTCCAGTACATATTCACAGTTGCATTTTATCGACGGGCAAAGTATCTTTATTGCATAAATATATTTTTTTATGAAAGGATGTGTGCTTTTGTCCCGTCTACAAGCGGAGCGGGCGGCCAGACAGATGATCATGAGCGGATACCGCCACCATACCTGGGAGGAGGAACGCAGGGCGTACAACGCGCTGTTCCTGCTTGAGAGGGAGGAATTTGTCGAGGTCATCAATTCCCAAAATGCCAACGACGTCTTGCTCAATTACAAGGAGGTACTGGCACCGACCTCCTTGCGCGCCGTCCAAAACGCCCTCATCTGCCTTATATCGTCAGTCTGCCGGATCGCCATCGAACTTGGCGTAGACGTGGAGCTGAGCTTTGCTCTCAGCGATTATTACATCAACCTTTTGGAAACCCTGACTGATGAAGAGTCGCTCCTGGCGCTTTCAAGGCAAATCCTGCTGCATTACTTTGACCTTGCCCAAAACGCAAGCAGGCAACATTATTCAAAACCCATCATCGGCGCGATGCGCTATATCGGGAGGAATCTTTACGGCGTTTGCAGGGTGTCGTCTGTCGCCGCCTATGTGGGGCTGGAAGTCCACTATTTTTCCAAACTGTTTTCAAAAGAGGCGGGGCTGTGCCCAAGCAAGTACATCATGCAGCGCAAGTTGGAGGAAAGCAAACGCCTGTTGGAGGAATTGCATACGAACGTGACGACTGTCGCTGAATCGCTGGGTTTTTGTGACACCGCCCATTTTTCCCGTTGCTTCAAAGCAGCGTACGGCGTATCCCCTTCGCGTACAGTCGATCTGTAACCCAAAAGAACCCAAAAGGGACGGGGGGGGGGGTGTGTTATGCGTATTCCCTTCCGCGCGTTAGCCGGATGAAATATACGAAGGGTAGCGATGGTTGTGATTGAGTCATAGTCTCGCGAATTTTTTTGCCCCTGGGACTGCGAGCCACGCGAAGATCAAAGCGCTGCCGAGGGCGAACGCCGCGCCAGTGCACCACAGGTACGCCGATATGGAAAGAAATTGCCTGAACGCAAAAACCCAGGCAAGCCCGAACACCGCAAGGGCACCGATGGCACCGAACATGGCGACGATAGCTGACATCCCCTGTTTGACAGCACTGACTTCGTTGGTCCAGTCGAGTTTCGGGATATTGAGGTTTATCGCAAGCCCGGCGGTCGCGGTAAAAGCGCACCACGCCTGAGGGACCAGTATCAATGCGGCTTTGTCTGCAAGGCTGTCCGCCAAAACCGCTGCGCCGCAAATTGACGCAACCAGACAGGGAAGCCCACACATGGCCAGGTGCGCGCATATCTTTGAAAGCATCACCGTCCCTGTCGGCGCGGGGATGCTCTTCGCTATCCACAGGTTGCTTCCTTCGAGGGATATGAGGGATGAGCTGAGATTGTTTAACGACCCAAGCACCATGAGCATGATGGCCATCAAAGGCACCAAAGGCAATTCGCCGAGCATCGGCGCTATCTGGTCTATGTATGAAAACAGCGCAGCCTTCCTGACGACGAGCATGACGGCTACGATGAGCATGAACAGCGAACCGAGAGACGCGTTCAGTATGATCGCAGGTTTGTTCAGGCAGTGCAAAAGATCTTTCTTTGTAAGCGCCCACAACGCGCCCCGCTCCTTCGAGGCCTTTTCCCTGTAGACCGTTTTGGCGGCACCGCGGCGCGCCATGAGGATCCTCATATAGTTCGTGCGGAGCAGCAACACTGTGATTGCAAAAGGTACCAGCGCCCAGAGCATGAACAGGAAGGTGTCTGTCACGCTGGCTTCGGCGATGCTCTTGCCGAATGAATAGAACGGCGGAAGGCTTTTACGAAACGCCTCCGCAATCGCGCTTCCGTTCATAAGCAGCTTCACCAGATATCTCTGCAGGTTTGAAACACCATAAAAATAGGCAGCCAAAAAGACTATGCCGATCACGAATGACACGATGTTTTTGTGCTTCAGCCGGGATGTGACCGAGCCGAGCACCCACGCCAAAAGCAGTGTAACGGCAAGCGCCATCAAAGGCAAAAGCAAATTCACGAGGAAGAAAATAAGCATGCCAGCGGCGGTGGCATACCCTCCTCTCACCCATGGTACGAAAGCCGACAGGGCTATCAGCGTCGTAAAGGCATACTCGCCGGCGATGATGACCAGCAGCCGGCTGATGAGGATGGCTGATGGGTTTATCGGCATGGCAAGCAGGCGTTCGTTGTCTCGGGCGCTGAATATCTGCGAAGTAGCGGAAAAAACAGTCCCCACCACGCACATCGCAAACGCCGAAACCCCGAGCAGCGTGAAATACATCCAGCCGATCCCCGCGCCAAAGAGCGGCTCCAGCAGGGTTTCAAACATAAGGGAAAACATCATGAAAGCAGCCCCTGCAAGAACGGCCGCAATGAGCACAAACATAGCAGTTTTCGTACTGTCACCGCCGCCTTTCCTGTCCGGCTTTATGATGGTCGCCGCCAGCGATCTCAGATTGAGGATAAAGAGTTTTCCTATCATGTTTTCGCCTACTCCCACTCATCGTCTTCGTCAAGTTCGAAAAACAGTTCTTCCAGCGAGGAGTCTCCGCGGATCTCGTCCATGCCGCCGGACGCCACAAGCCGGCCGTCTTTGATGATCGCAACTTTGTCGCAGAGCTTTTCCGCCACTTCAAGTATATGGGTCGAGAAAAATACCGCGCCTCCATGATCGCATTTTTCGCGCATCAAGTCTTTCATCGTGCGAGACGCCTTCGGATCGAGCCCCACAAACGGTTCGTCGAACACGAGGAAATCCGGATCGTGTATGAAGGCTGAAATAAGCGCGAGCTTCTGCTTCATGCCGTGGGAATATGCAGATATCGATTGGGCGAGGTCAGACGACAGCTCGAAGATATCCGCATACTTCCGGATACGTTCCCGGCGGTCTTCCGCACTGACGCCATACACGTCGGCGATGAAGTTCAGGTATTTGATCCCTGAGAGAAAGTCGTACAGGTCGGGATTGTCCGGGATGAAGGCGGTGCGCCGCTTGCACTCAAGAGGCTCTTTTTTCACAGATTTGCCAGCGATATAGATCTCCCCGCCATCAAACTCAATGACTCCGCACACTGCTTTCAGCGTCGTGGTCTTGCCCGCGCCGTTGTGGCCGATGAAGCCGTATATTTCCCCGGGGGCTATGTGCAGCGACAGATCGTCTACAGCCCGCCGCCCGCCGTATGTCTTGACTAAATGTTCTATCCTCAGCATTTGGATTCCTTTCGTCCGTGAAGTGTGCACGACCGACAGTATTATTACACATCAGGGAAGTTAAGGCAAAGCCGAGTCTCATCCCTTGCGTCTGAACAGTAGGGCCATTCCTATAAATCCCGTTTGTCATACAAATAAACCGACAGATGGTATGACACGAAGAACAGCGTCGCGCCAATGGCGAACATCGCTGCGCACACTGTGCCCGTATTCTCAGACCAGTACGTCAGCCATCCGGAAAAAAGATCCATCCTTGTGTTCAATAACGCTACTGCCGCCCCGGCCAACATTGACACAAAGACCACCGGTATATAGAATCCGAAAACTTTTCCCTTTTCATAACCCATGCGGAACATCACAGGGTACATGGTCAGATTGGTAAAACCGCCTAATGCGAAACCGAAAAAACACATAAGTGCGACTATTTTCGGGTTTATCCCAAATGTAAACGCGCCGAATACCAGCACCCGTGCCGTCATCATGATGATCGCCCCGCAGCAGGTGAGCGCAACCGCGAGCAGCAATATCATAAAGGCGAACCGCCCCCGCACTATGCTTTTTCTTGAAACCGGCAACGACAGGTAGAGTTGGTTGAGGTTGCCTTTTTCCTCCACCGCGAAGGTGTTCATCGAAAACGTTATCGCCATATACGCGGACAGGGGAATGATCGCCATTTTCAATCCGGTAGCGCAAAAGAGCACGACGATTCCTGCTACTACAAGGAGCCTCCAGTGGTGCGACTTTATTGCGAGCCAATCCGTCCTGATCATTTTGAGAGTCATCCGACTTTCCCCCTTTCAAAGTAGACCACTATGTCATCAAGCGTCGGCGCTTCGGCCACAACCGTCTGCGGCAAACCTCCAATCCTGTCCATGAGGCGCAGTTCATCAAGGCCGTTTCCGCGGACGAGCGCGTACTTTTCGAGCAGCACGTCCTTCTCATCGTCGAACACGATCTTCCCATCTGATATGAAAATGATGCGGTCGGCGAATTTCTCCAAATCGCTCGTGATATGCGTCGAGAAGAAAATCGTCTTCGTCTCATCAAGCAGGTAGTCGCGCATGGTATCTATAATCTCTTCGCGCACGACGGGATCGAGCCCTCCGGTCGGTTCATCAAGCAATAGCAGCTTCGCATCGTGGGCGAGCGCGGCGGATATCCCGAGCTTCATCTTCATCCCCCGCGAAAAATCCTTGAATTTCTTGCGCTCCGGGAGCGAGAAAGTATCAAGGTATTTGCGCCAGACCTCCCCGTCCCAATGCTCGTAGTAAGGACGCAAAACTTTTTCCACGTCTTTGACGGTCCAGTCCTCCTGGTAGTAAGGCTGTTCGAACATCACACCCAGATCCGCTTTAAGAGATACGTCGCTGAACGGTTTGCCGAGTATGGAAATCTCGCCGCCATCGGGGATTGCCATCCCGAGCAGGCATTTCAGTGTCGTCGTCTTACCTGCGCCGTTCCGTCCGACGAACCCGCATGCAAAGCCCGTCGGCACACTGAAACTCACGTCAAGTGTGAAACCGTGATAGCTTTTTCGAAGGTTCCTGACTTCAATCGCATTCATTGAATTTTTCCTCCAGCTTTTGTTTTAATTCCTTGAGTGTCAATCCCGCAGCCTTTCCCTTGACCGCGACGTTGGTGAGGTTTGCAGCGATCTCATCGAGATACTGCTTTCGTACTATCTCGCCTGGCAGCGCGTTCACGAAGCACCCGCGGCCCTGTACCGTGGTGACAAGCCCTTCGTTCTCCAAATCGCTGTAAGCGCGTATCGTCGTGATATTGCTCACTTTGAGATCCCGCGCAAACCCTCTGACCGACGGCAGCATTTCTCCCGCATTCAGCCCGCCCGACATGATAAGGGCCTTTATCTGTTCTTTGATCTGTTCGTAAGCCGGCAAGCCGCTATGCAGCGATATGGTTACGGCTATGGTGGTGGTTGCGTCCGTGTTTGTCAATGGCGTCGCCTCATCCAAAATTTAGTAGCTACTGTATATGCTCATTATACACAGCAGCGCATAGGTGTCAAGCATGGAGTTTTCGAAATCCCGGAAAGGGCTGTAACCAGAAAAATACAGGCGCTGTCGGGGAGACAGCGCCTGATATGGTGGTACGGCGAAGAGTGTCGTTTGTCTCTTCTGCGTATCGGTTTTTTTATTGCCTCGGCTATCGTATATCAGCCATTAAGCTCTTTTACAGCGGCAATCATCCTGTCCCACTCGTTTTCATGCGGGATGCGCAGGCGTACGCTGTTGATGCCGAGGCCGTCAAAGTTGGCACCGGAGTAAGTCAGTATGCCTCGTTCCATGAGGGCGGCTTCCAAATCAAACTCGGGGTCGTCGTGGTAGAGAAGGCAGATGGAGCAGGTTTCAAACGTATGCGCCATATGCATCTTGTTCCCGGTCGCGGCTTTGAGGGCGGCTTTGCCTCTTCCGAACGCGGCTCTGCATTCCTGCAAAAATCCGGGGTTTGACAGAGAGGCAGCGGCAGCCATCCTCGAAGGCTGCGATACCGCATAAGGATTGTGCAGCTTGTTTATGGCCTGGGCGAGCTCTTCGCCCGCAAGCAGGTACCCGGCTCTGAGGCCGGCCATGCCAAAGCCTTTCGAAAATGTGCGGAGCACTATCAGGTTCTCGTATTCATCCAAAAGCGAGATAGCTGACGCGCTCTCCTCCACGAAGTCCCCGTATGCTTCATCGGACAGCACACAGACATTGTGTTCGCGGGCCTTGTCCAGTATGCGTCGCAGGTCGCCAGCAGGGATGGTCTGCCCTGTCGGGTTGTTGGGGTTGTCCAAATAGATGAGGCTGAGCTGGCCGTCTATGGCGGCGAGAAGGTCGTCCGCGTCAAACTTGTAGTTTTCTTCGGCTTTCAAGTATACGGGTTTGTAGGTGATGTTCATAAACGCTGCATTCGATGTATAGTCCGAGAACTGAGGCGCTGATGCGAGCGCCGCCGCGCCGGGGACAGAGAATGCTGCATTCACCAAAGTGAGCCCTGGCATCGAGCCGTCGGTCAGCAGCAGGTTTTTCTTCGTCAGCTTTGCAAATGGCGACCAGTATTTCAGGATCGCTTCCTGCAAAAAATCACCGTGGGGATAATCGAAAATTGCGGAGGGAGACAGATCCTTGAACACCGCGACGGATTCAGGCGGCGTACCGAAAGGATTGTATCCCGCAGCACAGTCCACGGCGTTTTCGGGAACCTTCGCGCCGTCCTTGGCATAGCTCAGTTTTTCTTCCTGGATAATGGTTTCGCGGATTTTTAACTTCATCAAATTCACCTCATTTCTGCAGTTTTTCAAGTTTTTTTATAGTGTGCGCCCACAGGATCCTGACGCTCCTTACAGATGAGGTAATCATATCTGTTAATACCTTACTATTCAATGGTTTTTTGGCAGTTCCTGGAGTTCGGCTCTTGGAGTCATTGATGTGCCGCTCCCGTTTGTTACGGTTTACTTATGGAGCCGGCTATTTACTTTTACACTCCTCTTGCGGAGCGGCGAGCAGCGGCCTTGTGCCGGATACCCCCAAGCCAATCGTCGAGAGGTTGTGCAAAAGAGCTGATGTGCCGGGCGAAAGGATATCTGTGGCACCGAGCGCTACAAGCGCCGTATTGAATCCGATTATAAACCGATAGTTGTTCATAATACGGCGCATCAGCCTCTGGGCGAGCCGCCTCGCCGTGGTGAGCTGATTCAAGTTTGCCATCAGTATAGTGACGTCGGCCACTTCGCGCGCCAGGTCAGAAGCGTCGCTCATCGCGATTGAAACATCTGCGGCGGCAAGCGCGGGAGAATCGTTGATCCCGTCGCCCACCATAGCGACCTTGTGCCCGGCTGCCCGCAACTCTTCGATGATACGAACCTTGTCCTCGGGCAGCAGCTGCGCATGCCATATGTCTATTCCGAGTTCATCCGCTACTTTGCGAGCCGTCTGTTCGCCGTCTCCGGTGAGCATCACTATCCGCTTCACTCCAGTGCGGCGAAGCCCCGCAATCGCCGCAGAGGCCTCAGTGCGCACAGGGTCGTCAACACAGAGGTAACCGCAAAACTCGCCGTCGATAGCAAGGCAGATGACCGTCTCCGTCTCCGAATCGATCAACTCTTCATGTTCCTTGCTCAAGGGGACGGATTCGTCTTCAAACAGAAAATGGCGGCTTCCGATCACGGTGCGGCGTCCTTCGAGCATCGTAGCTATCCCGTGCGCGACTATATACTGGACTTCGGCATGCCTCTCATCATGCCTCAGATCCTCTTCTTTTGCAGCTCTTACGATCGCGCGCGCGACACTGTGAGGGAAGTGCTCTTCTATACAAGCCGCCGTGCGAAGTATCTGTGCGCGCGTATATTCGCCGAAAGCCACAACTTTGTTCACGTGCGGTTCGGCGAGGGTAAGGGTCCCGGTCTTGTCAAAAACAAAAGTGTCTACATCCGCGAGCGTCTCCAAATGCTTTCCGCCGCGCAGCAAAATACCGTTCCTCGCGCCCTCGCGCATAGCGGAAAGCACTGCGAGCGGAGTCGCTAATTTGATCGCGCATGAATAGTCTACGAGCAGTACGGAGAGCGCTTTGCGGGTATTTCGCGTAGTGAGCAATACGAGCAGGGCAAACAGGAAATTGTAAGGGACGAGTTTGTCGGCAAGCTGCTCGGCCTTCTTCTGCATCACGGCTTTCAAAGACTCCGAATGCTCGATCAAGTCGAGGATCCTTCGTATGCGCGTCTCTCCTTCTTCCTTTCGAACTGAAACGATGAGCTGTCCGCTTTCAACGACGGTTCCGGCAAAGACGCTGTTTCCCGCATGACGCGCCACGGGCAGAGGCTCTCCTGTCATGGACACTTCATTCACTTCGGCTATACCGTCTGTGACTTCTCCATCTACAGGGATGACGCCGCCTGCCCGGACCACCACAAGGTCGCCGAGGGAAAGTTCGGATATGTGGACCTGTATTTCCATCCCATCCTTAAGCGTCCACACCTGCTCAACTCTGCCGACAAGGCTGTCCGCCAAAGCAGAGCGGGTTTTTTCCAGAGTATGCTGCTCGATCAAATCCGCCACTGACAGCAAAAACATGATCGAGGAGGCAGTGTCAAAATCTCCCTGGATCTGAGCCGCGCCAACTGCGGAAGCGTCCAAGACGTCTACATTCAACCGTCCCTTCAACAACTGCGCCAATCCCTTTCTGAAATACCCGAGTGCAAAAAAGACTGACAGTGCTACGCGAACCGGTTTCGGAAACAAATAGCGGATGAGAACCCGTTTCAGGGCCATGCGCTTAAGCTGTCTTTTGATGGCATTGTCGAGCAAAGGCTCCGGCGATAGAGTGCCGGGGACAAAATCGAGCGACAGGCTCCCAAGCCCGGAGAGTTCGTCCAACACCATTTCCCGGGTACAGCCTTCGTAGACGATGAGCAAACTTCCGGTACGGTATGCCGCCTGCGCGTAAAGCACTCCGTTTAAGCCGATGAAATGATCCTCAGCCGCGCGCGAAAAATCTTCCGTGAAAGCGTATCGCCCGAACCTTACACGGATACGGCCCGGGATATCGCTGGTTATCCTATACTGCAAATTAAAAACCTGTCCCTGTGTCTTCGTTTCGGCGATTGAGGGGTCTCTCTACTCTTTGGCTGTGGCGGGAACGGTGGGCTTGCCGTCGCTGTCCACCGGCTTGCTTGAGATCTCGACATCTTTGGCGGCGGAATTTTTCCGCTCCTTCGCCTCGGCGTAAATATCCTGCGCGTCCTCTTTCAGCGACTCAAGCTGCGCCACTGCGGAGTCTTTTGCCTCAAGGCCTGCTGCAAGCGCTTTCACCGCTGCTTTTCTGAAACGATTTTTCCCTCCGACTATCGGCAACAGTATTCCTGTTGCGAGACCGGCGATATAAATCCCGGCTTTTACGCTGTTAACAATCATTTGATCCCTCCTGTCTGCTATT
>JAISAW010000028.1 GCA_031266515.1 Eubacteriales Family XIII. Incertae Sedis bacterium
CGGACATGGGCATTCAGATGAACATTGATACGCCTGATGTGAGTGGCCCGGGCAATGCCGGGCTGGAGCAGCAAAAAATAAATATAGCTATGCCTGACTGGATGCTCCTTTCAATTGACAGCGAGGCGGAGAGGCTTGGGATCACGCGCCAGGCTATCATCAAGATATGGATAGGCGAAAAGATCAAATCCCTCTCCGCATGATATTTGCGCCGGATCCCTTTACATAAAAAAACAAAGAGACCGTTGAGACCGTTGGAATTCCAACGGTCTCTGAAAAATTTTGGTGCGGGCAAAGGGATTCGAACCCCTGGCCCCATGGTTGTGACCCATGTGCTCTGAACCAGCTGAGCTATGCCCGCATATATATGGTGGGGACAACTGGAGTCGAACCAGTGACCTCTTGCTTGTCGAGCAAGCGCTCTAACCAGCTGAGCTATGCCCCCACTTGGTGAAATCAATGATAGCGAAAGATTCCCGCCGTGTCAAACTATTCGTGATTTTAATATCACTGTCCTGCTTCAGGTGAGGGGCGCGAATTTTGCATTTATCACTGACGCGAGGTCGGCGGGGGCGACCAGCAGCTGCATCCCCCTGCGGCCTGCGCTGACATAGATTTCGCCGAAAGACAGGGCTGAGTCGTCTATCGCGGTCGCGAACAGCTTTTTCATCCCTATGGGGGAACAGCCGCCTTTGATATACCCGGTGACGGCGAGGATATCCTTTGACGGGAGCATCTCGATTTTTTTCTCCGAAAAATGCTTTGCCGCCTTTTTCAGGTCGAGCTCCTTGTCCGACGGGATGACGCATACATAGTTCACGGCACCTGGCCCTTTGGTGACCAGCGTCTTGAATACGACTCCGGGGGCAACGCCGATTTTTTCGGCCATCTCGACGCCCGACAAAAACTCTTCGGGGTCATCTGCGCTGAAAATCCTGTATTTGATACCTTGTGTGTCGAGCTGCCTGGCTGCATTTGTCTTATTTTTGTCGCTTTTCTTTGCCATACGCTATATCCCTCCTCTTCCCCGGCGTGGGCTTTGCATTTCGCCCGCCGCACTGGCCGTTGCGCTTTGCAGCAAGTCACTACTCAAGGGTCGCGATAGTTTTGATGTAGTCCGGGTTCCAATGCCGATAACCGTGAGCGAAGCGAGTAGTTACCACGGCAATGACAGTACTATAACAGATATCGCTCCACTCTGGTTCCTGTATACACTTTCTATGGTAAAATCGATGGATGTGTGCCTTCGCAGGCACAGCCGCTTGGCCGCAAAGGAAACAGCCGGAAGCGAGCGGCCGGAGGACGGATTGGATATAAAACAACGTACAAAGATATATGGAGCCATCATCGCCGTGCTGCTGATAGGGCTGTACTTCTACGGGAATATAGCGCTGTTTATAAGCGTATATCTCGGAGTGTTTATATTCGTTGCTGTCAGGGCGATGCAGCTGAAAGGCCGGAAGCGGGCGGTCCTCGCGCTGATGCTTTCGTATTTCATCATATTTATCATCCAGCTCATTTTCTACGTGAACACTTTGGCTTCCCCGGGAGCCTGGCTGGAGCATCCGCTCAAAAAACTGTTCGCGATATTCGCGCTCCTTCTCCCAGTCGTGATCAGCCGGTATGTATCCGTGAGCAACAACGCTGAGATTTACCTTCCGTCGCTCAAAGAGGCCACGACGATAGGTTTTGCGGAAATCCACGATTATTCAGGAAAGATCAAGGGGGCTATCGACGTCATCCAAGGCGCGCGCAAGAGCCTTTCCCCGGAAAATATCAGAGGGATCCTCGGCAACATCAACAGAAACGACTCCTTTGACTATGTGAATAACGGCACCCTGACCGAGGATTATTTCAAGGTCGCCAGGCAGAGCATGGGCGATCCGTACATATACATCATCATAACGGATACGGGGAGCCCGACGAGCGAAATCATCTCGGTCTTTACCCAAAAACAATTCAACCATGCGTCGCTTTCATTCGATGCGGATATGAAGACCATCGTGAGCTACAACGGCGGAGAAGGCATATACCCGCCCGGCCTCAACCAGGAGATGCTGTCATGGTTTCACAAGAAACCGGATTCAGGCATATTGATTTACCGGCTTTCTGTAAGCGCGGAGCAGAAGATGGCGGCCCTTGAGCGGATAGGCAAGATCAACCGCGAAGGCAGCGCGTACAACACCGTCGGGCTGCTCACAAACAAATCGTACAAGCCGAACATAATGTACTGCTCGCAGTTCGTCTACAGCATCATCGAAAGCGTGGGCGCGGCATACTTCGACGCGCCGACCGGTGCGATACACCCGACGGATTTTATCGAAAAAGACTATTACAGAAAACTCGAATTCGTCGAGGCGATAAGATTGTAGAGTAGAATAGAAGCAAAAACGGAGGATGTGATGACGGAAAAAACTATCGGGGCTTATCAAGCGATTCAAATCAAGGACGGGGCGTGGAGGATCGAAGACGAATACGTCCGCTTCTTTCTGCTGGAAGGCACGGAGAGGGCGCTGCTGGTGGACGCCGGCTTCGGGCGCGGGGACGTGCCGGGGCTTGTCAAAGAGCTGACCGGCAAACCCGTCCAGATCGTGGTCACCCATGCGGATTTTGACCATATCGGGGGCAGCGGGGGTTTTGGCGAAGTGTCAATGCACCCTTCGGAATACCTGTACTATTTGCAGCAACTGCCGGAGGCGCACGTAAGCCCACTCTGGGACGGGGATATCCTCGATCTCGGCGGCGTGAGATACGAAGTCATTCTCCTGCCGGGACACACGCCTGGAAGCATTTCGCTCTTTGACGCGGAAAACGGAGTGCTTGTATCGGGGGACAATCTGTCTGATGTGCCCGTCTATATCTTCGGCAAGATGCGAAACCTGCGGGCCTATATCGACTCTCTTACAAAGCTGCAGGGTCTGAAGAGCGGGATCCTCGAGATCTGGCCGTCGCACGGCAGCTTCCCATTGAGCACTGATGCGATCGACAGGCAAAAAGCTGCGGCGCTGAAACTGCTCGCCGGCGGACTTGAAGGGCATGAAGCGCCAAACGGCCTGCCCGCGAAGATGTATCTGTATGAGGGCGCAGGGTACTATTACTGAGGGCTTATTGAATGATGTCCGGCGGTGATGGCTTCACGACGCTATTCAGCCGCCAGGCAAAGCAGCGGGATGCCAGAGCGCAGGATATCAGAGTGAAGAGGTTTGAGTCAGAGGAAATGGGCATAAGCAATGCAGGTATTGAAGACAAGCGGTTTGTCATTATAACGGGTTTCATTGAAGGCTCGGATACGCCAATCGCTGACTCTGTGCGCATTGGGGAAGGTGACTTCGTAGTCTGCGCGGACAGCGGGTATAGATACGCGGAACGCGAGGGGGTCAAGCCGGATCTTATCATCGGGGACTTCGACAGCGGGGATGCCGCCGACGCACGAAAGCTCGGAGTCGAGGTGGTCGCAGTAGATCCGGTCAAGGACGATACCGATACTTTGCTCTGCATCAAGCGCGGTATGGGCATGGGCTACAGGAAATTCGTCATAGTCGGCGGCATCGGCGGAAGCTATTACCACACGGAGGCAAACATCCAAAACCTCTCATTCATGACTGACCTCGAACTCGACGCCGAGATCGCAACCCCGCGCGAAACCATTTTCATGCTCGATGGCAGGAAAGTGAAGATAGGCGCGGAGTACAGCATCTCTGAAGTCGGCGAGGAAGGCGTGGCTGTCATCGCCGGATCCCCGGGAGACAAATTTTCTGTATTTTCGTTTACAGAGCGCAGTACGGGCGTATCCATCAAAGGCGCAAAGTACGAACTCGACGACTACGTGCTCACGCAGAGCTATGCGATCGGCGCGGGCAATGAGATAGCCTCTGGAACGGGCGAGGCTGTCGTGCGGGTAGGCGTGGGCAGATTGCTGTTGGTTGTGGAAAAAAGCTGACGCTATTGGGAAGGCAGGGCGGTTGCCTGCCGTAAGGCGGCCGGAAGAGTTTGCCGGGCGATAAAAAAATACGCAAAAAATTATTTGTAAATATTTGTAAATTATGGTATGATCTCCCTCAAGCAACCAGCTCGTGTTTGAAAGGAGATATTTTTATGAACACTGCAAATATCATAGGGCGTCTCACCAAAGACCCTGACCTGAGGAGGACGGACGAAGGCCGTGCCATATGCACTTTCACCCTCGCGATAGACGACATCTATTCGAAGGAAGACCGCGCGGATTTCATCCGGGTGACCGTATTTGGCAACCAGGGGGAGAACTGTGAGAAATACCTGAGAAAAGGCGCGATGGCGGGAGTGTACGGCAGGATAAGGAGCGACTCCTATACAGACAGCGAAGGCGTCAAGCGCTATCCTGTCGGAGTGATAGCTGAGCGTGTGCAATTTCTGACCTGGCCTACCGATTCTCTGCCGGCTGCCGCTGCGGTTGCCGCCAAATGATATAGACAGGAAACCGTGCCGGGCGTTTAGCCAATCTGCGTTGTTGGCGAAATTTTCGGCACGTTGCTCCTGTTATTACCCAACAGTCCCTTAGCTACGGTTTGTCCTGTGTCGAAGGGAACTGCAAGGGCACGGGGTCTCCGATTGTCGGCGGGACCACTTCGACAAGGCTCATGCAAAAGTCCTTTACGCGTGCCGGGATTTCCCTGAGGTCGCGCGCCCATTGCCCGTAATCCCTGTCTTCGGCGGGGACCCCGACCGCATCCAGGCCGAGTGTCTTCGCTATGAACAGCGCCCTGTACAGGTGGTAACGTTGGGTCACGATGATGATTTTTTTCGCCCCGAATACATCTTTTGCCCGTTTCACGCTTTCGTAAGTCGACAGCCCCGAATAGTCGAGGTAAATGTTGTCGCCGGAAACACCGTAAGCGGCTCCTTGCTCGGCCACATAGCTCTCCATCGCTTTTGCTTCGTTGTATTCTTTCACCAGGCTATCCCCCGAAAGCAAAAACAGGTCCGAGCCGCCGCTTGCAAAAACTTCGATACCGGTGTCCAGCCGGTTGGCAAGGATTTCGCTCGGGCGGCCGTCTTTCACCGATGCTCCGAGTACGAGAATGCAGTCGGCTTTCCCTTCGCCCGAAAAATGGGCCGCCGCTTCTTCCGCGGAGACTATTCCCGGCATGGCCGAAAACACGACGATAAGGTTCAGCGCCGCCACTGCCAATGCCGGTATGAGTATCAATATCAAAACTGCTTTAATCAACTTTTTTATCACAAAAACCAATAGTATTCCAAATTGCGTCTGGCAAATTTTCAGGTGATGTCAACCTTCTTTCCCCCGTTTCCGCCTTCGCACGAGAAAAAACGAAACCAATTTATAATACAGAGTCTGCCTTGCGGATTCAAATTAAAAATAGAAAACAGAGAAAAACCCGCAATTCCTGATAGTTGCGGGGAAGGAATAATATATAATAGGCATATGAGAAAATATGTAATGTCAATGGATCAGGGGACCACGAGCTCGCGGACGATCATCTTTGACCGGGAAGGCGGCATAGTGGCAAAAGCGCAGAAGGAGATAACCCAATACTACCCTGCGGAAGACCGCGTCGAACATGACCCTTACGAAATACTCGCGTCCCAGATTTCGTCCGCGAAAGAAGCTATGAGCATGGCGGGCCTGACCTGTGCCGATATCTGCGGCATAGGCGTGACCAACCAGCGCGAGACCACAGTCGTATGGGACAGCAAGACCGGAGATCCTGTCTATCCCGCTATCGTATGGCAGGACAGAAGGACCGCCGGGTACTGTTCGAGGCTTACCGCCGAAAAAGGCGACGGCTATTTCAGGGAGAAAACCGGATTGATCGCCGATCCTTATTTCTCAGCTTCGAAGATCGCCTGGATACTGGACAATGTCCCGGATGCAAGGGAAGATGCCGAAGCAGGGAAGCTCCTGTTCGGAACGGTAGACAGCTGGCTGATATGGAAACTCACAGGCGGGGCCAGGCACGTCACCGACTACAGCAATGCGGCGAGGACCCTTCTCTTTGATATCGCTGCGCTAGATTGGGATAGCGAGCTGCTTGCGCTTTTCGGAATTCCGAAGAGCATGATGCCCGAGGTAGTGCCCTCATCAGGAATAGTCGGAGAGACGGCAGAAGGCATCTTCGGCGGCAGGATCAAAATAGCCGGCATTGCCGGAGACCAACAGGCTTCCCTCTTTGGGCTGTGCTGCTTTGGAGAAGGGGACGCCAAAATCACTTATGGGACCGGCTGCTTCATGCTGATGAACACGGGGCACAGGGTACTTAGATCAAGCGGCGGGCTCATCAGCACTATCGCGTGGAGCGACGGGAAAGACGTGACGTACGCACTTGAAGGCTCCGTATTCATCGGAGGCGCTGTGGTGCAGTGGCTGCGCGATGAAGTAAGGTTTTTTGATGAAGCCGCGGAGTCGGAAGGCTTTGCCGAGTCTGTCGCCGACACAAACGGGGTGTACATGGTCCCTGCGTTCACAGGCCTCGGTGCCCCTTACTGGGACGCCAATGCGCGAGGGGCTGTTTTCGGCCTCACACGCGGTGCGCGCAGAGAGCATCTGATCAGGGCCGCGCTTGAATCAATAGCGTACCAGAACAACGATCTGATAGAAGCGATGAGAAATGACAGCGGACTGCCTATATCCAGCCTCAAAGCCGATGGCGGCGCTTCGGAAAACAATTTCCTGATGCAGTTCCAGGCAGACATAAGCGAAGCGCAGGTCGAAAGAGGGCGTCTTGTCGAGACCACCGCCCTTGGAGCGGCGTACCTGGCAGGGCTTGCAGTCTCATACTGGAATGGCAAGGACGACATCGTGGCGAGCAGGCG
>JAISAW010000098.1 GCA_031266515.1 Eubacteriales Family XIII. Incertae Sedis bacterium
GTCGAAGAGTTTTTCCTTCCAGGTCGTGACCCTCGTATCCTGCCGGGCAAGTTCCGTCTCCATCCCGAATTTGTGGCCGATAGCCGCTTCAAGCCTCTCCGCAAGGCGATGCGCTTCCAGGTCGGACTCTTCGACCGAGATCTTGAGTCCGTTTTTTTCCGATGTGACAGCCTCAAGCTCAGCCGTGAACTTGGCTTTGTCCCTTTCGAGCGCTGCGAGCGCCGACATAGCTTCTTCCGCAGAGAGGCTCCCGACCTCGACTTCGATGGAAGCAAGCTCGGACTCTTTGCCGGATAGTTGGGCTTTCAGGTCCGCTATCGCCATGTCCGCCGCGTCCCACGCCTGGTCCATGTTTTGCTTTGCGACCCCGGTCTCTGCAGCTTTCAGGCGGATCTCTGTCACTCTCTCAGTAGCCGTTTCGCTCTCGCCTTTCAAAGCGTCCACCCCTTCGGAAGCCCTGTCCGCCTCCGCTTCGAGGCGCGCCATGTCTCCGGATATCTTTGTAAGCGCCATGTCGAGGGCACTTATCAGCTCTACGCTGTTTTGCCTTTCGAGTATGACGTCCTCAAGCTCCTTCCGCACCTTCTCAGCAGCTGACCTGAGCTCGTCTTCACGGGCGGCGGTCTGTTCCTGTTCGCTTTCAGCCCTTATCGCTTCCGCTTCCGCCTGTCTCCGGCCAGCGTCGTTTTCACGGATTGCTGCAAGCAGGCCGGAAGCTTTCGAATCCAAATCGGAAATAAGAGCGGCCAGCTCTCCGCCGCGCTTTTTCAGGGTGCCGATCTCCTCCCGGAGGCCAGTTATCTCATTCCGCCTCTCAAGGAGGTTCGCGCTCTTGTGCCTGTATGTGCCACCGGTCATCGCTCCGGCAGGGCTGATGACTTCGCCGCCGACGGTCACGATGCTCATTCCTCCCGCCACTTTCTTTGCAAGCCGTACCGCATTTTCCAGGGTATCGGCGAGCACAATCCTTCCAAGCAGATACCGGAATACCCCTTCATACCTGCTGTCATAAGAGACCTTGCCCAGAGCGCTTCCGAGGTGCCCGGGCGCACCGGCGTCCAGCCCGCTTTCCTTCACAGTGCCTCTCACCGAAGTCACGGGGAGGAATGTGAGCCTGCCGGCCTTGTTTTCCTTCAAGTATCCGATAGCCTTGCGCGCAGCCTCGTCGTTTTCGCAAATGATGTTTTGAAGCCTCGCGCCCAGTGCCGTTTCGATCGCGACCTCGTATCCTTTCTCGACCTGGAGCAGCTCCGCCACCACGCCGTCAAGCCCTGAGATCCCAGCCTTCATGGCTGAGCGTACGCCTTGGGCGTAGCCTTCGTAATTGCTTTCCATCTCTTCGATGGTCCTCATGCGGGAAGCCTGTTTCTCTATCCTGAGCCCTGTCCTCTCAGCTTCCGCGCGGGCATCAGCCAGTCCTGAAACAGCTTCATCATACCCGCTCTGCAGCGTTTCGCTTTCGGCGCTGCGCAGTTCCCGCTCTTTGGTTTTTTTCAAGGCGACTTCGGAGACCGTCTTCAGTTTTTCTGATATTTCCGACGCAGAAGTTTCGAGCGCGGCGATCTCTTCCTTCGCCCGCCTCTCGGCCGCATCGAAATTTTCAGCGAGGTTTTCAATCGAGTCCTTCTCTATTTCCTTGACGCTTTTCTCCCTGCTCAGTTCGAACAGTTCAGTCCTCATGGACTCTATCTGCGACACCGTCGCCGCGTATACGTCCCCTTTGCCGGCAGCGAGCGATGTGAGGGCAGCAAGCTCGGCAGTGAGGGCTTCCATGGACTCGGTAAGCGCTTTTCTGTTTTCAAGCAGGCCTGCCGCAACCGCGCTCTCCGACTCTATCTTCGCCGTCAGCGCGGCGATCTCCTCTTCAAGCCTTTTGCGATCCCTGTCCGACGCGCGTTTTCTCTCTTCGCTTTTTGCCGCTTCCCCGGATATCTCCATCGCCTTCGTCACGTTTTCAGTGATGCTTTCCCTCAGGCGGTCTCCTCTGCGCCCCAATTCTTCGTCGCGGGCCCTCATTGATTGAAGGCTTGCTTCAGCCGACGCCTTGTCCTTTTTCAGCCCTTCTATCTCCGCTTCGGACCGGGCGTTTTGATCGCGCAGCTGATCGCTTTTGGCTTGCATATTTTCGATATTTTTCAGCGTGATATTGATCTCGAGCTTTCTGTACCTCTCCATCAGCTCAGCGTACTCTTTGGCTTTTTCGCTCTCTTCGCGAAGACCGTCTATGCGGCTTTCGATATCGATGATGATATCGTTCAGGCGATCCAGGTTCGTCCCGGCGTTTTCAAGCTTTCGCTCGGCCTCTGCCCTCCTGGTCTTGTATTTAATGATGCCCGCAGCTTCTTCAAACACCTCACGCCGTGTCTCAGGCTTGTCGCTTACTATCCTGTCCACCCTGCCCTGGCCTATGAAAGAATACCCATCGACACCGATGCCGGTATCCATGATCAAGTCTTTGATATCGCGCAGGCGGCATTGGTTGCTGTTGATGAAATACTCGCTCTCCCCGCTTCGGTACAGCCTCCTCCTGATGGAGACCTCCGAATAGTCGATATCGAGAAAACGCGAAGAATTGTCAAACACGAGAGTGACTTCAGCCATGCTCTTTGCCCTGCGGCTGTCTGTGCCCGCAAAAATGATCTCCTCCATCTTGCCGCCGCGAAGGGTTTTCGCACTCTGCTCGCCGAGCACCCATCTCATCGCGTCGGAAATGTTGCTCTTGCCGCTTCCGTTCGGCCCTATGATGCAGGTCAGCCCGTCGCCGACCTCTATAGCCACCGGATCCGCAAAACTTTTAAACCCCTGTATTTCAATTTTTTTCAGGTACACTTATTTCCCTCCGATTTTTCAAGCGCGGCTTTTGCAGCTTCCTGCTCGGCGCTTTTTTTCGTCTTTCCTTCGCCCTCTCCGAACTCAGTCCCCGCCACCGATACCACGACTTTGAAGGACTTGGCATGATCCGGGCCCTCTTCGGCTATCGTCCTGTACCTTATATCTGTTTCTCCTTTTTGCTGCATGACCTGCTGGAACTTCGACTTGTGGTCAAAAAATCCGTCGATAGCGACACCCGCAATGTAGCTCTCAGCCTTTTTCGAGAAAACTTCAGTCATGAAGGCCATCGCCACGTCAAACCCGCCGTCAAGAAACAAAGCTCCCGCGACTGCCTCAAAAGCATCTTCGAGCAATGCGGGGTTTTGCCTTTCGCCTTGCTTCTCTGCACCCTTTCCGAGTTCCAAAAAATCGCCTATCCCCAGCCTTGACGCTTCGGCGGAAAGGCTTTCCGTACACACCAGGGCAGCCCTGATCGGCGTCATAGTGCCTTCGTATAAGTGAGGGGCTTTTTCAAAAATAATGGAGGTGACGCAAATCTCGACGACAGCGTCCCCGAGAAATTCGAGCCGCTCATTGGACTCAATCGAATCATCGCCCGATTCGTTCACAAACGACGCATGGCGCAGGGCGGTCGCCAGAAGCGAACGGTCGCGAAACCGGTGGCCCAGCCTGTCTTCGAGGATCGACGGGTCTTTCGTGTCTTCGCTAACGTCCATCAGCCTCACCTTTTTCAATCGCTCCGGCATTCTCATGGGCTTCGGGCACCTCGGTTGTATCGGCCGCCCCGGCGGAGCCGCCTGTCTTCAATGTTTCAGTGGAGCCACCGGTTTTGCCTGTTTCAGCGACTTCTCCGGCCTCACCTGTTTCGGCGGAATTGCCAAGGCGGGTGACGGCGCTTTCGATCAGGCCGACGACGCCTTTTTCCACGAATGGGATGCCTTTGAGTATCCCATTCTTCACCGCGTTGGCGTCCGAAGAGCCGTGTATTTTGATGACCGGGTGCTTTATCCCGAGAACCGGCGCACCGCCGTACTCCGTGTAGTCAAAAGCCTCTTTGATCTCGCTGAGCTTGCTCTTCATAAGCGCTGCGCCCGCCAGCGCGATCGGGCTGCTTTTCATCTTGCTCATAAGCAGGCCCATCACCGAGAGCGCAACGCCTTCCGTCAGTTTCAGTATCACATTCCCGGTCATGCCGTCACAGACGATCACATCGCAGACGCCCTGCGGTATATCGCGGGCTTCCACATTCCCGATGAAATTGATGATGCCGCTTTCGCTGCTGCGCGAGAGCATGGGGTATGTCTCTTTCAGGAGGGTGTTTCCTTTGTTCGGCTCCGTCCCCATATTGACCAAGCCGACCCTGGGGTTTGCCTCGCCGATGACTTCCTTCATATAGGTGCTGCCCATGATGGCGAAATGGACGAGGTTGATCGGCTTGCATTCGGAATTCGCGCCTGCGTCGACAAGAAGCTGCATCCTGTTTGTGGCGAGGTCCGGAAAAGGGGCGCCGAGGGCCGGCCTGTCCATGCCTTTGATCCGCCCGAGCAGGAGCAGGCCCCCACTCATGATGGCGCCGCTGTTTCCCGCCGATATGAATGCGTCGCCTTCCCCGTTTTTCACGAGGTTCAGCCCCACGACCATCGAAGAGTCTTTTTTCGTCCTTATGGCCTGCACCGGCTTTTCCTCCGAAGTGATGACTTCGGAGGCGTGGTGTATGCTGATATTGCCTTCCACATAATCGTTTTTGTTCAGCTCTGCTTTGATGAGCTTTTTGTCGCCTACGATGCAAATCTCGTGATCGATGAGTATAGACGCCTTTGCCGCGCCTTTTACTATCTCAGCGGGAGCGTTGTCCCCTCCCATTCCATCGAGAATTATTCTCATACTTCCTCATTTCCTGTCTTTATAAAATACCCTGATAATAGTCGCGAAATTATATCACAGCGGAGCACGGAAAAACGTCCGCACTGCAGGCCTTGTCCAGCCGACGGGTCAATAAAAAGTTTTTTTCATCACCTTCGGGAAACAGGTTTCCCCATACTGCGGGCAGGTCGCACATTCGAAAAATACCGGTCCATCCTCCCTGTTGATCTCCCTGTATCCGTATTTCGCGAAAAAAGCGGGTGCCCTCGCGACCAGGTAAAGCTCACCCGCGCCTTTGTCCATGGCTGTGTCCTCGATCATCGCAAGCATCCTCGCGCCGGTATCGCTTCCTCTGTAGGGCGGGTCGACTGCTATGCCATCGCATATGAAGCGGCCTTCGCGGAGTGCCAGCACACAGCCACCCACAAGCTCGCCGCCCTCTGTCTCGGCGCGGAGGCACCTCACGATATCGGTTGTGATCTCGTCGTCTTCGGTGTATTCGAGGTCATTTCTGATGAAAAGCTCCACGAGTTCCGCGTAGTCGTCCGTATCCTTTATGCGCACCCTGATATTGTTCAGGTCGAGCACGTCCATCTCCGAGCGTTTCTTCGAGTCGGTTTCGGAGCTGTCCCCGATGTTGATAAGCAGCCTGCTCGGGAGCACACTGACTTCGAGCGGCAACGGGTCGCCTCTCTCCCCGTCAATGTCGGTCAGCACTTCATCGCCGTTTTCCGCCTCTATCCACAGGTGTTTGGTCTTGAAATATTCGACTTTTTTGCTTTCGGTATGAAGCCCTGTCAATATCCCCATCATTGTCGGGAGCAGCTCGGGGAACAGTATCTCTTTGAACAGCACCACATCGAGAAGCCCGTCGGATATCTCGGAGTCGGGGGATACGTTTTTGAAACCTCCCGCCGACCGGCCGTTCATGACGAGGATGGCGGTCGCCTTCGTATGGATATCCCGTTCCTCAGTCTTCACGCGAAGTGGGATGTTCCTGTACTGCGGGATGGCCGCAAGCCCTTTCAGGTAGTACGAAGCCATGCCCAGGGTATTTTTGAGCGCGGGGTCCGTCTTCTGGCTTATATCCACCAACATGCCCGCAGCGAGGACGTTCACGAAATACCGGTCACCGGCTTTGCCGACATCCATCGGCGTGTATTTGTCCGTAAGTGCTATCCTCAGCATGTCTTCTACGACGAGAGGTATCTCAAAATACGCCGCCAGGTCATTTGCTGTGCCTGCGGGGAAGATGGCGAGGGGCAGATGGATATCGTTTCTTATCATTGCGTTCACGACATTGTTGATAGTGCCATCGCCTCCTGCGGCGATGACTTTGTGGTACTCGCCCATGTCCAGCTCTTTGAACGCAGTGTCCGGCTCTATCCTGCCTCCAAGGCGGATGGGGACTACAAGGAGGCCTTTTTTGGCAAAAGCCGCGACAACCATGTCGAGATGGACGGTGAACACGCCGTTTCCCGAATTGGGATTATATATCAAGAGTATTTTTTTCATTCAGATATTTTATCACATCGCCGATGAGATAGAACGAGCCGGCAAAAACCGTGACGTCTGCGGGTGGCAGGGCAAACGCGAGATCGGTGGCGAGCGGTGCGCCGGGAGCCGTCACGAACGGCGGGAGGGTGGCAGGCTGCAGGGATGATTTGTTTTCTTTTGGCGCGGGTATAGAGGCGGCACCCGAGTTTACGGCTATATCCGCGACCTCTTCTGCGGACAGGCTTCGGGGGTTTGAGGATGACGTAAATATGTATGAGGAGGCGACTTCCGAGAAGACCGCGAGTATTTCGCTCGCCTGTTTGTCCCTGAGGATCGCGGTCACAAAGCGTATATGTTTGCCGGGGTACAGCTCTTTCAGCGTGTCGGCCAGAGTCCGCGCGCCGGAGACATTGTGCGCCCCGTCAAAGATGACAAGCGGATTTTCCGAATATATCTGAAAGCGCGCGGGCATTACGGCTTTTTGGATGCCCGCGCGCAATTTTGCGGAATCTGAAACTACGAGCTTTTCATGGCGGAGTATATCTATGACGCAAAGGGCTGTGATGGCATTTGATACCTGATGGGCCCCTGGCATGGACAGCTCGAACGAGTCATACCGGGCACCGTCTATGACCGCCGAGAAAGAGTATCCGCCGCGGGCAGACATACCGGGAGCCAGGCTGCGCTTCACGCGGTTCACGTCTGTGAGCGCGCAGCCCAGTTCATAGGCTTTCCTTGCGATGACCCGCGCCGCCGCGCCGGTGGCTCCCGACACGACAGGGCACCCGGGTTTGATGATCCCCGCTTTTTCGGCGGCTATCTCAGCCAGAGTTTCACCGAGCCTGTCCATGTGATCAAATGAAATCTCGGTTATGACAGAGACGAGGGGCTGCCTCACCACATTGGTGGAGTCCCCTCTGCCTCCCAGCCCTACTTCGAGCACGACGAAATCAAGCCCGAGGTTTCGGAACCAAAGGAACGCCATGGCGGTGATGACCTCAAACTCAGTGACCGGATCTCCGGCCATGCGCGCGACTCTCTCGGCTACAGGTATCACCGCGTCAGCCAGTTCGTCAAGCTCTCCATCCGTGACCGCGCCGCCATTCGCCTCCATGCGCTCGTTGAAGCAGACCACGTAAGGCGAAGTGTACAGGCCGACCCGGTACCCGAGCGACGAAAGCGCCTCGTAGACATACCTGCACACCGAGCCTTTGCCGTTCGTGCCGGCCACGTGTATGACGCTGAGCCCTTCCTCGGGGTTTCCAAGCTCATTCAGGAGCGCCTCCATCCTCTCAAGGCCCAGTTTGCTGCCAAATTTTGAAAAGGCGGCTATGCGCTCCTGTGCGCTATTTATCTTCGATGGCATCTATCCTCGCCAATACTTTCTCGAGGGCCGCCTCGGAAGCCGCGAGTTTTTCCTCCTCGCCCTTCACGACCTCTGCGGGCGCTTTGGCGGTGAACCCTTCGTTTCCGAGCTTGGATTTCAGCCTCGATATGTTGTTCTCGAGGTTTTCCTTTTCTTTTGTGAGCTTCTCGCGCTCAGCTTCATAGTCGACCAATTCGGACATCGGCACGTAGACGCTGATATCTTTCACTATCGCAGAGGCCGCGTCTTCCGGCACCCCGGCACCCGCAGGCAGCCAGGCCACATCGGAGACCCCGGCAAGGCTTCGTATATGCGCCGCCGCATCCCCTCCGAGATCCGCCGTGACGATAAGCGGGATCTTCTTCGAAGGGACCGTCCCTGCTTCCGCCCTGATGTTTCTAACCGCTCTTATGACTTCCTTCAGCGACTCGATCCTTTCCGCGTCGCCCGCGAAACCATCGGTGAGCCCCGAAGCCTGCGGCCACGCGTCTACGATAAGCTTGTTCGGCTTGTCCAGGTATGACCATATCTCCTCGGTGATAAACGGCATGAACGGGTGGAGCAGCCGCAATATGTCCGCGAGGACCTTCAGCAGGGTTGCCCGTGCCGCCTCTTTCGTGCCTTCATCGTCGCCGTACAGCCTTCCTTTGACAAACTCGATATACCAGTCGCAGTATTCGTCCCTTATGAATTCATAGATCTTCTGGGACGCCACCGAAAACTCAAATTTCTCAAGGTTTTCGGTCACTTCGCGTATTATGCCTTCAGCGGTATACAGTATCCATTTGTCCTCGCTCTCAAGGGCGAGCCCTTTCAGCGCTTCCGCCGAGCTTGACGCGGCTTCCGCCCTTTTAAGCTCTTCGCCTTCGCCGAGGTTCATTATCACGAAGCGGGAAGCGTTCCAGAGTTTGTTTGCGAAATTTCTCGTAGCCTCGACGCTCCTGGTGATGAAGCGCATATCATTTCCTGCCGCACTTCCATTCAACAGGAAAAACCGCAGCGCGTCGGCGCCGTAGGCATCTATGACGTCAAGCGGGTCAATCCCGTTCCCGAGGCTCTTGCTCATCTTCCGCCCCAGTTCATCGCGGACTATCCCATGCACGAAAACGTATTCAAACGGTGAGCGCCCGGTGGCCTCATAAGCCGAGAAGACCATTCTCGCCACCCAGAAGAAGATGATATCGTACCCCGTTACAAGTACACTCGTCGGGTAGAAGTACTTCATGTCTTCGGTATCGTCCGGCCAGCCGAGGGTCGAAAACGGCCACAGCGCGGAGGAAAACCAGGTGTCGAGGACGTCCTCATCCTGGCGCGGATGGGCGGTGCCGCATTTTGGACATTTTTCCGGCGCTTCAGCCGCTATGATGGTTTCCCCGCATTCGTCGCAGTAGTACGCCGGTATCCTGTGCCCCCACCAGAGCTGCCTGCTGATACACCAGTCCCTTATTTCCTCAAGCCATTTCAAGTAGACCTTTTCAAAGCGCTGGGGGACGAACTTCAGGTCGCCGCTGTAAACAGCTTCTATCGCGGGCTTCGCCAGCGGCTTCATCGACACGAACCACTGGTCGCTCACCATTGGTTCGATTGCCGTGTCGCAGCGGTAGCATTTCCCCGTAGGGATGACCACATCTTCGATCTTGACGAGGAACCCGCCCTCTTCAAGCGCTTTCACCCATGCTTCTCTGCACTCATACCTGTCCATGCCCGCGTACTCTCCGGCTATGTCCGTCATCTTCCCATCGAAGCCGATGCAGACCGGCATGTCGAGCCCGTGGCGCTCGCCGACCTCGTAGTCGTTCATATCGTGCGCGGGGGTGATCTTCACTGCGCCAGTGCCTTTTTCCGGATCCGGGTATTCGTCTTCAATGACTGGGATCTCTTTCCCCATAAGAGGGATGACCACATTCTTGCCTATCAGGTCTTTGTAACGCTCGTCTCCCGTGCTCACCGCCACTGCGGTATCGCCGAACATGGTCTCAGGCCTCGATGTGGCGACTGTAATCCCCTCGCCGCCATCCGCTCCCGGATAGCGGAAATACCAGTACTTGCCCGGCAGATCCTCATGCTGCACTTCGATATCCGAAAGCGAAGTGCCGCAGACGGGGCACCAGTTGATGATCCTGTTTCCTTTATAGATAAGCCCTTTTTCGTAAAGTTTCACGAAAAACTCGATGACCGCTTTGTTGCAGCCTTCATCCATGGTGAAACGCTCACGGCTCCAATCGCAGCTGTTCCCGAGTTTCCTGACCTGCTCGGTGATCTTCCCGCCGTAAATCTCCTTCCATTTCCACGCCCTTTTCAGGAACTCTTCGCGGCCTATCTCGTCCTTGGTCTTCCCTTCGGTCTCCATCAGGTCTTCAGCGACCTTCACTTCGGTAGCTATGCTCGCGTGGTCCGTCCCGGGCAGCCACAGGGCCTCATAGCCCTGGAGCCTGCGCCATCTGGTGAGCACGTCCTGAAATGTCATGTCAAGCGCGTGGCCCATGTGGAGTTGCCCCGTGATATTCGGCGGCGGCATGACTATGCAGTACGGGGTCTTCGCGGGATCCCTCGTGACCTTGAAGTCGTCGTCCTTTTCCCACGACTCGTATATTTTTCCCTCGAAGCTCTTGGGGTCGTAATTCTTGTCCAATTGTCTCATTTACATTCACCTTTCCTGTCTCGACCATTCCTCCGCAGCCGGCATGATATAACTACATGCGAGACGCTTCGTAATATATGCCTTGTATGATGCTGCATTGCTGTTGACGGGTCTACTCATTTCCTGCCAATACAAAGAATTTCGGGTTGTGCCGCAGAACCGAGCCGAGTCGCTCGCACTGCAGGCCTCCCTTATGGTTCCCGCTTCTTTCAGGGGAGCGGGGTCGGTCGTGTCCGGGCTGTCAGCCTTCCGCGAGCCTCCCCAAAGTTACTCGCAATGCCCCGAGTCTGCCTGTATCTCTTTTGCCGAATCCGTATCCCACTTTATCCACCGCTATTGGAAGCTTGCTAACGTATTTACAGTTCAGTCCTTTGATTATACCAAATCCCGTGGGAGTTATCATTTCAGTCGTGACATTATCCTCGATGACTATGGGGATCCCCGAGCCCTGCGCCATCTCCATGACGGCTGGCACGGGTACAGGTATAAGCCCATGTCTGCAGACTATCCCTCCGCTGCCGTCATGCAGCGCCGTGCAGTAAAACCCTTCGGCGTCAAGCAGGTCTACGGCTATCGCCGTACCGACGATATCGATGATGGAGTCCATGGCACCCACCTCGTGAAAAGCCACCTCGTCCGCAGGAATCCCATGGACCGCTGCTTCCCCTTCGGCGATGACGGCAAAGATATCCAGCGCGTACCGCTTGGCTCTGTCCGTGATCCCGCTTTTTTCTATCATCTCCCTTATGTCCGAGTGGCTGCGGTGGTGGCCGTGCCCTGAGCCATGGGAGTGCGTGTGCCAATCGTTCGTATGTGTATGGGCGTGCCCGTCGTTCGTATGTGTATGGGCGTACCCGTCGTGCGTATGTGTGTGGGCGTGCCCGTCGTGCGGACACAGGGGGGACGGTTCTTTTTGTGTCCCGCCCATTTGTGTCCCTTCGGCTGCCTCGCATCCATGCCCGTCTACTATCACATCGAGGTTCACGCCTGTGATCCCGTTCCGCTGGAAACCGTTCGCCGCAAGCCCATAGGGTTCCGGTACAAATTTATCAAGCTCTTCCCTTATCTTTTCAATATCGGCGCCAAGGTCTATAAGCGCGCCAAGCGTCATATCCCCGCTGATCCCGTCCTGTGCCTCAAAATAGAGTATCTTCATCCATAT
>JAISAW010000136.1 GCA_031266515.1 Eubacteriales Family XIII. Incertae Sedis bacterium
TCGCTCATCAACAAGCTTACAGGCAGGAAGTCAGCTGCCGTCGGCAACCGCCCGGGAGTGACACGCGGCAAACAGTGGCTTACGCTTGACGGAGGTATGCAGCTTCTCGATACCCCAGGCATACTCATGCCGAAGATAGAGGACAGGGAGACAGGTTTGAAACTCGCCTTTTGCGGTTCGATAAAAGACGAGATACTCGACGTGTCGGAACTTTGCCTCGAATTCATAAAATTCATAATGAAGGTCTACCCCCAAGCGCTGCCGGGCAGATATGGGCTTGCGGGGGCAGGGGAACACAGAGGGACGGAACACAGAGGGACGGTTCTTTTGTGTCGTCGCGACGATACATGTGTTAAGGGAGCGAACAAAACCTCATGTCCTTCTATGTCAGGCGACGACACAAAAGAACCGTCCCCCTGTGTTCCCTGTGTTCCCCTGTCAGGCGACGACACAAAAGAACCGTCCCTCTGTGTTCCACTCTGTGTTCCAAAAGAGCCGTCCCTCTGCGTTGAAGGCTCCTGTGTTGAGTCTCCTGTGGCATTTGCCCCCGGGCACATGAGCACGGAAGGGTATGGCGCGGCATCCACGGAGGACGCCTGTGTCCCCGGGAACATAAGCACGGAGTCCGCTCTCGCCATGATGGAAAGTATAGCTGTTTCGAGAGGCTTCCTCATGAGAGGGAACAGGATTGATTACGAGCGCACTGCAAGGACTGTGCTGGATGAATTCAGGGGCGGCCGTCTCGGCCGGATATCTTTGGAAAGGCCGGTTTGACGATGAATAAAATTGAAAGAGAAGAGATGTTGAAAGAAAAGCTGCTTGCCATGCTTTCGTATGAAAACGCTCTTTTTGATAAAGGCCTGCATTTTATAGGTGGAGTGGATGAAGTCGGCCGGGGTCCGCTTGCCGGGCCGGTGGCCGCAGCCTGCGTCGTACTCCCTGCGGGTTTTTCCGTGATTGGCATTGACGACTCCAAGAAGCTGTCTGCAAAGAGGCGAAAAGAGATGTTTGCGGTGATCGTAAGCGAAGCTCTCGCATACGGTGTAGGCATGGTCTCCCCGCAGGTGATAGATGAGGTCAACATACTGAACGCCACAAAAATGGCGATGGCGGATGCGGTCAGGGCTGCGGATGGGATGCTGGCGGAACGGACTGCACCGGAAGAAAAAAGGATAGAGCACTTACTCGTCGACGGAGTAGCACTCCCGGAAGCTTCCATACACGGTACAGCCATCACCAAAGGCGACACGAAAAGCGTATCCATAGCTGCCGCGTCGATAGTCGCCAAGGTAGTGAGAGACAGGCTTATGGATGAACTCGACAGTATCTATCCGGGCTATGCTTTTGCGCGGAACAAAGGTTACGGGACTGAGCTGCATTATGCCGGCCTTCGAAAGCTCGGGCCCTCGCCGGTGCACAGAAAGACCTTTCTGAAAAACTTCTGAAACCAAAACAGCAAAAATCAAATTTGAAAAAGTGCCGCGCTATTTGCTGCCGGGGTAATAAAATCGGGAACGATGAATCAATCGCTGTTTCCCGTGGTACAATAACCTCTGATTTTCTGGAATTGGTTAACTCGGAAAGTGAGAAGATATCGATGGAGCATAAAGGGCAAACCGGGTTTGAGATACCTCCTTCGCCGACATATGATATAGGCTATACGCTGTTGTCCGGAGACGTGGACGTGGATATGAAGCTCAGGCTTCCTGTGATGTTCAGGCTGTTTCAGGATATAGCCGGGCTTCATTCAAACAACCTGGGCTCGGGAGTGGAATACCTGGCGGATGAGCACCGCGCCACATGGGTGCTTGTCAGGGCGAAGGCGGAGATTGCCAGACTGCCGGGATTGTTCGAAAATATCAAAATACGGACTTGGCCACAGGCACCTGCCCGGGTATACAACCGCGATTATTACATCTTCGGGGAAGACGGAGAAGTGGCAGTCAGGTCCTCATCCGTATGGGTCATCATGAATATCGACACGAGGGACATCATCACAGGGCCGATCGTCGATTTCAGCAAGGTCGATTTCCTGAAGGAACGTGCACTCGGAGGCATGTTGCCGAGATTCAGAGGCAAGCCCGACGAGCCTGCACTGGTTTATGAAAAGACCCTGCGTTTTTCCGATATGGATTACAATGGGCACGCCAACAATACCAAATATGTGGAGTTTGCGGCCGATGCTTTTTCCGTGGACGAGATTAGGCAGAAGAAAATGAAATCCATCGAGATAAATTTTGACCATGAAGCGTCGGAAGGCGAGACCTTGCAAATAAACAGGGCGGATATCGAGGCTGAGCCGGACAAGGCCTATGTCGACGGTACACTGAAGGGCGACGGGAAATGCATCTTCCGTTCGGTGTTCGAATTTTGACGCAGTGTGGAACAGGCGCGACGATTGATTGCTGCGGAGTAATATTGTTTGACAAGCCCTAAATACACAGAATTGCGTACAGCATCTGTAATGCATTACAGGTTATAGTTTGAGAACCGGGAGAGGGTATCCGGAATAGCTGCATATCCGCTGCTGTTTCCGCATACAGACAGAGGGAAACCACATGGCCATGAAGAGCGACATCGAAATAGCGCAGAGCAAGCAGCCGGAACACATCGATGAGATTGCGAAAAAGGCCGGGATAGACCCCGGCCTCATAGAGCATTACGGCAAGTACAAAGCGAAGGTTGGTGCCGAAGCTCTTGCGGAGAGCGCCGGCGACGGGAAACTGATATTGGTCACCGCGATCTCCCCGACCCCGGCAGGCGAGGGGAAGACGACCACGACGGTAGGGCTTGCCGACGGCATGAAGAGGATTGGCAAAAACGTGATAGTGGCTTTGAGGGAACCTTCCCTCGGCCCTGTGTTCGGGATCAAGGGTGGCGCTGCCGGAGGGGGATACGCGCAGGTCATCCCGATGGAAGACATCAACCTGCATTTCACGGGCGACATGCACGCGATAGGAGCGGCGAACAACCTGCTTGCGGCCATGATCGACAACCACATCTATCATGGCAACGCGCTTGGCATCGACCCAAGGAAAGTGACCTGGCACAGATGTGTGGATATGAACGACAGGCAACTCCGGTTCATCGCCTCCGGCCTTGGCGGCGCGATTAATGGGGTGCCGCGGGAAGACAGCTACGATATCACGGTGGCGAGCGAAGTCATGGCGATCATGTGCCTCGCCGACGACATCACCGATTTGAAAAAGAGGTTTGCCGACATCATAGTGGGCTACACATACGGCGGCGAGCCTGTGCGGGCCGGACAGCTTGGAGCGGAAGGTGCCATGACTGCCTTGATGAAGGACGCCATCAAACCGAATTTGGTGCAGACCCTCGAAGGCACTCCGGCGTTCGTGCACGGCGGCCCGTTTGCGAATATCGCGCATGGGTGCAACAGCGTGATCGCCACAAAGGCTGCGCTCGGGCTAGCCGATTACTGTGTGACCGAAGCCGGTTTCGGTGCAGATCTTGGCGCGGAAAAATTCCTTGATATCAAGTGCCGCTTCGGAGGGCTTACTCCCTCGGCGGTCGTGCTTGTCGCTACTGTCAGAGCTCTCAAGTACCAGGCTGGCGTACCGAAAGAAAAGCTTTCGAAGGAGAACCTGCCCGCGCTCGAACAGGGCATCCCAAATCTGCTGCGCCACCTCGAAAACCTGAAAGGGGTCTATGGGCTTCCTGTCGTCGTCGCTATCAATAAGTTCGCGCATGACACGGATGCGGAGATCGACTTGATAAGGGCAAGGGTCGCCGCGCTGGGGGCGGATGTGGCGATTTCGGAAGTGCATGCGAAAGGCGGCGAAGGTGGCGTGGAACTGGCAGAGATAGTCGCAACGCTGTGCGAAAAGCCTTCAGAGTTCAAATATTGCTATGAAGAGGAAATGGGGCTTGCGGAAAAAATCGAGGCTGTGGCAAAAAAGATATACAGGGCGGACGGCGTGAGTTTTTCGGCGGCGGCTTTGAAAGAACTCGAAAAACTTGAAAGGCTCGGATTTTCGCGGCTGCCTGTGTGCATAGCCAAAACCCAGTACAGCTTTACTGACGACCAAGCCGTGCTCGGTGCCCCTTCGGGGTTCACCTTGAATGTGCGTAGTGTACGCGTGAGCGCGGGTGCCGGATTTGTCGTGGCCTTGACCGGTGCCATCATGACTATGCCCGGCCTTCCCAAAACCCCTGCGGCTGAGCGGATAGATGTCGACGGAAACGGCGTGATAGTGGGGCTGTTCTGATGGGGATCCTTTTTGGCCGCGACAAAAAAGACAGCAATGCGCCGGGCGGCGTTGGCATCGGTCATTCGCCCGATATGATGCCCAGGAAGAAGCTTTTGGTGGAAAAACCGGTTGATGAATTCGTGGGCATGCTGTCTTCGAAAGCCCCCGTCCCAGGCGGAGGCGGGGCTGCGGCCCTATGCGGAGCGCTCGGTGCCGCGCTCGGAGGGATGGTGGCAAACCTGACCATCGGCAAACAGAAATATGCGGACAGCGAAGAAGAGCTGAATTCGCTGAAGGTCGCTACATACCGGATCCAGAAAGACTTGCTCGATTTGGCACAGAAAGATGCCGATGCATTTGAGCCACTCATCACTGCCTACCGGATGCCGAAGGGCAGTGAGGCCGAAAAAGACCAGAGGGGGCGCATAATTGAAATGCGCACGAAGGACGCGGCGGAAGTCCCGATTGAGATGATGCGGAAGTGCGCAGAAGCGATTGGGGTCATGGACGAGCTTGTATCGAAAGGCAGCAGGATGGCGATGAGCGATGCGGCCTGCGGTGCCGTGCTTGCTGCGGCAGGCATGAAATCCGCATGGCTGAATGTCATCGTCAATACGTCGGCGCTGAAAGACCGTGACTACTCGGACAGGTTAGAAAGCGAAGGGCGGGAGTTGCTCGAAAAGTATTTGCCTTTCGCGGAAGAAATCTGTGGCAGGGTGGAAGCGCTGCTGCTGAAAAAGTAGAGAAAGCGGAAAAGATATTTTGACAAAGATACTAAGCGGAAAAGATATGATCAGGCGTATACGCGAAGCGGGCAAAGATTCTGTGCGGAAATTGAACGACGCAGGCATACAGCCTACGCTCTGCATTTTCAGGGTGGGTGCACGCAGTGAAGACCTCGCTTATGAGAACACTATAAAGCGGGCTGCGGCCAGGATGGAGGTAAACGTCGCTACCGCAGAGTTTGGAGAGGACGCAACGACAGAAGAAGTGCTCTTTGCAGTGGAAGCCGCGAGCGCCGATGACAGCATTCACGGGATCCTGGTTTTTCGGCCTATGCCGGCGCAAATAGACGAGGACGCCGTCTGTGAATCGGTGCCGCCCGGAATGGACGTCGACGGCGTAGGAATCCTGCCTATGTCGTTGCTCTACAAGTCCAAAACCCCGGCGGATATAGAAGCGCTGAAGGATAAGACTTTTTTGCCCGCCACGGCTGAGGCTTCGCTCGCCATCCTGAAAGAATTCGGGATAGGGCTCGCAGGCAGGCGTACAGTGGTAATAGGCAGAAGCACGGTAATCGGGAAGCCGATAGCGCAGCTGCTTCTGACGGAGGACGCCACCGTGACGATGGCCCACAGCAAAAGCTCGGGCCTCGCGGATATATCAAAAGGCGCTGAAATCCTGATAGCCTGCGCGGGTATAACCACGCAGGATGAGAGCGGTTCGGTGGTGGGTGCCATAGGAAAGGAATACCTTTCGCCGGGGCAGACCGTGATCGACGTAGGTATGAACCCGACGGATAGCGGAGGCTTGACAGGGGATGTTTCGGTGGAAGATGCGGACGGGCTTGTGGAGGCTATCACCCCGGTCCCGGGAGGCGTGGGAGGCGTCACCACCCAACTACTGCTCGCCCACGTCATATCGGCGGCGGAGAGGCTGACAGCATGAAACAACAGGAGCTTAAAAATCTTTTAGTCGATGTGGCGGAGGGCAAAGTCCTTCCGGAACAGGCGGCGCAGCGGCTCAGTGCCATGCCTTACGACGATATAGGCATAGCGAAGATCGACGGACACAGAGAGCTTAGGACCGGGCGCGCCGAAGTCATTTACGGGCTCGGCAAGACGCCGGGTCAGGTTGCGAAGATCATGGGAAGGCTTTCCGAAAACAGCTCGCCGGTAATCGCAACAAAGGCTTCAGCGGAAGCATTTGATGAAACCGGAAAGCTACTCGGAGAGAGTTGGCGGCACAGGGCGGTATCATATGGTGAAACTGAAGAGTATCTGTCCGCCGTGGGCGACGCTTTGGCCGCCCGCGCCAAAGAACTCTTTTATTTTCGGGACGCCGGTTTGCTTGTCGCCGTGGGCGGGGGGATTCCCGCAAACGGGGGTGCGGAGACGGGCGGATCCCGGGATAAAGCCGCAGCTCCATACGCAGGGATTGACGGATTCGAAGGCGAAGCAGCGACGCTTTGCACGGAAACAAAGGGTTCCAGAGGCGAAGTGGCGATACTCTGTGCGGGGACGGCGGATATCCCCATAGCTGAAGAGGCCGCGCTCACAGCGGGGCTTTACGGCTGCCGGGTGCAGAGGCAATACGATGTAGGTGTTGCTGGCATTCATCGGCTTTTTTCGAAAGTCGAAGATATAAAGAGTGCGGACGCGGTCATAGTGGCTGCTGGTATGGAAGGTGCCCTCCCATCAGTGGTCGGCGGGCTCGTCAGCGTACCCGTGATTGCGGTACCCACTTCCGTCGGCTATGGCGTATCGATGGGTGGGCTCACGGCGCTGTTTGCCATGCTCTCCGGCTGCGCGCTCGGCGTCTCAGTGGTAAACATCGACAACGGTTTTGGAGCGGGGTATATAGCCTCGATGATAGCGAGCCAAAATACGTGCCATGACCGATGACGCAGGGCAATAAGGTCGCCGACGGCTACAGATAGATACTGCTCCTGTGCCCGATTTCAAGAACAAGGATTACAAACTCGGAATCAGTGATTTGGCAAATCAGCCTGTAGTCCCCCACCCTGTATCGCCACAAACCTTTGTATTTTTTCCCTTGCAATGCGACGCCATTGGATCGAGGGTTTTCCTGCCTCGACATCCTTTTGACCCAAACATCGATTCGCTGTACGGTCTTCACATCGAGCTTTGCTAATTTTTTCAAGGCTTGCTCGGACCAGGATACCGACCACATCAGCGGCGGCCTACACGAGTCATTGCATCTTCGTGCGAGTATACTTTTTGTTTGCCTTCAGCAATGTCGTCGAGCACTTTTTCCGCTGCCTCTACGTCCTCCCACTCCGCCACTCTGTCCATTAGTGTCGTCCGGATCAGTTCAGAGACGGATTGGCCTTGAAAGTTTGCGAAATCGGACAGCGCTATAAAATCCGAAGAAGAAAAACGTACTTCGACCCGACGGTTTTTTACAGTATCCATATTTATTTCAACCTCTTTCTCTTGTACGGCAAAATGTACGGATTACGTACAACCTTACGGTATATATTTCATATTGTCAAATCACCCTGTTTCGGAGTGCAGATTGCATTTTTCGCCCTTTTAGCGATTGCCCTGCCTGAAAAATATAAGCGATTGTTCCCATGGTGCCTTGAGATTCCGGACGCTTCAAACGTGAAATCTCGTCAGCCTTGCACCGGGGAGAATGCCTTTCCGGCCAAATCGCCTTTGCCGGTCTTGTGTGCTTTGCGTATCTGCCGCATGACAAATATGAACATGAGCTGAACGAGGACGATAGCAGCCATCAGCAACGTCCACATATCGACGAGAACCATGTGAAGCGTGACGTCCTCCGTAAGCAGGAACGCGATGGGGCTTACGATCCCCAGTATGATGGCTAGGGTGCGCCAGATATTGCCGTTGCCGTCACTACCGCCTTTAGTGCTGCTTCCGATATTGCCGCCGTCGCCGTAGCTTGCCCCATCCCTGTGCCTGCCGGCAAAGAGATGGATGAGGAGAGTGAAGGCGAATACTACAGCTATACCGGCCAATATGAGATTGAGCAGAGCCCACCCGCCATCAGGCGTACCTGAAGACAGCGGCGAGGTATTGTCCTCAAGCGGTGTGGTACTTACGCTATTCTGCTGCGCTATAGCAGCAGCCTGTGCGATTGGCGCGGGAATTGGCGCAGGAACCGGCGTAATATCGAGATATGGCTCCGGATTGGGATCGGGAATGTTTTCCTCCTCATCCCCCGGCGCATCCGGCGTACCAGGATCTGGCTGATCATCGGGACCATCAACCACCGTTGACGAGGATCGGTATTGCGCTATAAACGTCACATCCCCCTTGACTTGAATGGAATCGTTCGCTTGATAAGCTTCGCTGCCAAGCGTCGCGTCTTCATTCAAAGCTTTCCATCCATCAAAGACATACCCCTCGTGGTTTGCCTGCGTGAAACCGGCACCATCCTTGATGGAAGCGAGCACGTTATAGTCGTACAAATTTAGATCATGTGAAAATCCTTCAAAAACCCCCTCTCCGGGTTCATAGGTGATTTTGAATCCGCCTGTCTTCCATCTCGCGTACAGGTCGTAATTGCCATAAACCTGTACACTCGGGTCAAATTCGACCATTGTCGGTTGCCAGGGGACCGGATGCCAGTACCATCCGTCAAATGCCGCGCCCCTTTCGTCCTCCATGGCCGCAAGTGACGTAAGCAATTCCTGATCATACGGGTCGATATATCCTGCTCTTGGCACATTCTGATCGGCAATTTTATTGCCATCTTCGACAGTGTCGTAGAAGGTGACCGTATACCCCTTCCATCCTGCAAATACGGTGACGTGCGAGTTTGGCATCGATATGCCAAACTCAAAAAGCTCAGTGCAGGAGGGGTCTTTATACCAGCCCGCAAACCTGTATCCTTCGAGTGTCGGCACGGTTGCAGGCTCGTATGAGCTGATCCCCTGGCCATAAGAGACATTTTCCACGGGAGCCGGAAGGTCTTTGACAGACGCTGATGTTTCAGGCGGCATGTTGGCATCGAAAGCCAGGGTGTAGATGTTTTGCCTGTAGAAAAAAGCGGCATATTGGCCGTTGTTGTCCGCTGTCCAGGTCGAACCGTCGATACTATACCTTCGCGGGATATCGCTGTTTTTGCTGTATCCGGGAATGTCTTTCGCATATGGTATCACCGGGAGCCAGGCTGCGTAGCTATGGACCGTCGCGCTATGCTCCTCAAGCAATTTGTATCTTGTTCCCGCAAGATTAAGGAATGTGCCTTCGATGTCTCCATCAAGGGCTTCCGCAAAGTAGCGGTAATAGTAAAACTGCATCGAAGTATTCCATGTCGAATCAAGGTGATAGGACCGTATCGTCCCGTCAAAAGAGATCATATTTGTGTTCACATAAAAATTGGGGTCGAAGAAAGGTGTGAGAAATGCAGCGCCCGGAGGATCGGGATTCAGATCCCAACCGCTAAAATCACAGGTTGCAGCCCAGTTGTTCCACGAATCCCCTGCGCCAGCCCTGGCTCTTTTCTCAAATATAGGGTTTGTGTAGTCGTACGCCGATGCGAAGGTATCCCCAATGCTATCCTCGTATTTGGCACTGAACGAGAATACAGGGTTGCTGCCTGCATCATAAGTCGTCCCGCCAATAGTCATCCGGTATTGCGTGTTGCTGTCCGGATTGACGATGCTGAGTGCCCACGTATACACCTTTCGGCTCATATAGACGCCTATGACTGTCGAGCCGTTGCCTTGGATCACCTTGCTGTCCGCATCCTGAAACTCCGCATATTTCAGCTTTGCATGAGTGGTGAAAAGGCTTGCCACTTTCGCCGGAAGTGGAAGTGTCGTGCCGTTGAATGTGATTTCTTCGCCTGCCGTTGCGCCTGTGACGGGAACCTGAAACACGTAGTCATACTCGCCCGGTACCCCGGGAGTCGGCCTCCAGGAAGGATCCTCCGGATGCAGGTTGGGTTTTTCCATCCACACGATGATAGTGTAATCGGCCGCATTCTGCACCGCTGTCCACGATGCGTACAGGATCAAATCTCTACTGACAGGTGTGCCGAAATCGTAGTGCGTTCTGCCTCCGTCCCCGTCATCAACTTCCCAACCGGCAAAAGCCCAACCGGCTCTGGTTGGATCCGCCGGCCTGCCAACGCTGTCTCCCGGATCTACGAACACCATAGGATCCGGTACCTGGTCGCCTTCGGAGATAAATATGACGGTGTGTTTCTGCGTGAGAAAAGGGACAAGATACAGATTCTTCTCCGCGACGGGCGAAGCGGCGTAGAAGTCGGCCGGTGGAAAATTTTCGTCGCCTTCAACATACCAGTATTCAAAGCTCCAACCGCTGGGAGGCTTGATTTTAGAGGCCGTCAAGCCGCTCGGGGCAGGAATGGTTTCACTTTCCGAAGCCTGGACGCTGTCAATGACCTTTCCTCCCGCATCCTTGAACGAAATAAGAAACTTATCGCCCTCTGCGGACTCAGGGCCGGACAGCGGTTTCTGCGAGTAGTCACTTGCGTCAATTTCTTTCTTCTCCGGGTTGGCTGCCGTAGCAGCGATGTTTTTGTCAGCCTCGGAGCTACTGGCAACAGGCGATATCTGCTCGCCTGCCTGTCCCGGAGTTTTTGCCTGTTCATCAGATGGCTCTGCAGGGATTGATGCATCGGCCCCGGTTTCTTCCGTTTCTGAGGCTGCATATACAAATGCCGTAAGATATGAAGATATGCAGGCAAAGAGCATCAAAAAAGCGATGGTTGCCGCAAATACAGAAAGCCACCGGCTTCTTCCACTGGATCCGTTCATTGTGTTCATTTTAGCAAACTCCTTTTGATGATTGATACTGCTGCTGCTTCGTCTGCTTGTTTTTGTGCCGTTTCGCCCGTCCGGCAACGCTGCATTCGACCAACTCCGGCACAAAGCAAATATTGTGTAATATTTACTTTCTTTGTCCAGTTTACCCGGTTTAGCGCGAAATAAACATGATATATTGTTTATTTATTCCATTCTTAAATTTCACCAACGAAAAATTAATTTGTGCAGATAGTGACATTTTGGCAATCTTTATGCCTCCGAATGAGATAAAATAGTCACCACATATTTACAGGCGGAGAATGCCTGCCGCAGACGCGGAGATGAAGTTT
>JAISAW010000073.1 GCA_031266515.1 Eubacteriales Family XIII. Incertae Sedis bacterium
ACGGTATTTTTTGAAATGCTCAGCAAAGCGACGCCAGACATGATTGCGGGCAAGTCCGAGACCGTCGAGCTTGACTCCGGAGGGGATACCTACCTGGTCTCATACAGGCCGGTCGAAGGCCCTGAAGGGTGGTCGGTAGGTGCCGTAGTGCCGAAGCAGGAGCTGTTTGCAAATTTCAACAGCATCAGGGATATCACCCTGACCGTGATAGGCGTCATGCTCATCATAGGGCTCATCGCGGCATTTTTGGTGGCAAGGGTACTGTCGCGCCCGGTCGTGAGAGCCACCGAAAGGATCGTGTCGCTTGCAGAAGGCGATCTGCACACGGCGGCAAATATCAAAACCCTGACGAAGGAGCATGCCCACCTCAATGAAAGCCTCGAATACACTATCAACTACCTGAAGAGGTATATAGATGATATCGACTATGTGCTTGGCGAGATTGCCAACGGGCATCTTGATGTGGAGAGCAGGATAGAGTACAAAGGAAGTTTTGTGAACATAGGCCTTGCGCTCGGAAAGATCATAGACACCCTCGGCGAGACCATCAGCATCATTTCAGAGTCTACGGAGTCGATATCCGCAGGTTCTGTCCAGATTTCAAAAAGTGCGCAATCCCTGTTGACCGGCAGTTTGGACGCGGCGGGCAGCATTAAGAACATTGACGTGAATATTGAAAACATTGGGGACAATTTGGCGGATACCGTGGCGGATACCACCGATGCCAGCACTATGGCTGACCTCGCGAGGCAGACTGCCATTGACGGCAACGCAAAAATGCAGGAGTTGCTGAATTCCATCGACGGCATCAACAAAGCAGCCGAAGCGATACAGCATATAAACAAGACGATCGACGACATAGCTTTCCAGACGAATATACTGTCTCTGAATGCGGCAGTCGAAGCAGCGCGGGCAGGAAACGCCGGCAGAGGCTTTGCCGTGGTGGCGGATGAGGTGAGCATGCTCGCAGGCAGATGTGCCAAGGCTGCCGGAGACACAGCCGAGCTGATAGACGACGTGCTGAAAGCAGCGAGGGCGGGGACAGCCTCGGCAGCGGAGACTGCGGAAACTTTGAACCGCATAGTGGAGCAGTCTGAAAAAGTCAATAAGATCATCTCCGCGCTGAGCGACGGGGCTGTCAAACAGGCAAATGAAATGAGCGAAGTCGGAAGGGATATGGAACGCCTTTCTTCAGTCACCACCGCTACATCCGCAACGTCCGAGGAATTCGCGGAAACGAGCAAGTCATTTGAGCAGCAAGCTGTGGCGCTTGAGCATGTAGTGGCTTCGTTCAAGCTTCGGCGGAACCACGGAAGCCACATGAGAAGCCACAGGTAATGATGGCTGCGCGGCTGCTCACCAAAGCAAAGATCGAAATACTGATATCAAAGCTCATCGGGCTGTACCCGGGTGCGCGCTGTGAGCTTGATTTCCGTAGCGTCTTTGAGCTGCTCATAGCTGTTGTACTGTCTGCGCAGACTACCGACGTCAGCGTCAACAAAGTGACGCCTGAACTTTTCCGCAGATGGCCGGACGCCGCATCCCTGGCGTCAGCGCCTCAGGAGGATGTCGAGAAAGTCATCCGCCCCATAGGTATGTACCGGCAAAAATCCAAAAACATCACACGGCTGTCTGCGATACTGACAGAAGGATACCAGGGAGAAGTCCCCGGAAGCTTTGACGAGCTTGTGAGATTGCCGGGAGTCGGAAGAAAGACGGCGAACGTCGTGCTTGCGGAAGCTTTCGGCGAAGACCGTATTGCAGTGGACACCCACGTCTTCAGGCTTGCGAACAGGATGGGGCTATGCCGTGAGGATACCCCCGAAAAGACTGAAGAAGCATTGATGGACAGGATCCCTGCAGGGCGAAGGTCGGAGACGCACCATGCGCTCATCTGGCACGGGCGCAGGGTCTGCCACGCGAGAAAACCCGGCTGCGCCGACTGCGGCGTCTCGGATGTATGCCTGAAAATCGGGCTCGCACCCACAAACCGGCAAGCACCGTAGGGTGACAGCCGCGTCTTGCGCCGTCTGCGCGGAGTGAGTGCGCACACAGTAGCGCGAAGCGGAGGCGCAGCAAGCAAGACGCGGCTGTCACCCTACGGTGTTTGCCGGCTTGCAGCTTCGTGACACCTTGGAGCCAGTTGCTCAACCGGCCTCCGGGTCTTCGGCGCTTTCAGGATCAGCTTCTTCGTCATCAATCGGTGTGACCACAGTGCCGCGGAGCCTGATATACGCACTCTCAGGATCTTCATCCCCCTCGAAATACGCCGTCAGCAGACGCTTCGACGGGACGGATATCGTGAACTCCGTGACACCTTCGATTTCCGATTCGGCCGCTTCAAAGCCTACCGATGAAAGATCTACGCGGTATATATCCGCCGCGCGCCTGCGAAGCTTTTCCACTCCCGCGTCGTCAATCCCTTCGCCTCTTGACGAGTACAGCCTGAAGGCATCCACTGTGCTCTCAAGCGCGATAAGGCGGTGCATGTTCAGCTGTTCGAGCGAAAACTGCACCAGGATTGCGAGCATCAGCGGCAAAGTCGCCGCAAGCACGATGAATTGTTTCATCTTGCTTCATTTCCGTTTCACTCTTCATCCCAGCCGAGCTGCGCTTCAAGCCGGGACTTGGTGGAGTCCGTGACGCCTTTCGCAGTATCGCCGAAACTCATCACCATCCCCGCGAGGGCTATCCCCAGTATTATCGTCGCGAGAAGCACTATCATCTGTTTCATTGTTGCCTCATTTCTGCTTGGCGCGGCGAGTGAATCGCCGCTTGCAGAAACAAATTTCACATGAAAAATGTTTCTGCCTTACAATAACGTTTTGTCCCTTTGACTTCATGTTTCCGCATGAGGCAACTATGATTGAATTGCCTCCGGCGGCGTGTGAAAAGTTTTTCACACTTTGTCTCCTTAATCACCGCTGATACATACTAATGTAACTATTCATGCATGCGCAGGATTTTTTTCGTAGAGTGCGTGCTTTTGCACAGGTTCCGCGCGGAGCGTACTTGAGGTACGCGAGCACGGGTTCTGTGCAAAAGCGCGTGCTATGCGGAAAAAAGACAAGCATGTTTGAATAGTCATCCTCTCTTTCAAAAAAACATCTCCTTAAGCAATTCCTGCTGTTCCGCATAGTAAGCTATGAACACAAAATTCAAAAATACTATAAGCGCGCCGACCGTGACGGGCAGGTAGAGAAGGTCGCTCATAAGCTCGGCCTTTTTCTTCAGCTTCGTCATACGCCTTTCCTTCAGCGCTTCACGAAATGAGGATATGGCGGACAGAAGCTTTGCAGGCTCCGCCGAATCCCATCCCGCAATGAGCAGCATGAAATCCCTGGAATACTCCGTATTGGCTGTTTTCACAAAACGCTCCACAGCTTCTTCGTCCCTGCCGAGCCGCAGAAGGCCGAGGCTTTCGGACAGGGCGTTTGACATGGCGCCTCCCGCGGATATGAGATGCTCCATAAGCGTATCCGCCGAGAGCAACGCGCCGCCGTCCCCATAGCCCGCCGCCATAGTCCTCATGATGCTGAGCGACGAATATATCTCGCTCTCAAATGAGGCCCCTCCCGCCGGGAGCTTTTTGCGGGTTGATGCAAGACGGCGGCGAAAAGTTTCGAACGCGCCCGAGGCCCTGTCCGAATCGAGCCGTGGCCTGCTTTTTGGCATAAGCCCGCAAACCAGGGAAAGGCCCGCCATGAGTGCGAGAAAAGGTATGAGATCCGCGTATTTCAGCATCAGAAGTCCAACTTTCTGTTCATAGTCAATTCGAGCAGCATCCTGTTAATAAGGAAGATGAAGACCCCGATCGTGAACAGGGAAAACCCCGTCGGCTCGAAAAACTGATTCCTGATAATATTTGTCAAAGGGATGCCGAGGAAAAACAGGGCTGCCGCTATTGAAAGCGCGTATATGCACGGAGTGAGCCAGGTGAGCATCCTCGCGGACTCGCCGTTCAGCCTTTTGCGCTCTTCGGCGAGGGCTCTCGCTTCTTTGAGCTGCGAGATGATGTCCTCAATGGCGGCAGTCATATTTCTGCCTGAAATGGCGGACTCATCTATGATGAAAGCGAAAGTCCTGCTCCAACTCGTCCCTATCCCATAGGAAAATTCCCTGGTCGCTTTTCGTATCCACGCCGGATTGCCGGTGGCTCTCATTCCGGACAGCAGCCTGCTTATCAGAGCCGTTGTGACCGGAAGATGGGAGCATGCGCGATGGGTACGCTCTATCGCTTCGTAGACGTTGCCTCCGGTCACCAGGTACGAAGTGAGGAACGCGGACATCATCATCTCCCCTTCGTGGCTGGCTTTCCGCCGTATCCGCTCCAACCTGATCCTCATATAGAAGTAAGGCATGAAAGCCGCCGTCCCCGCAAAGCACAGGCTCGAAAAAGTATTCATCCTGAACGCGGTGGTGATGAAAACCACGAGAAAGAGCCCCGCAGTGAGAGTCAGGAACAAAGCCGGGCTGAGGCGTTTCGCCGAAACGACGGAAAGCAAATAGCCAAGATGCCTTATGAGGGAAGAATATCCGTTCCGGGCGGGGGACGCGGCGGTGCGCAGCCGCTTGCGCGCGCCTATGACGTCGCCAAGCTGCCGCAAATAGCCGGACACAAGGGTGAGTACTCCCGCCAGGAAAATGGCGTAGACCGATATTGAAGCGAGCGATGACAGGATGCGGTTAATTGTTTGCAAGGCGTACAAGCTCCTTATAAAAAATTCCAAAAGCCTCCGGCGAGGCCGCCATGCCCATCTTGATTTTTTCCTGCGATATCCCGGAAGACCAGCGCCAGTTTCCCGTGGCTGCGGCAAATGCGCAGATCTCTTCGTAGTAAATCCTGCCTTTTCTCACGCCGAGCTCGTATATCCCCTGCAATACTTTTCTGTCTTCATTTCCTGCCGGAGACATGTGAAAGATATAGTCAAAGCTCGAGGCAGCGCGGAGTTCGGCGTCTCTCATGTCCCCGCCGCAGCGCCTGACCACCTCAAGCGCCGCATCCTCCGCAAATCGGTAAGGGTCGTTCGTGTGAAATGTCATTTTCATCCTCCCCCGCCCTTTGCGTGCCATTCGAAAAGCCGCATCGAGGGCGATGCCGTCCCTTGCCTCGGCAAAAATGAAGTAATCCGCGTCGCTCCGCAGCAGGTTTTTCGATATGCGGGAAAGGGCCTCCCCGTCCGCCAGAAGCTGGACTATCGGAGCGCCGGGCATGAGCGCATGAAGAGGGACTTCGGGATCCGTTTCGATCATCACCCCTTCGAGCAAGGGATCCTCGTGCTTCTGCCAAGTGGACAGGAAGGTGGTTTTGGCGCTGCGTACGGGCCCACAAAATACCACGTTGTAGCCGACTGCGACCATAGCTTCAAACAGTGTGCCTGCTTCGGCGGGGATGGTCCCTCGCCTCGCCTGTTCGGCAAAGCTGTATTCAGGGATGATATAACGGCGAAAGATGAACACGTCCTGCCCTTTCTTCGTCATAGCGTTTTTGTACACGGTGAGCCGTACGCCGTCCGCAAGGTATATCTCATGAAAATCCCGGTCGAGCCTTTCGCCCGGGGTAAGCAGCAAAAAACCGCGCAGAAGCTGTTCCCTCCTGTGTTCGCCGATAAGCTGGGGCATGAGCCTCATTTTCCCCTGGTGCTGGAAAAATATATTGTCGCCGATGATCTTCGCGCTGCCGCTTTCATCGTAGGGCGGCCTCCACCATTCGGCAAGGCCCGCTCTGCCCCAGACTTCCTGATAGATGGCGTCTTCCTCGGAGACATACCATGCCGGCCAGGAAAACGAAGCGGAGAGCGACTCTTCGTCAAGCACCTTGCGGATCACAGCCATCAAGCGCGATACAGCGCCCGCGTGGCCGATGATAGCTTCTTTTTGCAGTTCAAGCCAGTCGCTGCCTTCTGCGTTTTCAGGGGCAAGGGTGCGGATCAAATCACATACGGCTGAGAAGCTGCGTCTGTTTTCGTCTGTCAATTTGGCGTCTCCTTTCCTATTATAATGAGCACAGGCGCAGGATCGGTTTCTGCGCGTTCCCTGATGCTCAGATAAGTTTCGAAGTCGCAGAGGATTTCCAGATGATTGGGGTTCGAGGCCGCTGTCCTTGCCTTTGCATCCTCTCCTGAAAGCGCGGATTCGCCGACGCTCTTCACTTCCTTTCCATCAACATCCTTCACATAGGCGACGCTGAACTCCCCGAAATCCGTCCCGCCGTCTTTGGTCACGAGCCGTATACGGTCCCCGCCGCGCAGCGAGCTTGAGCACATATAGATCCACTCGCTCCTGATCACAAAGAGTGAAAGGAGGGGGCCGTCGTCGCCGCGTTTTTCCACAAACTGCTTTGACGAGAGCTGCATCCCCTCGAATATGGATTGGTCCGCTACCTTTCCTTCCACACCGGAGGCGTTTTCCGGGCGCACAGCCGAAGATACGGTAGCGCCTCGGGGGACCCTCACGGTTTTGAACATATCGGCGGACAGTACGCCGCCTTCTTCAATGTCGCTTCTGGCGACGAGCACTTCATCCATCGTGACGAGCTCCCTGCCTTCGCTTTCCCAGAGGACGAAAGCCATCAGGGAAAGTGCGATGAGAAGTACCCCTGTGATGTGCCTTATCGATAGATTTCTGATAACTATTGTGACCGCCTCCTTTGTTGACAACCTTCCGAGCGGGAA
>JAISAW010000007.1 GCA_031266515.1 Eubacteriales Family XIII. Incertae Sedis bacterium
TGGATCGCGTCACTCAGCGACAACTCAAAAAACCCGAAAGGAAGGCGCATCCCGTTCATGCGCATGGCGGCTGTACCGGCGGGGCTGTTCTGTGTGCTGGTTTTCTTTGCCCCTGTGAACGGGCAAAGCGCGATCAACATCGTGTGGGTCGTAGTGGCACTGTTCCTGTATTGCATGAGCCGTTCTTTCTTTGATGTGAACTTAAAAGCATTGATACCTGAAATCATCCCGGATACCTTTCGCCGTGTGCGTTACTTTACGGCAGTCGCGATCTTCACCACAGTCGGCGGCCTGCTCGTTTCCTTCGTACCTACAATCATCATGATGATTGAAGGGAATATGGACGTCCTTGCGGCATGGCGGGTCAGCATCATGATTTTCCCGATACTTGGGATCATCTGCATGTTGGCATGCTCTTTTTCCATCCGTGAAGCCGACTACGTGGAGCCTGCCCGGATAGATGAAGAGAGGATAGGGATCTTCAGGAGCTTAAAAGGCACCTTCCAAAACAGGGACTTTGTCATCTTCATGTTTGGCGCGATGGCTTTTGACTTTGCGATCGGAGTTTTCAATGCATCGCTGTTGTTTACCATCGATTTGCTGCTTGGCCTGCAGGCCTCAATGACCACGGTGGTGTTTCTGGTATTGACCGTCGTCACGCTGCTTCTTTACCCGCCGATCCTCCGTCTGGTAAAACGCGTCGGGAAACGAAGGATGATGCTGGCTTCCATCTCAACCTGCGCAGTCATCTTTCTGCTGGTGTTCTTCCACGGGCCGATCAGCAATTTGCTGGGTTCGGGGACAGTCGCGGCAGGAAGTATGTGGGCAGGGATGGCAGGCGAAGGCGCGAAGGTCGGCAGCATCGCGCTGCTTATGATCATGGGTGTGCTGTTCGCTTATCCTCAGGCTGTCGGCGGTGCCGTCGGTGCCTCCATATTCGCCGACATCGCCCAGTATGACCATATCACTTCCGGCAAAAACCGCACCGGCATGTTCATGGCGGTCGCAAGCATCATCGGTACGCTGCCGAGCACGCTCGTCCCCGCCGTGGTAGGGCTTGTGATCTATGTCGGAAGCACGAACAGCATGCCGACGGCACAAGGGGTGAGAATCACCGCGCTTGTGTCCATCGCTTTTGCCGCCGCCGCTTTCTTCTTCTATTGGAAGTACAACGAGAAAAAGATCTTCGGCATCATCGTGCCTCAGGGCGACGCTAAAGAAAGCGTTTGAAGATTATTGCTCAGGCATGGCCTGCTTTTTCTGAAGGGTGCGTGAGCGAGACCAGGCTGTCCGCTCACGCGTAGCCCGCGTAACCCATGCGGAACATCACAGGGTACATGGTCAAGGCTGTCCGCTCACGCGTAGCCCGCGTACGTCTGAATAATAACGCTAAGGGAGGCGCTCAAACACGACAGGCTCGGTCAGGTCTTTGTCGAGATGAACAAGCAGCCGGACGGCACGTTCGCCCGCCTTCTCAAACCTGAGAGGCAGAGCCATCGCCATCTCCGGCAGGTCTGCGGCCCATCCGAAGAGCTTCGAAGGGACGATGGACATTGGCTTTACGTTGCTTACGTGCAGCCGCAGCCTGCCGCCGCGTTCCCTGACAGTGAATACGCCGTAGGCCTTGTTTTCATACCGCCCGGGCAAACCGCTGAGCGAGGGGGTTTGCTCGGGCGGTTCGATGATGGTCTGGTACTGCGAAAAGGCGTTTTCCCGCGCCTCTGAGATCACCTCTGCAAAACGCTTGTCCCAATCTACATCCGTGTATCCAAGGCGTATATCACAGAGCTTCCTGCCGATGGCCTCGGCGGAGATTGACACGTTAGCGTTCGTAAGCGCAGCAAAAGCAAAATCCTTTTCAGGCAAAAACCCCGCAAAACTCTTGTATCCCCGGAGAGTCCCGCCGTGCTGTACAAAGCGTTCTCCACGGAAACGCTCGACGAACCATCCCGTGCCATAGAAAGTATTCGTAATCTCATCAAATTGAAAAGGCGTCATTTCGCCCGGCCTGATGGGCGTATGTCCCCATTGCATCATGTGCGCCGTCAGCGTGGAAAACAGTTTGTCGCCGTTTGGTGACTTCCCCTGTCGCAGATTCAATTTCACCCATTGAAGGAGATCCCTGACGCTCGCACTGATGGATCCGGCGCAGCCGCAATTGGAGGGGTCTTCCGACTTGATCGGATAATTCCTGCCGTTTTTCTGCACCCTCGGCCTTGCGTAGTTGTCGTCTACGTCCTGGTATGCGAGAGGTTTCGTGTAGCTGCGATCCATCCCGAGGGGATCGAAGATACGCTTTTTTACAAAATCTCCCCATGGCATTCCGGATACCCGCTCCACCAACAAGGTGAGTGCCGCAAACATGTGGTTCTGGTAACAAAACTTCGTATGTATTGGCCACGCAGGCTGAAGGTAACGTATGATGTGCACCATTTCCTCCAATGTGAAATCCTCACGGGTAAACAGCGTGATATCGTGCCGGGGCAGGCCGCAGCAATGGCACATTGTATCGCGCACTGTCAGCCTCTGCGTCATTTCCTCCGTGTACATGGAAAAATCTGGGAGGTAGCGCGTCACAGGAGCGGATATATCTATCTTCTCTTTCTCCGCCAGCATCCATGCGGCGGCGGCAATGAAAGATTTGGACACAGAAGCAATCGGAAACACAGTGTCCGCATCGGCCTCGGCCGTGCGCGGGGATACCCTCCCAAAGGTATAGTAATGTTCCTCTCCGCCATGCCACACCCCCACAGCGAAAGTCTGTGGACGGAAAGCTTCGCGCGTTGTGCGCACCGCAGCCTCGAAATCTTTATTCATAACGTCACCTCATTCAAAGCGTGAAATTTACCATTTAATATTATACCGTGTATATCGATAAAGCGCATTTTAACTTGCCACTCCGCGCCCCGCAGTGATATCCTTAGTTAGTTCTCATACTAAATTTGAAGCAAAGCGGCTGCGGCTCAGGAGGAAAATAAAGTGAAACAATGGAATGCGGAAAGTCTCGCGCGGACATTCTCTTTTGTACTGCCCACAAAAATAATCTTTGGCACAGGCTGTATCGCGCAGATAGACGATGTGCTGAAAGACTACGGCTGTAACCACCCTCTTCTCATCACGGACAAAGGGGTGCTGTCGGCAGGTGTCGCCGATAAGGTAATAGCGGCTTTGGGCAAGGACATCTCATATGAGATCTTCGACGGGGTCGAGGCAAACCCCAAAGACAAAAATGTCGCGGACGCTGCTGAAGCTTACGCGAAGGCAGGTGCCGACTGCATGATAGCCATAGGCGGCGGAAGCCCCATAGACTGCGCGAAGGCTGCAGGCGTGTTGATAGCCCACGGGTCGAGGGACGTGAAGGAATTCGAGGGCAAGTCCGGGGCGGCAAAACCGATCCCGACCCTCATCTGCGTCCCCACCACAGCGGGCACGGGAAGCGAACTCACCTTTTCGGCGGTCATCACGGACACCGCAAACAAATACAAGATGACCATCAAGACGCCCTACACTGCCGCAAAAGTGGCGGTCTGTGACCCCGCGCTGACGCTCACCGTCCCTCCGGCGGTCACCGCGTCGACGGGAATGGACGCGCTTACACACGCGATTGAAGCGTTTACCGCCACAGTTTCCGAACCCATAGCAGACGCGCTCGCGCTATATTCGATGGAACTCATCTTTTCCAATCTGGAAAAAGCCGTCGCCGATGGCGGCGACCTGGACGCCAGAAGCGCAATGCTGATGGGGAGCATGCTCGGAGGGATGGCTTTCAGCCACAGCGACGTAGCATCGGTCCACTGCATAGCTGAAGCCCTCGGAGGCATGTACGACCTGCCGCACGGAGTCTGTAATGCGGTCATCCTGCCGCACATGATGAGGTATTGCATGGGCTACTGCACTGAGAAATATGGCAGGGCAGCTGTCGCTTTCGGCCTTCCGGACGACAACTATAGCGACGAGGCAAAAGCGACAGCCGCTGTGTACGGCGTGAGGGAACTCGCCAAAAGCGTAAACCTGCCGGCTTTCTCATCGCTTGGCGTATCGGCCGAAGACTTTCCCGTAATCGCTGCAAAGTCGGCAAAAAACATCTCGAACCTCAGCAACCCGAGGCCGATGACGGAAGCGGACTACATGGCGGTACTAAACATCATGGCGGAGCAATAGGGCGGATACGCTGCAACCGGTACGGATACCTGATACGGAGAATATTGGCTGGGCATCATGCCCCAAAGACAGAGCGGGCGTACTGGGCGGAACTGCTCGCGTCCTTCCCGTAGAAATCGGCACCGATCGAGTCCGCGTATTCCTGCGTCACCACTGCGCCGCCGACCATCACTTTGCAGTCAAGCCCGGCTTCTTTCGCCGCGGCTATGGTTTCCGCCATGGCGGGCAGCGTCGTAGTCATGAGGGCTGACAGGCCTATAAGCCGGGCACCGCTGTCACGCGCAGCTTCGACGACTTTTTCCGGCGGCACGTCGCGCCCGAGGTCTATCACCGAAAAACCGTAGTTCTGCAGCAGGACTTTCACTATGTTCTTGCCTATATCGTGGACGTCGCCTTTGACCGTAGCTATGACGACCGGTTCCCCGCCGCCTTCTTCGCCCCTCGCCGCAAGCACTTCCTTTACCACGTCAAAGGCAGCTTGCGCCGCGCCCGCCGACGAGAGCAGCTGCGGCAGGTAGATAGTCCCCTTCTCGTAGCCTTCACCCACCCTGTCAAGGGCGGGCATCAGGTGGCTGTCTATCACATCGAGCGGCTCAGTCTCCGCGAGCAGGCCCCTGGCGGCTTCCACCGCTGCGTCCTTCAGGCCTTTGAGTATGGCGCTTTCAAGAGGCTCGCCTTCCCCTGCGGATAAGCCGCCCGGTTCCCGTGCTTCCGCCACATCCTCGGCCCCTGCATATTTTTCGATATACGCCTCCATCTCCCCGTCCGTGCCGGACAGCAGGCGGAAAGATCTGATCGCTTCCATCAATCCGGGTTCCGACGGGTTGACTATCGCCAGGTCAAGGCCCGCGCCGAGAGCCAACGTCAGGAACTGCCTGTTCAGCAAAGCCCTGTTCGGGAGCCCGAAGCTGATATTGCTCACTCCGAGGACTGTCCTGACGCCGAGCCTTTCCTTGACGAGCCGCAGGGCTTCAAGAGTGGCCGTGGCGGCACCCTGCACGGCTCCGGCTGCAAGCGTGAGGCAATCTATATATATGTCTTCTTTTGGTATCCCGTGCATAGCGGCCGCGTCGCAGATTTTTTCCGCGACGGCAAAACGCCCCTCGGCTGTTTCAGGTATGCCGCCCTCGTCCAGGGTGAGGCCGACTACCGCCGCGCCGTATTTGGCGCAGAGAGGGAGTATCTGTCCAAGTTTGTCTTTTTCTCCCGTCGTCGAGTTGACTATGGGCTTGCCGTTCACGGCCCTCAGGGCCGCCTCTATCGCTTCAGGGTCTGCGCTGTCTATCTGGACGGGCAGGTCGCTCACAGCCTGGACAGCTTTGACCGCTGAGACGAGGAGCTTTTTCTCATCCGCACCGGGGACGCCCGCATTGATATCGAGGATGTCCGCGCCGCACGAAGCCTGTTCTACAGCAAGTGCCTGCACTTTTCCCAGATCCCCTTTTCCCATGGAGTTTTTCAGTGCAAGGTTCCCTGTCGGGTTGATCCTTTCCCCTGTCACATCCGCGCCTCCGGCTGTAAACACCCTTGTGGAGGAAGCGAGCCTGCTGCCTTCGGTCTTTGCGATGGGCTTTGGCACTTCCCCTCTGAATCCCGCCGTCAAGAGGGCTATATGCGCGGGTGAAGTGCCGCAGCATCCGCCGACCATGCACAGCCCGGCTTCCTTCGCACCTTCCATCTCCGCCGCAAACCCTTCGGGGCCAAGCACATGCTCGCCGGTGATGGGGTCAGGCAGCCCCGCATTCGGCTTCATAAACACCGGCACATCGACGACCGCCGCCAGCCTCTTCGCAAGAGGGATCATCCCCACAGGGCCGGCTGAGCAATTCAGCCCTATGGCATCGGGCCTCATCGCGCCGATAGTGATGCCAAACGCCTCGACGGGCACGCCGGCGAAAGTCCGCCCGTTTTCCTCAAAGGTCATCGAGATCACGACCGGGAGGTCCGTGTGCTCCCTGGCAGCGAGGAAGGCTGTCTTTGCTTCGAGCAAATCCGCCATAGTCTCGATCAGCACCAGGTCGCAGATATCTGCACCGAGCCTCATCACGTGCGCGAACCTCTCGTAAGCTTCGTCCACAGTCATCACCCCGCCCGGTTCCAGAAGTTCGCCGGTAGGCCCCACGTTCAGTGCTACGAGCGCGCCTTTTTCGTCGGCGACCTCTCTGGCGCATTTGAAGCCGGCCACTGTCGCCGCGTCCATGTCAAACCCTTCCGGCACTGTCTTCGCCGAACCGAAAGTATTCGTTATGATGATGTCCGCGCCCGCGTCTATGTAATCGCTGTGTATCCCCTTCACGATTTCCGGATGGTCGACGTTCATGCTTTCGGAAATCACCCCGGCTTTCATCCCGCGGGCAAGCAACTGTGTACCCATCGCGCCGTCGAGAAATGTGTATTTGCCATAATCGAGTCTCAGTTTATTCACGGGTTTCTCCTTCTGCATCTCCTCGCAAATCTCTCATCTTGTATGCCTGCGCCTGCTATCAAACCTCTTTCGCCGATACCGTCGCTCTGTTCATGAATCTCTTCCATTCGATACCGGCACCTGCTCGCAAGCCGCCGCTCCGATACGCTTCCGCTCACTCACAGGCCTCTCCTGTTTTCCTTTTTTCGCATTTCTCCCACAGCGCGCAGCTTTCGCAGCCCGCGCGAGCACCGGTCACAGGATGATCGCTCACGCCGATTATTGCGGTGATGCTCTTCCTCGGCAGCATGATATGGGAATCGGTCACGGTCAGCCCTATCGCCCTCGCCCCGTCAAGTGCCCTCACCAATTTGTTTTGGACAGACAGATCGAGATCGCCGTATCCAGGCGAATACCTTCCCGTCAGATACACGCCGGAGCCACCTGGCCCCTCACCGGCAAGCCTTTCCTTTATGAGCCTCTCGGCCTCGTCTGCGTAGCATTCGGCAAGCTCCGACGCGGCGGTGTCAGCCACCACGGCGTCAAACGGGTCTGCAGCAGACAGACGCCTCAAATGCGCATCCATCCCCGCTCCGAGCGTCAGCGCAAATACCGCCGCGCCCGTGCAGCCCTCCAGGTGCCTTTCGATATCGCGCCCTGCGAGGCCTGGCCCACCCGGCTCCAGCGAGACAGCATGACCGCGAGCGTGGCTGCGGACGACCTCAAACACCTTGTATACCCACCTCGGAGAGGCGGCTCTTTCAACCTCGGCAAGCGCTCCTGCGATCCTCTTCGCTGCGGCCTCGTCAGGCAAAGCGTCCCCATACCCCAACCGATGTATGAATACGTCTTCGTCTATTCCAGGTTTGTTTTCAAATATCATAAATACGTTTTGTCATCCCGCCAGGCCTCACAGCAAATCGGCTATCCCTTCGCATATCTCCGCCGCCACATCCGCCCTGTTCATCACATACAGGTGCACACCAGGCGCGCCCTGTTCTATCAGCTCTCTTATCTGCCTGACCGAATAGTCGAGGCCTGCGCTGTAGAAGCTCTCCGCATCGTCAGCATAGCGCTCGATCAATCTCTGGAATTCCCCTGGGATGCTTGCCCCCGAAAGCGGCAATATACGATCCACCTGATCCGGCCTGACTATCGGCATGGTGCCGGCTTCTATTAGGCAGTCTATGCCCTTTTGCCTCACTTTGTCGAGGAACGCATAGTATTTCCCATTGTCAAAAAAGAGCTGGGTCACGAGGTGTCCGACCCCTGCGTCAACCTTGGTCTTTAACGCTTCGATATCGTCCTCAAGGCTTTTGCTCTCCTGATGCTTTTCGGGGTAGCAGCCGCCTACGATATATATGTCGCTCTGGCTCCTGATATCACGCACGAGGTCGCTCGCGTACGTGTAATCGACGCTGCGGAGCACATCGGGGTTTGCATCGCCCCTGAGAGCCATCACATTCTCCGCGCCGATCTCAGTAAACGCAGCCAGCTCGCTTGCGATGTCTTCCCTGTTCGAGCTGTAGCAGGTCAGGTGCGGCAACGGCTCCACCAAAAGATCGTGCTTCAGATGCCGGGCCATCTCGCCGGTGTATGCCGTGTTGCCCGTCCCTCCGGCGCTGTATGTGACGCTTATGTAGTCTACGGGAAGCTCCGCCAGTTTTGCAAGCGAGCCGTAGACGCTTTCCACCGCCGCATTTTTTTTCGGAGGGAAAACCTCAAAAGCGATCACGGGTTTCTTTATTTTTGCCTTTGTTTCAAACAGTGTGTCAAGTCTCATACGCCCTCTACAGTCAATCTATTCAATAAACTTCTTCTGGCAGCCCCTATTTTAGCAATTAAGGGACTGTTTGAAAATAACCTGTACAGGCTATTTTCAAACAGTTCCTGACTTCTGGCCCGGCAATTTGCCTCTACAGCCTCCACGGGGAATTTTTCACGTCGTGCATCTTCTTTATATTTTCAAGTTTGTCCAACGCATCGTACAGCGTCTCATCTGTCTTCGCAAAATGAAGGCGCACGAGATGGTTCACAGGCTCCTTGAAAAAACTGGAGCCCGGTACCGCCGCCACCCCGACGTGCTCCGCGAGTTTGTAGCAAAACTCCACATCGTCCTCGTAGCCGTATTCGGAGATATCGAGCATCACATAGTATGCCGCGTGTGGATCCGTATGGGCGATCCCGAGCCTGTCGAGCCCGTTCAGAAAAAGCTCCTTCTTTCCGGTGTAGGTGGCGAGCAGCTCCTCGTAGTACGAATCGGGGAACTCAAGCCCTGGGATGACGGCTTCCATCAAAGGCGCCGCGGCGCCGACCGTGAGGAAATCGTGGACTTTCCTGGCGACATCGATCACCTCCGGGGAGGATGTGACGTACCCGAGCCGCCAGCCTGTGATTGAATATGTCTTTGACAGAGAATTGCATGCGAGGGTGCGCTCCCACATACCCGGGATGTTTGCGATGTAATTGTGCCTGTAAGGTTTGTACACGATGTGTTCGTAGACTTCATCGGTGAGAACGAAAGTATCGTACTTGACCGCCAGATCGGCGATGATCTTCAGCTCTTCTTCGGTAAATACTTTCCCTGCGGGGTTTGAGGGGTTGCAGAGGACGAGCGCTGCGGGGTTTTGTTTGAACGCCGCCTCAAGCACGTCCGGGTCGAAGTGGAAGTCCGGGGGTATGAGAGGGACATATATCGGGTCAGCACCGCACAGTATGGTATCCGCTCCGTAGTTTTCGTAGAAAGGCGAAAATATTATGACTTTGTCCCCGGGGTTCGTGACTGTCATCATAGCGGTCATCATGGCTTCGGTGCTTCCGCACACAGTGACGATCTCGGTTTCGGGATCGACCGCGTGACCTGTAAAATGTTCGAACTTCTTCGCCAGAGCTGCCCTGAAATTCGGCGCTCCCCACGTGATGGCGTATTGGTGGGGCCCTGTGTGGGCGACTTCCGACAGACGGTCTAAGATGGCTTTCGGTGGGTTAAAGTCGGGGAAACCCTGCGAAAGGTTGACGGCGCCATGCTCGATCGCAATCCTCGTCATCCTCCTGATGATGGAATCTGTGAAAGTTTCGGTTTTCTTTGATAGTTTTCGCATTTTTGCCTCATTTCTGTTGAACAATATCCCTGCGTTACAGTTCAGACGCACACCGGAGATTTGCAGCTAAACAATTTCTGGATAAATCCGAGTCAATCCTAAAAGTTCCGAAGAATTCTGTCTACGTGTGAACAGTAACATCTCTGCCCGCCCCCTTTCAATAAAAAAGACACAGCCTTTTGACTGTGCCCTTCCGCTTCTGCTTTTTCCGTCACGTTTACATCGGAGTCCGCTTGCAGGCACAGCCGGGTTTGCACATCATCATGCACATGGCAAATGAAGCGCGCATCGTCATATTCCCGCTGAAGCCAAACTTTCCGTCCACTCTTTTCGTCTCTCCGATTTGTAGCTGTATCTCTCGCCTGTTTCGACAATCCATATATAAACACAATCCGCCCGCCCCGTCAAGGACGAGGGGCTTTAGGGCACTCGCCGTCCTTGCTGCAGCCGCAGTCGCAACCGGGGCACTTGCCCGCTGCGCGGTCGCGCACAAGCTTCACCACTATAGAGCAGATGACCGCAGCGACGACCAGCCCGACCAGGATAGTCCCCCAATTTTCCCTGAAAAAACCAATCATGGACAAAATCTTCCAAGCGTACCTTTACACCGCTTCTACACAGCCTCTTTTTGGGGCTGCAGTTTCGAGTAGTCCTTCTGAGGGCGAATAAGCAGATAGAGGAAGCCGATCAGCAGTATGAAGGCAACCGCCGTGCCAATGCCGAAGCCTCCACCGCCAAGCAGTGCCCCGAACTGGTAAATGCAAAGCGCCACTATATACGCGAATACGCACTGATAGCCGATCGCCGTGAAGAACCACCTGGCATTGTTCATCTCTCGCCTTATGGCACCCATCGCAGCGAAGCAAGGCGCACACAGCAGGTTGAAAACCAGGAACGAATAGGCTGACAAGGCGGTAAACGAAGCGGACAATTGCGACCAGACTTCCTGCCCGTCCTCCGACACTTCGGAGAAATTGAAGAGTATCCCAAAAGTGCCTACCACATTTTCCTTCGCTATGAGCCCGGTGATGGCCGCCACAGCGGATTTCCAGTCGCCCCATCCGAGAGGGGCGAAGATCGGAGCGATGGCCGAGCCTATCTTTGCGAGGATGCTATCGGACATATCGACCATGGTGAAGCGCCCTCCGCTCCATCCGAAGCTGGACGTGAACCACACGAAAACGGTCGCGAGCAGGATGATAGTCCCCGCTTTTTTGATGAACGACCATCCGCGCTCCCACATGCTGCGCAGGACGTTGCCGGCGGTCGGCCGGTGATAGGCCGGAAGCTCCATGACAAAAGGCGCTACGTCGCCAGCGAAGAGCCTCGTCTTTTTCAGTATGATGCCCGAGCAGATGATGGCTGCGATCCCTATGAAATAAGCGCTCGGAGCCACCCACCACGCGCCGTGGAAGAGGGCTCCCGCGATGAGTGCGATGATTGGAAGCTTCGCTGAGCAGGGTATGAAAGTCGTAGTCATTATCGTCATTTTCCTGTCGCGGTCGCTTTCGATCGTCCTTGACGCCATGATGCCGGGGACTCCGCAGCCCGTCCCGATCAGTAGAGGGATGAAGGATTTGCCCGACAGCCCGAAGCGGCGGAATATCCTGTCCATAATGAAGGCGACGCGGGCCATATAGCCGCAGCCTTCAAGGATAGCGAGGAAGAAAAAGAGGATGAACATCTGCGGCACGAAGCCGAGGACGGCACCGACGCCGGCTATGATGCCGTCAAGGATAAGCGCCTGCAGCCACGCGGCGCAGCCGATAGCATTAAGCGCGCCCTCCACCACATCGGGCACGCCGGGGACATGAAGCCCCAACAGGTTCCAGCCGTCTCCGAACACCCCTTCGTTCGCCCAGTCGGTCGCTATAGCGCCGACGGTGGTGACGGACACGAAATACACGATGAACATCACAAGCGCGAATATGGGCAGCGCAAGGAAGCGGTTTGTCACTACACGGTCGATCTTGTCGGATACGCTGAGCTCCCCCTTGTTTTTGATCTTTACCGAATCGTTTATGATCGAGTCTATATAGCCATAGCGCTCCGAGGTGACGATGCTCTCGCTGTCGTCGTCGAGCCTTTCTTCACATCTGAGTATATCCTCTTCAATATGGGCCAGCCGGTCTTTCGCGATTCCGAGCTTCTCAGCAATCTTTTCGTCGCGCTCAAACAGCTTGATAGCAAAAAATCGCTGCTGCCCCTCCGGCATATCGTGAAGGACGGCCTCCTCGATATGCGCAAGCGTATGCTCCACGGTAGCCGAAAAGCTGTGCTGAGGGACGGTTTCTTCGTCCGCCGCGCTGACCGCCAGTGCAGCCGCCTCCGCGACGCCGTCGCCCCTGAGCGCGGAAATCTCCGTCACCCGGCAGCCGAGCTCTTCAGCGAGCTGGCCGGTATTGATCTCGTCTCCGCTCTTGTTCACCACATCCATCATATTGATGGCGACCACGACAGGGATCCCCATCTCCGTAAGCTGCGTCGTCAGAAACAGGTTCCGTTCGAGGTTCGTCCCGTCGACGATGTTCAAAATCACGTCCGGCCGTTCATCTATGAGGTAATTCCTCGCGACCACTTCTTCAAGCGTGTAAGGGGAAAGGGAGTAGATCCCGGGGAGGTCAGTCACCACGACATCCTTGTGCCCTTTCAGTTTTCCCTCTTTCTTTTCAACCGTGACCCCCGGCCAGTTCCCCACGAACTGGTTCGATCCTGTAAGCGCGTTGAACAGGGTCGTCTTGCCGCTGTTCGGGTTTCCGGCCAGCGCGATTTTTATTGTCATATATTTCCCTCCTGAAGCTCCCCATAATTGCTTTTGTATCAATTTCCAATTAGCCCGAGCTAACTTATGGTTTCGCAAAACGCGGAGGGATACCCCTCCGCACCTGCTGTATATTCATAAAACTTTTTATATACCCGTCACTCTATTTCGATAAGTTCGGCATCCGCCTTTCTCAATGAAAGCTCGTAACCCCTTACGGTGATTTCGACCGGGTCGCCGAGCGGCGCCACTTTCCTGACAAAGACTTCTACCCCTTTTGTGATCCCCATTTCCATGACGCGGCGCTTGATCGGGCCTTTGCCTGTGACGCCTGCCACCTTTACTGTCTCGCCGGGCCTGACGGCCCTGAGTGTTCGCATTGACTGTCCTCCTTTTCTCCGTATTGCCCGGCAGCCACCCCCCCTGTGCGGGGCGCAGGCACCCGGCCGGCGGGGCTATACGGCCGCCCGCCAGAGGCTGTTCATACCATGATCTTTACCGCCATCTCCCGACTGATCGCAACACGCGACTCTTTGATACAGACTATCACGTTGCCGTTGATCTCATTTACGATGGTGATGAAAGCACCCGGCACGAAGCCGAGGTTTTTCAGGAACTGCTTCGTATCGGGGCGCCCCCCTATCCTTTTGATGGTGTTTTCCTCACCTATTTTCGCAAGTGTCAAAGGCATAACGCTTCACCTTTCGCCTCCAGAGTAAGCTTGAACTAACCCTTAAACCAACAATATTGGTTAGCTCGAACTAACCAATTGTTATTTTTACAAAATTCCAGAGGCTTGTCAATGCCGTTTTACGCGAAAACCGGAATCTGAAAAATCGGAATCTTATAAAACCGTCGCATTTTACACCCTGATATGCCTAAATTCCATTTTTGGGGCAAAACCCGCATTTTCCGCGTTGACACACCTGAAAACACTGACCTATACTTCAGGGCAGGGATTGGTGTGAGGGGATATCATGCACAATGCGAAGATCGGCACAAACGGAAGTATGCCTGCAAAAAATTTCATCATGACAAGGCCTCGTGTCGAGACCATTCTGTCGAATGCTCTCGAAAAGCCTGTGACCCTCGTCTATGCAGGGGCAGGCTGCGGCAAGTCATACGCAGTGTATTCATACCTTTTGGACTCCGACATCCGCACAACTTGGATGCAATTGTCAACGTCAGATAACAACCCTTCAAGATTTTGGGAGACCATGTGCAACATGGTTTCCCAAGTCAATAGCGAACTTGCGGTGATGCTTGCCGGCGTCGGTTTTCCCGGGACAGGCGAACGCTACAAGATCTACTACGACTGCATATCTGACGTCATGAAGCCGACTGAGCACTACGCCTTCGTATTTGACGACGTGCATCTGATCACCGACCCTGAAGTGATGTCCTTTCTGCTGGCGCTCACAGAGACGCCTCTGCCGGGCGCGGCGCACGTATTCATATCGAGGGAAGAGACGATCGCCCCTTACGATGTGGGTACGTCAGATGAGGACTTCGTGATCATTGACGAAAAAGATCTGCTTTTTACGAAAGTGGAAGTGGCCGACTACATGGCGATGCTTGAAGTCGACGCTTCGCCCGCCCTCGTTGATGAGGTTTTCACAGCAAGCGAAGGGCTTGCGCACCTTGTCAACCTCGCGGGGAAGCTCGTAAAGAAACGTCCCGGGGAGATACGCTACATCCGCGATGCGATAAAGCGCAATATCACAAAGCAGATCTACGACCAATTTTTCGAAGAGGCTTCAGAAGATCTGAAAAAATACTATGTCAGGCTTTCGCTGCTTGACCACCTCTCCGACAGTCTCGTCCATCAGCTGCCAGGGGGAGAGCAGCTGATAGGCGAGGCTGTGAAAAGGACCTCGCTCATCAGGTACGACACATATATGGGCACCTACCATATACACCATATGTTTCTCGAATTCCTGCATACCAAAGAAGGGCTGCTCAGCGAAGAGGAAAAGGCCGAGACCTACGCTATAGCCGCGGCGTGGTGTGCAGACAACAATTACAAGCTCGAAGCGATGGGCTACTACGAAAAGACCAGCGACTACATATCCATAATAGGCCTGTGCGACCACACGAAGCTGGACATGGGCATCCACGACGCGCTATACCTGTTCGACATCCTCGACCGCGCGCCGGAAAGCGTGTTTGACGAGATCCCCATAGCGCGCGTCCTCTACACGAAAGTATTGCTTTCACTGGGCAGGCTCGACGAAGTGATCGAGAACCTGAACGGGCACATAAGCGTGATGGAGTCAAAAGGCGAAGCCGGGGCTGACACAGCCACACTGGTGTGGCTGTACTGCAACCTGGGCTTCGCGAAAATACTCCAGTCGACAGATACAGGCGAATATGACTTCGCATGGCTGTTCGAAAAAGCCGACGAGTATATGAAGAAATCCGGTATGGCACCACCCGATGAGCCGGTAAACTCCCCTATACTCTCATATGCATGCACAGTCGGGAACAGCCGAAAAGGCGACCCGGAAAAATACATAGAGGAAGTCGCCAGATCCATCCATTTCACAAACCATGTCCTGAACGGCTGTCTGTATGGTTCAGACGACCTTGCGGTATCGGAAGTCGCCTACTACCGGGGAGACATGGCAGCCTGCGAGAGGTACGCCGTGCAGAGCTGCCTCAAAGCACGCGAAAGGGGTCAGTCATATATCGAAGGGCGCGCACTGTTCCTGCTCCTGCGCATGAACCTCGCCCGCGGCAGGTACCACAAGATCGTCGAAGTGTTGTCGCATTTTGACGAACTGGCGAAAAGGCATGGTATATATATGGAAAGGATCCAGCACGAAATCGTTCTCAGCTGGTACTACGCATCCATCGACGAGACGGATGATATCGCGCCGTGGGTCAAAAGTGCATTCCTTTCCTCAGATGAGGAGGCTTTCATAACAGGGCTTGAGGATATAGCAAAGCAGAAATACTACCTTTCTGAAAAGAAATACCACACGCTGCTCGCTTTCATGGACAGGCGGCCGATGTCGCACGGCATCCGGAAATTCATCATCGGCCGGATAGGGATACTCGTCAGCGAAGCCGTATGCCATTACAATCTCAAAAACAAGGCGGAAGCGATGGAAGCGCTGAAACAGGCCTACGACCTGGCTGCCCCAAACGCCTTTGACATGCCGTTCATCGAGATGGGAAACCATATGCGTTCTCTCGCAGGCGCCATGCTTCGAGAGAAAAAGTGCGATATCCCGCCGGAATGGCTTGAATTGATCCGCAGCAAGTCCGCGACTTACGCCAAGCGCGTCGCCCACGTGAGGTCGTCGTACAGGCAGAACGCTGGCAAGAACGGCGACATACAGCTGACCCTCCGTGAAAAAGAAGTGCTTCAGGATATGGCGCAGGGGCTCTCGCGTGCAGAGATCGCAGTCTACAGAAACATCTCGGTCAACACTGTCAAGGCGATGCTTCAGATCATCTACGAGAAACTCGGTGCCGACAACAGCATGGACGCCCTGCGCATAGCAATATCGGAAAACCTTATCTAGGGATTCGTTATTGCTCAGGCCTGCCTGTCTTTTTGCCACTAAGCTGCGCTGGAGTGGGACAGACAAAACCCTTAAATAATTCTCCTACCCACCCGAAAACGTTTAGTGTATAATTCACAGCGATATGAGCCTCTATGACACTGAAAAGAAAAACTATGTATTCATCGGCGAAGCCGGCTGCGGCAAGACAGAGCTGTCGGTAAACCTCGCGCGGGAAATAGCGAAAGCAAATACAGGGGCAAAGACTGTCCTCATCGACATGGACCAGACCAAAGGCGACTACCGCAGCCGCGACTTCGGGGATGCGCTGAGCAAATACGGTGTGCGGACGGTATCCGGGCCTTCCACCTCAGATGCGCCCGTCGTGCCGCCGAACGTGCTCGTGGATCTCGCGGACAAGGATTCCTTCTGCGTGATGGACGTCGGGGGAAACAAAGCGGGCGCCGTGATGGTGGGGCAGTTTTCAGACAGGATCAACGAGGGAGACTGCGCTGTGTTCTTTCCTGTAAACCCTTACAGGAGCTTTTCAAACAGCAGGGAGAATATCCTCCGCACCCTCGGCCAGCTTAAGACCGTTGGAAATATCCATACCGCCAGGCTGATCTGCAACCCAAACTTCGGCAGGGAGACAACAAAAGAGGACGTCCTTGAAGGATACAGGAAAACCGTCGATATGCTTGAGGGCGCAGGACAATCGATAGACATCCTCGTAGTGCCCGGCTGGATCGAAATCACAGAAAATGAAGCCGCCAGGCACGGGCTGCCGGAGATACATATCATTGACCCCGTTATCGAATATATTTAATATATTTAACAAGGAAGCGCAAACAAAAAAGAAATCCTGACCTGACAGCGTTTCCGCAAAGAGGAGAAAGTGGAAGGAGTGTGAAATGGCAAAAGTCGAAATAACCGCAGCCTACTGCAAGGGCTGCCTTCTCTGTGAGGCGCTGTGCCCAAAAGGCGTTCTATCCCTCGGGAACGAAGTGAACGCTTTAGGGTACAACATCATCAAGGCTGATGATACGAAGGAGTGCATTGCCTGCCAGCAGTGCGCCGTCATCTGCCCCGAAGGCGCCATTGAAGTCTATAAGTAGGAGGAGGTGCAAGGTAAATGGAAAAAGTTTTTATGAAAGGGAATGAAGCGATTGCGGAAGCCGGGATAAGGGCAGGCTGCAGATTTTTCGCAGGTTACCCTATAACCCCACAAAATGATATCCCTGAATACATGTCGAGAAGGATGCCTGAAGCGGGCGGCGTGTTCGTACAGGGCGAAAGCGAAGTCGCCTCTATCAGTATGCTGATGGGCTCGGCGTTCAACGGCGTGAAGTCCATGACTTCATCGTCCGGCCCGGGGCTCAGCCTGAAGTCCGAAGGCATTTCAACCATGGCGGGGATGCAGCTTCCGGCAGTCATCGTCAATGTCATGAGGGGCGGCCCCGGCACGGGTGCCATCCAGGGGGCACAGATGGATTACCTGATGGCGACGAAAGCCTCAGGCCACGGCGGATTTCGGATGATAGTGTACGCACCATCCACAGTGCAGGAAGCGGTAGACTACACGATACGCGCTTTCGACAAAGCCGAGCAGTACCAGCAGCCGATGCTCATAGCGGCGGACGGCCATATCGGCGCCATAATGGAAAGCGTGGAGCTTCCCGAGATGCGCCCCGTGGCGAACATGAAGAAAAACTATGAGTTCTTCCCGCACCCGGGATTTGGCAAGACCAGGCAGCAGGTATACTCAGTGGACTTGAACCTCAAGGCACAAGAGGATTTCAACAGATACCTCGCAGACCTTTACGACATATGGAACAGGGATGAAGTCCTCGTGGAAGAATATCTCGTCGAAGACGCCGAGTACGTCATCGTCACGTATGGTACGAGCAGCAGGATTGCCAGGGCGGCAATCAAAGCACTGCGGGAAGAAGGCGTTAAGATAGGAATGGTCAGGCCCATTTCCCTGTACCCTTTCCCCTACGACTCGATCAGAAAGCTCGACCCGAACAAGGTCAAAAAGATACTCTGCCTTGAGCTGTCAATACCTGTCCAGGTCGTAGAAGACGTGGAGCTTGCCGTTCAGGGAAAGATTCCCATCGAATCGTACGGAAGGGCGGCTTCCCTCGTATTCACGCCGGAAGAAGTGATCGGTTACTTCAATAGCATTAAATAGCAAGAGGTGAAAAGGATGGAAAAAATTTACAGCAGACCTGTTTCCCTGAATCCCGTGGCATTCAACTACTGCCCCGGCTGTCTGCATGGAACATCGCAAAAACTCCTTTGCGATGTGATAGACGAACTTGGAAAACAGGAAGACACCATAGCCGTAATGCCTATAGGCTGCAGCACTATGGGGATGTTCGCATTTGACTTTGAATCGCTTGGCGCCTGCCACGGCCGCGCGCCCGCAGTTGCGACCGGGGTGAAGAGGACAGCTCCTGAAAAGCTGGTCTTTACCTATCAAGGGGACGGCGACATCGGATATATCGGTTTTTCGGAAATAATGCATGCGGCGAACCGCGGTGAGAATTTCACGGTGATTTTCGCGAACAACGGCACTTTCGGAATGACCGGAGGGCAGATGGCGCCTACCACGCTGATCGGGCAGAGGGCCACCACCGCCCCGCTGGGCAGAGACCCCTCATACGGACAGGGCATGCCTATCCATATGAGCGAGCTCGTAGCTTCCCTTCCCCTCCCCGTATATGTGGAGAGGTGCTCGGTCGATACGCCGGCCCACGCCAATGCGACAAGAAAAGCCATCAAAAAGGCGTTTGATATCCAGCTTGCCGGAAAAGGTTTTTCCTTTGTTGAGATCCTGACAAACTGCCCGACGAACTGGGGGGTCTCTCCCGTTCAGAGCATCGCCTGGATCAAAGAAAAGACGTACACGGAGTATCCTCTCGGCGTCTACAAAGATATAACACAGGAGGGATAGGACAATGGAAGAAAGAATTTTTATATCGGGAGTCGGCGGCCAGGGTGCCATCCTCACCGGAAAACTCGCCTGCTACTCTGCCCTGCGCCGCGATCACTACGCATCGTTTCTTCCGACATATGGCGCGGCCCAAAGAGGAGGCGCGGCGTCATGCACGGTGGTGCTCTCAGACGAAGAGATACTGTCCCCCGTGGTGGAAAAACTGGACACGCTAATAGCTTTCAGCCAGAGCGGATACAATGAGGGCCTCCCCCGGCTGAAAGAAGGCGGCAAGCTCTTCGTCAACAGTTCGCAGGTGAAGGTTGACGAGGAAGCTGTGAACGGGAAATACAGGGTTTTCAGCCTGCCCGCAGACAAAATCGCAGACGAGCTCGGGGTGCGCAAGGTATCGAACATCGTGATGCTCGGGGCTTACGCCAAAAACGGAGGGGTGATAGCCCTGGAGGACGCCCAGTACGCCCTCGAAAAAAACCTCTCAAACAAGCCTGAGCTTCTCGAGCTGAACAAAAAAGCCCTCGTGGACGGCTACGAATACGTATAGCGGTTCGTGTGAAGACTGAAGACGGCGGGGTTGGCCGAAGCAAACCGCGTCAATGAAAGACAAGACCTGGCAAGAGGCGGCTCCCAAACCGATGGAGCCGCCTCTTTGATTATATTTCAGACATACGCAGGAAGGGGGCAGATCGGGTATCGCTTGCTGCGACTCCGCTTCGTGCTACTGTGTGCGCACTCACTCCGCGCAGACGGCGCGATACCCGATCTGCCCCCTTCCTACACAATTGTAACGAAGCCAAGCCAATTATCCTGAATGGCTGTGGGAAATCACATGCTATTGTTCGACAAGCCCTTATTCTGCGACGAGTTCGCCGCTCTTTATGACGATCTTGTCCTCTCTCGGCGCGACTTCAACGTCGGCTACCTTTTCCTGCCATTCCTCTTTCGGGAAATCCTCATAGATGACGGTGAAGGCCGTCTCAGGTACGCCCATGGCTTCCGCAGCTGCCGCCATGACTGCCTTCGACGCCTTGATCTGTGTTTCTCTGTCTCTGCCTGTGTAGGCTTTGATTTGTATCAATGGCATTTTCCTTACCTCCCTTGCTCTCGATCTCAGACTGCCGTGCATGCACGGACATGCAAACACGCATATGATAGCACGGTTTGGCGCGCAGGTACGATAAATCTGCACAGCAACAGATATCGCATGTAAATTTTGACAGCAATCCAAATATTTTTATATCATAGCCTTCCCGTGCCAAAATAGGATAGGGGCAATATTTCGGAGTAATTTTTCAACGATCATATTTGCGGGGTGGCATGATGAAATCAAAAACAGCTGTCTTAAAGGACTCATCGAGGCGCGACAGGACGTCTGTCCCGGAAAAAATCACCTATGGGCTGGGAGGAGTCGGATACCAGATGACGCTGGCTCTGGTCAACGCGTTCCTGACCCTCTACTATACGGACTCGGTGCTGATATCCGCATCTTTTGTAGGTACCATGATGCTGGCTGCAAGGGTCATGGACGGGGTGAGCGATATCATCATGGGGTTCGTCATCGAGAAGACAAAGACAAGGTTTGGCAAGGCGCGCCCATGGGTCATCCTCGGCGCTATCCCTTTGGCCCTGAGCATCGTCCTGCTGTTCAATGTACCAGCGTCATTTTCGCCTATTTCAAAAAATGTCTATGTATTTCTGACCTATGTCTTCATGTCGGTCATTTGCTACACCATCGTAGCGCTGGCCCACACCGCCATGCTTCCGCGCATATCGCTGAGGTCCTCAGACCGGAATATAGTCCTCGTCGTAATCGCTCTCATGCAGGGTATCATGACGGCGGCAATGGTTGGAGTCTTTGCACCACTGCTGCAGGCTTTGGGCGGAGAGCGCAGCCAACACGCATGGACGGTCATTTCGGCGCTTGTCGCCGTGACGTCCCTGCTGTTGCTTGCGCTGTGCTTTTTCGTGACAAGGGAAAAAATATCTGCCCTTGAACAGACGCCTGAAGAAAAAAATGGAACAGCGGCGGACCCGAAAGAGAAAGGCAACATAAAGAAAGCTTTGATGTTCCTGCTGAAAGGGCGCTATTTCTATATCATACTGATCCTCAGTTTCACAGGCGCCATCACAAACGGGACGGCGGGTATAGGCATATACTACATGAGGGATGTGCTTGGTGACGCCAACCTCATGGGGATTTTCAGCATTGTGAGCGTCGTGCCTATGATCATCATGATGCCTCTTGTCCCAAAATTGTTCGCGAAATTCGGCAAGAAAAAGACAGTTTCCATGTCCCTCGGGGCAGTCATTTTGGTGAGGATAGTCATGTACCTCTTCCCCACGAACCTTCCTCTGCAGCTTGTCTGCGCATTCCTGGGCATACTGATCGTCGTACCTCTTTGGCTCGGGATTCCCGCCATGGTGTGCGACCTCGTGGACTATAGCGATTACAGGTGCGGCATCCGCACAGAAGGGCTGACCACGAGCGTATCCAGTTTCGGGACGAAGCTCGGCTCAGGGCTCGGGGCGGTCATACTCGGAAGCGCGCTGGCAATCGGGGGCTATGACCCGCTCGCGTCGGCACAGTCTGCATCAGCCCTTAGCGCTATCATTTTCGTCATGTTCGGAGTACCTCTTATCATGTTCGTGATCTGTTTCGTCCTCGTGCGCCTGTGGGATCTGGAAAAGTATGAGGCAGCGGTGACGCAATACATGGAGGGACAGCGAAGCGAAGGCATGGATGCATAAGCATGCGGTTTTTGAAGAACGCGTGAGTGGGACAGTAGCGCCTCGCGCTGTCTGCGCGGAGTGAGTGCGCACACAGTCGCTTTGGATGAGACTCAGCTTAAACGACCTGCATGCGGAAAGGTTTTGCACAGAGGCCTGCACTGTTGTAGAGGTTTGCGTCCACATACCCTGTCCACCCGTAGCGGATCTCCGCTACGGGTCCGTCTGTGTAAACGCGGACGGACGCCCCTTCCGCCTTCGCTGTCCATCGTTTGACCTCCCGCCCCGAGCCGTCAAAGAGGGCAAGCCCTCGCAGGGGATCGCCTTTTAAAAACAGCCCTTCTCCGGCGTTCGCAAATTTTATCTCTATGTGGGTGGGATCCGCCCGCCGCTCCGCACTTATGGCTTCGGGAGGCTCGCAAAGGATGTCACGCCCGTAGACCTTTCCGAGAGCCAGCAGGGCGAGCCTTTCGCCGGGTGTGCGCTTGTCCTTCGGGTGGATATCTTTTTTCATGCCTGCATCCATGATGCTGGCCATGTACGCGCCGGGAACATTTTTGCTCACCCATTCCTGCTGCTCCCTGATATCGGGAAACCTGTCGCCGCCGGTTTCAAACAACATATTGCCGAAGGGCGCGATCTGGACAAAGAGGAACGGCAGGCTGTCTTCCCATGCGCCCCGCCAGCATGAGATCACGGCGGAAAACAGCTTGCCGTAAAGCGACGCCAGGTTTTCGTCGGACTCGCCCTGGTACCAAATGACGCCACGGCACGTATATCCTGCGATTTTCTCCACCATATTGTGGTAGAGGCCCGCCGGCCTGTTGGGGCTCTCCGGCCCTGACGCCGCCATATATAACGCATGTTTTCCGATAAAAGGTACAGCCATCACTATATCACCAAAGGTAGGATGTCCCTGCCAGATGTGTTCAGACAGTCGCTCTCCCGCAGGCGACGAAAGCAAACGCCGCACTCCCGCGCTCTGTTTACGGTATTTTATGAGATCCAGCCCGTCGGCATTTTCCCTGTATGTGTCGAGATATATGCGGAGGCCGGGATCCTCTTCCAGGAATGATTCGTCGAGCCATGCGGAGGCAGTAGTCCCGCCCCAGTTGCAGCCGACAATGGCAAAAGGCACATCAAGCTCCTCGCGCAGGCGTTTCGCAAAATACAGGCCCACTGCGGAAAAGAATCGGGCTGAATCCGGCTCGAAACACAGCCATCCGTCCCAATTTTTACTGTTCTTGAAGCCTTCCTCCTCTTCGCCATCAAAAGCGTACTCGCCCACATCGTAAAAGCGCAGATGCCGGTCATTTGCCCCCGCAATCTGCGCGGCGGCGTCCGAGTCGAACTCAAGGGGAAACTCCATATTGCTCTGTCCGCCCGCGATCCAGACTTCCCCGAAGTCCACTTCTTTGAACTCCAGCTCGTCTTCCTCCGTGCTGCCCCGCAGAGACAAAACAGCGTCCGTCATGGCGGCCTGCGGCGGCAGTATAAGCGAGAAATGGCCGTCCACTTCCGCCCCTTCAATAAGCGGCACTCCGTTGAGCAGCACAGAGAGCTTCTGGGCAGAGCCGCTTTCACCCCATATACGGGTGGGTTTCTCCCGCTGCAGTACCATACGGTCCTGAAATATGCGCGCAAGCTTTATCATGTTTTGCCTCATTTCTGCTTAGCGCGGCGAGTGAATCGCCGCTTGCGGTAAAGTACCGTAGGCGCAGTACAGCGGCTGTTCTACGCTCACCTCTGCTATCGCACGGTATGTACACCTGCTTATGGCGCAGTATTCTACGCTCACCTGCGCTATAGTAAGCTATACGCGCCTGGCAAGCGATGTTGCTTCCCAAACAGGTTGTATATGATTATACGAAATTGGCGTGGAGAGTTGTATAAAATATTTTAGATAATTGTCGGTTTTCACGTCATATCCACCAATCGTAAGAAAACAACACATTCAGAGCATACACAAAAAGGGATCCCATGGCAGGGTATCCCTTTTCTGCGAAGCACTTCATCCAGGCTTGTTATCCCATCGTTTTCAACAAACCCATCACCGCTCCGACAGCGGATTTATTGGCCTGAAAGACGAGTCCCATTTGCCTACTCATACCTGAGCGCGTCTATGGGGTCAAGGCGGGCGGCCTTTTCGGCCGGATACCACCCGAAGAACAGGCCGATGGCCGCTGAGAAACTGACGGCGACTACGATGGCTGACGCGGATGGCCGCACAGGGTAGCTAATGATATGGGAGCCTGCGATCCCAAGGCCTATGCCTGCCAATACACCGATGAATCCGCCGATAAGGCAAATGACGATAGCCTCCACGACGAACTGGAACCGGATGAGGCCCCCTTTTGCCCCAAGGGCCATGCGGACACCGATCTCCCGCGTACGTTCGGTCACAGATACCATCATTATGTTCATCACGCCGATGCCGCCCACCAGCAGGCTGATGGCCGCGATAGCGCTGATAGCGAGCTTGAGCTGGTTCATAGTCTTGTTCATGCTCTTGATATAGCTCTCGTTGCTCGTGGCTGCGGCTGTGATATGCCTGTTTTGCGTGTAGTAGCTGGAGAAAAAGGCGTCAGTGTTTACCTGCAGTGCCACATCGTCGGCTTCAGTGGCCGGCATGATGGTGATACTGTTAAAACCTTCCGGCTTTCCGGCAAGCTTCTTTCCCAGGGATATGGGCAGCAGGAGTTTTGTGGTATCTTCGCTGCCCCAGCTGTATCCGCCATTTAACGATGTGCGGTATACCCCTGCCACATACACCTTCGCCATCCGGCCCGAAAGCTCGATATTCAATTCCTTCCCTATGGCATTTTTCGGGACCTCGCGAGGGCCCCAATACTTTGTGACAAATTTTTCGTCCACCCACGCCAGGCTTCGGCTTTCTTCCATGTCCGTTTGTGTGGGCATCCGCCCTTCGACCAGTTCAAGCTTTTCCGCTTTGGGATAGTCGGCGTTGACCCCATATATCAGCACTGAAGCCTTTTCTTTCCCATTGGACAGTTCGAGGCTGCCCAGGTTTTCGCTCGTGGATATCGCCTTTATCTGACTGGCAAATACACTGTGGTATTCACCTACCATCGCAGGCGTGATGAGGTCAGCTTCCCCGGGTTCGACCGGATCGTCTGAGTCGGCATTCGCTGCGTCCGCGCCAGCTGCGCTGCTTCCCTTGCCGTCCGAGGGTGCGGCAGGCTGCTTTTTCTGCTGTAGCCCTACGGTGATATTGTTCCCGCCAAAAGCCTGAAGCTCCTGGTTGACGCTTCCTGTCATGGCATCACCCACAGTGACGATCGCAACCACGGCGCTGATGCCGATGATGATGCCCAGCATGGTGAGAAGGGCCCTGAGTTTGTTTGCCACCAGGCTACTGAGGGCCAGGCGGATATTTTCAAGAAATATCATTGTACTCTGCTCCTTTTGTGTCACACACATTGTATCCATCGCGGATCGTCACGATGCGCGGGCACTCGGCGGCCAGTTCTTTGCTGTGGGTGATGAGGATAACAGTCTTGTGCTGCTCCCTGTTCAGCTTATGGAAAAGATCCATTATGATGCGGCTCGTAGCGCTGTCCAGTGCTCCTGTCGGCTCGTCCGCCAGCAGGATAGAAGGATCGTTCGCCAAAGCACGGGCAATGGCCACCCTCTGCTTCTGTCCGCCTGAAAGCTCGTTGGGCTGGTGGCGGATACGGTCCCCCATTCCTACCGATTCGAGCAGGTCCTTTGCTTTGCGTATCCGCCGGGAGTAAGGCTCTCCGGCATACAGCATCGGCAGCTCCACGTTTTGCAGAGCGCTGGTGCGCCCTATCAGGTTAAAGTTTTGGAATATAAACCCGATCTTCCTGTTTCTGATCTCGCTCATGGCGTCGCGGGAAGCAAGGCCCATATCCAGCCCGTCCAGGCAGTACAGGCCTTTAGTAGGCTTGTCAAGAACGCCTATGATATTCATCAGGGTGGACTTGCCGGAACCGGACTCCCCCACTATGGCAAGAAACTCTCCCTCTTGCACTGTCAGGTCAATGCCGTGCAGTATTTCAAGCTCTTCCGGCTGCCCCTCGTAATAGGTTTTCACGATGCCCTCCATGCTGATGAGAGGAGCAGCCTCATTAATATTTGCCAGTTTGTCAAATCGCATGTCAGTGCACCATCATATCTTCGTCGGCTTTTACTTTGTCTTTTGCTGTCTTGACGAGGCCGCCCCAGTTGGCGTTTGCCAGTACTTCCATGCCTTCTGAAATCCCGTCCCCGGAGACCTCTATCAGGTAGTCGTTTTTATCGCCTGTAGTGACCTTTATCTTTTTTGGGACCCCTTTTTCCATCTTCATCAGCCAGGCTTCCCCCTGGGCATTGGTCCCTACAGCATCTATAGGCGCAAGCAGGACATTTTCCTTGCTCGAAATGATGATTTCCGCGCGCCCTTTGCTCCCTATACGCAGTCCGCCACCGTCTTTGATGGTGATATCGGCGGAAAAACCTGTGCCTCCGCCTTCAGGCTTTTCGGCGGTGGGGCTTATGCGCGAGAGGACGCCTTTGATCTGGGCCGATGTGGACTCCGACGTGATGATGGCCGGGAGGCCGATCTTCACGGTGTTGATATCGTGCTCAGCTATGTGGATGGCAAGCGTAAGCTGCCCTGTGGACTGGATCGTGGCGATGGTGTCTTTTGGCAGGCTGCCTACGACCGCCTTCAATTCTGTGACTTCACCGTCTGTCTCCGCGCGGAGTACGGCGTTTTCCTTTCTTTTCAGAAGATCATTCAGCTCCGTCGAAGCCACGCCTTTGCCCTTTGTCCGCCCTGCCGCATTAAGCTGGTCAGTCAGGTCGCCTATCGCCCTGTCCTGCTCGCTCAGTACGTTTTGCCTGGTATGGACGGCCGAGGTATATGCGGACTCTGCGGTTTCCAGAGCGGCGGCCTTGCCCTCCTTGTCCGTCTTTGCAGCCTCATAGGCCGCTGCGACATGGTCAAGGCTGTAAATCGCCTTTGCCTGCTCCAGACCGTTTTTCTTTTCGCTGGCGGCAGATTCGGCCGATTTGTAGGCGATTTTTTGCGGGTTGGCGTCGGCGGCGGGGCTGCCTGCGGCTATCCACGCTTCGTAAGCCCGCTGCAAGTCGGTCTGCGCGGCGTCATATTTCGATTGTGCGGAGGATACGGAGGCCACTGCGCTCTTATAGGCGCTCTGGGCGCTTGCGAAAGTCGCCTGGGCTGCATCCGATTCCCCTTTTGCCCTGCTTTTCGCAGCGGCGGCTGCATTCACATACGCATCCTGCTCCTTTGCAGACCGGTCTCTATCGGCTCTGGCATTTCCGATTTGGGCCACAGGCTTTTGATGGCTCGCGTTCAGCTCATGCTGCTCTTCTGCCATAGCGGCGCGCCTGGCGGCGATCTCCTTATCGATATCCCCGGTGTCCTGCACAGCGATGACAGTGCCCTTTTTCACCTTGTCTCCCACTTTTACATTCACTTTTACGATCTTTGACTCCAGTGTGGGGGCGACACTTGAAACGCTGCCGCTTTGCACAGTGCCCTTGGCGCTCACCACATTGGAAAGGACGCCGCGCTCCAGCTTCACTGTGCGCGCGTAGGCGAGAGAGTCATCAGACTGCTTCGACTTTTTGGCTCCTGAATAGTAGTATCCGGCCGCCCCGGCCACCAATGCCAGGACGACCACGACGGCGGTGATCCGAACGCCACGTTTGTGTGTGCTGAAAAAAGTTTTTATTTTTGATGTTTTCATTGCAAACCTCCCCAGGGAACTATTTTCCTTGTGCAATCAGTCTATGCCCCGCGTCTTAACGGAGCCTTTACGGTTTCTTAAGAAAGATTAAGGGATGGGTTGGATTTGGGAATAAGCCCGTTTTGGCTGGCGACATTGGGCACGAGCGGCAGGAGGATGGCAAAGTGGGTGGCCCACCCTCCACCGGGCGGCTCAAGACTGATACTCCCGCCGTGGGCTTCCACGATCTTTTTCGCAATCGCAAGGCCCATGCCGCTGCCCTGCTTTGCGCGGGAAACGTCGCCCACGGCAAAGGGTTCGAACAGGCTCTCCTTCAACGCTTCGGGTATCCCTGCGCCGTCATCCGCGATATCAATGCGTGCCATGCCTTCTCCTTCGGCAGCCCTCACAGAAAACCACAGACGGGTCCCCGGCGGATTATGCTTGCAGGTATTCGTCAGGATGTTTTCAAACACCCGTCGCATTTGCATGTCGTCCAGCATGCAGTACAGGGGCCGTTCCTGTATATCCACATCCAGCGAAAACCCGCTGAGGCCCAATTCGGAATATTTGGCGGCGAGGTATTCCCGGGCGGCCTCGCACAGGTTTTGATACCTTTTGGCCAGGGCGAACCCGGGGTTTGACAGCATACTGTATTCATAAAAGGTATCGACCAGCGTAGCGAGCGTCGTGGCTTTTTCAAAGATGGCCTGCTGGTATCTGGAGATATCCCCGGGGGTGACGATCCCGTCACAGAGGCCCCGTGCATAGCCCTGGATGACGGTGATCGGGGTCCTCAGGTCGTGCGAGATATCCGCCAACATTTGCCTCTTTTCGCGCTCGGCATCTTTCCGGCGCAGCTCAACCTGACGCAGGTGTGCACTCATCCGGTTGAAGCTGCCACACATTGCTTCGAACTCAGCAGGCCCTCTGTAAAAGAGCTGCTCGCCGTGGCTGCCGTCCGCCATGTGATGCATCCCTTCAGACAGAAGCCTGATAGGTTTTTTCACCTTCCTGTACAGCACTACTATGAAGAAGAGCACGATGACGATATAGCCTGCGATGAGGATGGGCGCGTATATCCGATCAAGCATTTCCAGCGCACGGTTTTCGCCTGCGGTGGTGGCGGGGAAAAAGAAAAGGGCTGTGAGGGGCTGGCCGTCTGCCCCTGTGAATGCGCTTTTTTCGACCCTGTCCTTACCGGCATTGCCCTGCAAAAGAGCGTATTCCCGCAGGGTGGCCCTGCCCTCACGGGGGAACTCCTTCAAGTTTGAATAGACGATGTTGCGGTCTCCGTCCAACACGACCAGGAACTGCTGTTCACTCTGCCCGGACTTGTCGTTATAGCTGAAAAAAGAGAATACAGAAAAAAACCTGCCACTTGCCTCGTCTGGAACAGTGCGGTATTCGGAATAGCCATCCCTTCCATAGACGGGGATGCAGGCGAGTTCGGCCGCCGTATACCCGGTCTCCGGCAAAGGCCTGGAGGAGTAGGCCACCGCGCCCTCGCTGTCCACCACTTCGACCTGTGCCCCTTTACCCAGGTACCTGTCGGACCTTAGATCTTCATAGCTGCCGTCGGCAAGCTTCTGCATCAGCTGGCCGGACCGGTCCCAAAACGGTATGTGCAGTATGTTGTCTGCAGCCATGCTGTACAGGCGGGCCATACCGAAAAACAGGAGCAGGACGATGAATGTGAAAAGGGCATATTGTACCGCCAGCACCCGGAACAGGCTGCCGCTTCCCCGTTTTTTCTCACCCTTTGTCTTCAACTTTGTACCCCAATCCTCTCACTGTATGGATATACCGTGGGTTGCGTGGATCCTTCTCGATCTTCTCGCGCATCTTGGAGATGTGGACCATCATGGTGTTGTCGTCGCTTTCAAACCATTTGCCGTTGACATTTTCGTAGAGCTGCACTTTGGTGAAGACCCTTCCGGGCTGCGACATCAACTGGGACAGTATCTTGAACTCCGTGGGGGTCATGACGACGTCTGCGCCGTCACAGGAGACGGACATGGCCTGCAAATTGAGAGTGAGCCCGCCCACCGCCAGTATCCCGTTGTCTGTGCTGACAACTCCGCCCAGTTTGTAATATCGCCGCAGGTTTGCCCGTACTCGCGCAACGATCTCAAGAGGGTTGAATGGCTTGGCCATGTAATCGTCGGCGCCCATATCAAGCCCAAGTATCCTGTCGCTTTCGCGGCCCTTGGCGCTCAAGATCAGGATCGGCATATTGCTTGCCGCGCGCAGCTTCCGCGTCAACTCGTACCCGTTCAGCCCGGGCATCATGATATCCAAAATGGCAAGGTCAATATGGCCGTCCTGCGCCAGCGCCAGAGCATCGGTGCCGTTGCATGCGGAAATGACCGTCCACCCTTCATTTTCGAGGTAGAGGGTAAGCAAATTTACAATGTCTTCATCGTCTTCTGCAACAAGTATCCGGTACCCCATGATATGCCCCCTTCAATTCACTGCATATGGATATTATACAGGGAAATGCAGGTTTGTGAAGGATTGTGGTGATTTGGTGTATAAAATAGTGTAATATATGTTACTATTCAGACATACGCGGGAGATTTTCAACCCGTGCCAGATCCTGAAAGTCCCAAGGAGTTCTGCCTACGTGTTGACAGTAACTACCTTCGCTTATTGCTCAATTGAAGCCGACGACTTTTCGGGTGACTTTATAGACCGAAGAGGAGATGCCTCTGCCTGCAGTGCCCGGCAGGTTGACAAGTTGCCCCATCACCCTGTACCGGAGCTTGTAGTACAGAGACCTGTTGTGGGAACGGATGAAACCCCACAGTTCGCGCTTTTTACGGATATTCTCTTCCGTTCCCGAACGCTGGAGAAGCACAGATGAGATCGTAGTGACGATTTCAAGGTAGCTGAACAGGTATTCCCGGAGGTGCTTGTTCTCGATTTCACGCAGATCCAATTTGGTGCACATCAGCCGGTTTACGTGCAGTTGCTGGTCGATCCTCTCTATCATCGTAGCTTCCTGGACGGACTGCCCTTCCCTGCCGATGAAGTATCTGTAAAAATCCACATCCAGATAGTACATGGTGCGGACATCCCGGAGAGGCAGGAAAGCGTACAGATTGTCCACGTAGAACGTATGCCTCGGCAATTCAAGCCCGCAGTTTTTGATCAGCTCCGTTTGGTATATGATGGAATGCATCAGCAAATACTGCCCTTTGCGGAACCGGCCCACTTCATCCCAGGTAAAAATACGTTCGACCGGGAGAGCATTCACATACCGGACCGTTTTTTTGTATTTTTTCCCGGCCTTCTCATAGACAAAATTGCTGATGACCATATCCGGCAGCCCTTCGGGCGGAAATGAGCGCAGCGCGTCCAGTATTTTTTCGTACGCGCAAGGCTCCACCCAATCGTCGCTGTCCACAACTTTTGTGAAACAGCCACTCGCATGCTTGATACCTGTCATCACAGCAGCGCCGTGCCCGCCATTATCCTGATGGTACACTTTCACTATGCCGGGATACGATTCTTCGTATTGCCTTGCCAAGGCGGCAGTGCTATCCGTCGAGCCATCGTCAATGATGAGGATTTCCACATCCATCCCTCCGGGAAGCAACGATTCGACGCACTGCCGTATATAATCCTGCGAGTTATAGCAGGGGACTATTACCGATAATATTTTCCTGTTGATATTGCTTATCCCTCATTTACGCTTCGGCTTTCGCTTTTCATCGCGGTTTTTACCTGTCAATGATATCACTCTTTGCCCAAGCTTGCGACTTTTCTTCTTTTTTGTCGCGGAATATGAGTTTGAAAATCGGGAAAAATACCCAGAAGGAGACGGCGCTGTTGATGACCATTGTGACGACATCCGCAAGGGTCTGCCCGAAACTGCCCGCCGAGCCCATGAGCCAGGCGTAGATCGGTGCCTTGTACAGCCCCTGGAGCGCCCCTGCGACCAGCGTGATGGCGATATAGGCGACAATGTACCAGAAAGCCGCTTTTGCCACAGAATTTTTTGCCTTGAATGTGATATTCCGCTGCGCGAAGAAGTTGATGACCTGCGCGATCGCAAGGGTGATTTCGACGGCAAGGAAATATGCCAGGCCGCCTCCTGTGCCATCCTGCCTGACAGCACCTGCGGCATAGTTGAATATATAGTATACGGAACCATCAGTATTGTGCCCGACGGGCAATACCTGCCAGGCGATATTGACCAGGCCGGTTCCGCCAAACAGCGATTTCAATACCGGCATCATTACGACCTGCAATACCGTGACGCCGTTGGATAGGAGGAAAAACACAAGAAACTGGGCCAGCCCTGGATGTACTGACTTGAATCGTTCCCATATGGTTTTGAATTTTTTCATTTATTTCCCGGCCGCCGACAGGCGTTCTTTCATATGCTTGTTCTCTCTCGAATTCCGGAAGTATCCGCTGACGACCACACCCAGCCCTCTGAAAAAATGGCCGTTCACGATTTGCACAAGGCCTTCGACCATTTCGGAACTTACAAGCCCATTGGTCATTTTCGCGATCCCCCTGAACGGCATGTTGAAGATAAACAGCAGATTCATATCCGGCTTTCCTGTTTGCTCGCTATTTCGGATGCGTTTTTTGATATGTCTGTACACAAGCCTTGCCAGAGGGTTTTTTGCCTCTTTCATGCAGCTGATCGGGTCGCCTGCACCGATATACGGCGAAGGGCTGACCGGTCCGTCATGGCTGCGGCCGCCGAGCAATGCCTGAAATTCCTCATCGCTTACCTGCTGTACCAGACCCGAAGCATAGCTCGGCAACCCCTCCCCAGCGTAGGGGCCGGGGGCTTCACTGCGAGCCAGCGTGAGTGCCTTCTGCAAGCGGATATCCTGAATGGACGCACCCGCCATGATGTGGTAATCGCCCGGCTCTTCCTCCCACTTGCCTGTTTCCACATTCCAGTAGCGAAACGCCTTATCGTCCAGCAAGACGGTGATTTTTTTGCTTTCCCCCGCTTTCAGGAATACCTTTTGGAACCCTTTCAGCTCCTTCTTCGCCCGAAAAACAGAGGGGTTTTCTTTTCCTATGTATATTTGGACGGTTTCAGCGCCGTCCCGGCTCCCTGTATTCGTGACGACGAGCTGCACCTTATCTTCGTCCACAGCCAGATCTGAATATTGAAAGCTCGTGTATGACAGCCCGTAACCGAACGGGAAGCATACGGGAATACCGGCTGTATCGTAGTAACGGTAGCCAACATAGATGCTTTCCCTGTACTCCGCATCTCTGTCTGCGGAAGGGAACCAACGGTATGCCGGGGTATCTTCGAGGCGAAGTGGCAAGGTCTCCGCCAATTTTCCGGAGGGGTTCACCTTTCCGGAAAGGACATCGAGCAAGCCTCCCGCCCCCGCCTGGCCGCCCAGGTATCCGTGCACCAGGGCTTTCGCTTCTTCAAGCCATGGCATCTCTATCGGGCTGCCGGCACTCAGGCAGATGACGGCCTGAGGATTGACGGCTCGGATTGCCCTCAGAAGTTCCTGTTGGTTTTCCGCCAACTTCATGTGGACGCGGTCTTTCCCTTCGCATTCGCTTAGTTCATCAAGCCCTAAAAATAAAAGTGCTATATCCGCACGGGCAGCCAGTTCCACAGCCCTTTTTTTCAACTCTTCATCCCTGGCGCCATCACGCCGGAAACCAGGCTCGATGCCCTCCAGGGTTAACGTGCTGGACTGTATCGCTTCCGCGAAAGTTTCAAGCCTTTCGGGGTTGACCATGCTGGACCCCGCGCCCTGATACCTTGGAGTGATAGCGAAATCCCCGATGACGGCTATGCTTTTGCCTTCTTCCAACGGCAGGGTTTCGTCCTCGTTTTTCAGCAGTACGGCGCTTTCGGCTGCGGCCTTTCTCGCGAGGGCATGGTGAGCGTCCCGGCATGAACCAAAGGACGCTCCATCCATTGCCCCGGTTGTATGGAGGATGAGCTTAAGAAGTTCTTGCACACGCCTGTCTATGGCCTCTTCCGAAATCAAGCCATCTGCAAGCGCCTGCAAGAGTTGTCTGGCAGAGTCCAAGCCGGGTGACGGCATTTCCAGTGTTGACCCGTGTTTGACTCCATTCACATGGTCGTTTGAGCCGCCCCAGTCTGTGATCACCGCCCCTTCAAATCCCCAGCCGTCTCTCAGGACTTCCTCAAGAAGGTGGGGGTTTTCATTGGCATACTCGCCATTTACCTCATTGTAGGAGGACATGATGGAAAGCGGTTTTGATTCTTTCACGACGATCTCGAAGGCTGTCAGGTAGATTTCCCGCAGCGTCCGTTCGTCCAAAACGCTGTTTGAGGCCATCCTCCGCAACTCCTGGCTATTTACGGCGAAGTGTTTGGGACAGGCCGATACGCCTGTCTTCTGAATCCCTGAGACATACGCAGCCGCCATCTTCCCTGACAGATACGGATCCTCGGAAAAGTATTCAAAGTTGCGCCCGCCCAGGGGGCTGCGCTTGATATTCAGGCCTGGCCCCAGGATGACATTTACCTTCTGGAGGACAGCCTCTTCGCCCAGCGCCTCGCCCAGCGCCGTTGCCAACGCCGGGTCCCAACTGTTTGCGACGGTAGCTGCAACGGGAAAGCAGGTCGCAGGTTCGGATGCATTCAGCCCCAGGTGGTCGGCAGAACCCGTTTGCCTGCGCAGCCCGTGCGGGCCGTCGGCAAACCATGCTGGCGGTATACCGTGCTGCGGGAAATCCCAAGTCTCCCATACGCTTTTCCCGGAAAGGAACGCGCACTTTTCTTCCAGGGCCATGTTTTTAATAATCGACATTATATCCATTTCGAAATGAATTCTTGCATAAGTACTATGCGATTAGTGGCGAATTGCGTGAACTGTACGTTTTATGGCGCGAACTGCA
>JAISAW010000099.1 GCA_031266515.1 Eubacteriales Family XIII. Incertae Sedis bacterium
CGTCATTATACTTCGTCCGTAACAGAAAATAAATGCCGATCGCAAGAGTGGGCCCGACCGTGATATTTTTTTCGTTGCAATCAAGACCGAAGTGTGGCAGAGTTTGGGACTATGAAAACATGGAGGTAAATATATGGACGTAACTTATTACGAAAGCCATAGCTTTGATCCCGCGTTCAATCTGGCGCTTGAGCAATTCCTGTTCGAGACGCGCCCGGCAGGAGAGGCATGCATGATGCTTTGGCAAAACGACAACACCATCGTCGTAGGCAAGTACCAGAACGCCGTGTCGGAGCTGGATCCGGCCTATGTGAAAGAGCATGGCATAAAGGTCGTCAGACGCCTGTCCGGCGGCGGCGCGGTGTACCATGACCTGGGAAACTTGAACTTCACATTTATCGAAGACGACAAGAACGACGGACAGCTCGATTTTGCGATTTTCTGCGAACCCGTCGTTTTGGCGCTCCGATCCTTCGGCGTTACAGCCGAGGTGAACGGGCGCAACGACATCACGATACAGGGTAAAAAATTCTCCGGGAATTCGCAATATATCAAGGGCGGACGCGTCATGCACCACGGCACGGTGCTCTTCGATTCCGACCTCTCCGTACTCGGCTCGGCGCTTCGCGCTACGGGTGACAAATACCTCTCGAAAGGCAACGCTTCCGTCGTTTCGCGCGTGACGAACATCAAAGATCACCTCTCCGAAAACGTGTCTCTGGAGCAATTCAAGGAAGCGCTGAAAAATGAAATGGCAAGAAACAGGGATATCCATACGTTGACGCTTTCCGCTGAAGACGTCGATACCATAGACGCGATAAAAAGCAGGCGCTACGATATGTGGGACTGGAATTTCGGAGTATCCCCCGAATACAGCGTCAGCAAGAAAAGGCGCGTCGAAAACTGCGGCACGATAGATATCCGCATGGAAGTACAGGCGGGAGAAATAACAGCTATGTCCATACACGGGGATTTTTTCGGCAACGGCGAAATCTCCGATGTCGAACAGCGCCTCACAGGCTGCGCGCTGCAGGAAGCCGCACTGCTCGAAGCCCTCGCGGATTTCCCGCTGGACTCATATTGCCGAGGGCTAAGCGTACACCAATTCACAGAAATACTGTGCACGTGAAACGATACGAAACCGACGCAGGTCGCCACTCAGCCAGCCGGTGAGACATCCTCCGGGCTTACGAGCATAGTCCGGTCCAGCTCGTAAAAAACAGGCAACCCACCTTTCGTTTGCTCTACAGCTTCGCCTCTCACGAGCGGCTTCAGGTAAGTCACCATTTCATCCGTCACGTCGTTTCCGAGTTCATTGATCCAGCTCGCCGGCACCTTCTTTTCCTTGTTCGCTATATCCGTGAGGCCATGCGACGCGAACCGGCTCACATACGGATCGTCGCTCAGCCGCTCAATGGTGATCATCACTCCCGTTTCGCCGCGTTCGGCTGCTTCGACAGCCTTGCATCCGCACTGATACGACTCTTCCAGATCCGTCGAGCTCGCGACGTGGCCGCCGACACGTTGGAGCGCATTCGGGACTATCACCCTCGTCTTCAGGTTTGGGATGTCCGTCGCCCGTTTGATATAGTGCTCGCATTCGACCGCTGCGCCGCCCAGTGTCTTGTGGCCGAAGGCGTCAGGCGGGGCGCCCGTATCCGCGACGTACAGGCCGTTCTTGTAGTGGATGCCTTCGGAGATTGCGATGACTATGCTCGGATGCTTTCCCATCGCCTCTTCCACGTCACCAAGGAAACTATCCATATCGAAAACGACCTCTGGCAGGTAGATCAAATGCGGTGCGGGCGTACTTTCGCGGGCAAGGGCGGAAGCTGCCGTCAGCCAGCCGGCGTTTCTGCCCATGATCTCTATGATGGCGACCGTAGGTACGGGGTAAACCGTCACATCAAGGTAGACTTCCGCAACGCTGGTGGCGATGTATCTCGCCGCGCTCCCAAACCCCGGCGTGTGGTCGGTGTATTCGAGGTCATTGTCCACTGTCTTCGGTATGCCTATGGCTCGGATATCCTCGCCTATGCCTCTGAAATAATCCGAAAGCCGCGCCACGGTATCCATCGAGTCGTTGCCTCCGTTATAGAAAAAATACCCTACGTCATATTCCTTCAGGATTTCAGTGATTTTGCCGAACTCCTTTTCTTCGACCTCTTTTTTTATCTTGTAGCGCGACGAGCCCAAAGCCATCGAAGGCGTATGGACGAGGCGTTCTATATCCTGCCCGGACTCTATCTGTTCGGAGATATTCACTATCCGCCGGTCAAGCAATCCCTGCATACCGTGCACGGCACCGAGTACGTGTCCTATTTTTTCGCTTGCCATACCTGCCGCCACTGCCCCTGCAAGGGAAGCGTTCACAGCGGCTGATGGGCCGCCGCTTTGAGCTATGAGCATATTCCGCTGTCCGCTGTTATGGTTGCTGTTACTCACCTTTCGCCTCGTTTCTTCTTTTTGTAACTACCGGGCGGTCACGCTATTTTTGCGTATTCTGGAACCCAAGGTCAATTTTGTCTTCCTCACGTACGTCTATGTACGCTCCGGGGAGCCAAAATAGCCCTTGGAACCCAGACTCCATCAAAACTATCGCGACCGCCCGGTAGTTTTGATTTAAACTTTGAACTGTAACATCTGACTGACTCTTCAGTTCTACTACCTGTTATCGATTATCTTTTTCAATTCTTCAGCTCCGCTTTTTGCTGTCAATCAGCTCTTCTGCTTTTGCGGCTATATTTTCCGCCGTGAACCCAAATTTTTCAAATAGCTTTCCGGCAGGAGCCGAAGCCCCGAATCCATCCATCGTGACATACCCTCCGCAGGGGCCGATGAACGTACCCCACGACAGGCGGCTTCCCGCTTCCACCGCAATCCGGGCGGAACTCTCCGGGGGGATGACACTGTCCCTGTATTCTTCCGGCATGGCCGCGAACAATTCCTGTGAAGGCATGCTGACGACCCTTGCCGAGCGCCCTTTCGCTTCGAGAATTTTCGCCGCTTCAATGGACGGGAAGACCTCAGAACCTGTAGCTATCAGCGTGACGTCGGGTGCAGAGGATTTCTCTCCGTATACGATATACCCGCCTTTCCCGGGATCTTCGCTGTTTTTCGATACCGGTTCGAGGTTTTGCCTTGAGAGGGCAAGCGCTACGGGGCCCTGGCCTTCCCAATTGAGGGTGGCTTCCCTCAGCGCGGCTATGCTCTCATTCCTGTCCGCCGGCCTTATCACGGTCAGCCCCGGTATCGCCCTGAGCATGGTGAGCTGATCCACCGGCTCGTGCGTCGGCCCGTCTTCGCCTACGCCTATGCTGTCGTGCGTGAATACGAAGATTATCCTCAGCTTCATCAGCGCCGCAAGCCTTATCATCGGCTTCATATAGTCGGCAAATACAAGGAAGGTCCCAGTGTAAGGCTGAAGGCCTTCGTGTAGAGCCATGCCTATGGCGATAGCGCCCATGGCGTTTTCCCGCACTCCAAAGTGTATGTTCCTCCCTTTACGGCCCTCTTTGGAGAAATCCCCGGCACCATTGATATAAGTCTTGTTTGAAGGCGAGAGATCAGCCGAGCCGCCCATCAGGTGCGGCAGGCCTTTCGCCACTTTGTTCAGAAGGTCGCCGAAGATATTTCTCGTCGCTTCGGGTTTCTCCTGGGATACGCTTTCGGACAGCACGGCTTCGGCGGTTTCATACGGGGCGAGTGCCAAATAGTCTTGGAAGAGAGTGTATTCATCGGGCAGAGCGCTCGCATACTTTTCTTTGAGGCCAATCCATGCTGCGTGTCTTTCGGCACCTGCGGCAGCAAGCGTATTAAAATGTGAATAGACTTCTTCCGGGACGAAGAACGGCTCGCTGTATTCCCAATCGAGGCTTTCCCTCAGAGCCGCAATATTTTTCGCGCCGAGAGGCTCGCCGTGCGCTGCGGGCGTATCCACGCGCTCCGGCACCCCGTATGCTATATGTGTGTTGATCTTGATAAGCGAGGGCCTTTCAGTCTCCGCCTTGGCGGCGTCAATAGCCGCTGAGATGGCTTCGATATCGTTGCCGTCCAAAACTTCCTGCGTGTGGAAGCCGAAGGAATCAAAGCGGCCGATCACATCTTCGGTGAAAGCTATGTCCGTTTTGCCTTCAATCGTTATCCCATTGGAATCATAGAGAACGATGAGCTTGCCGAGGCCAAGCGTACCCGCAAGGGAAAAGGCTTCATAGGAAACGCCTTCCATCATGCAGCCGTCGCCGCCGAGCACATAGGTGTAGTGGTCAACGAGCGGCAGCCCATCCCTGTTGAAGACTGAAGCCAGGTGGGCTTCCGCGATAGCCATGCCGACAGCCATGCCCATACCTGCGCCGAGCGGGCCAGTCGTCGCCTCGACCCCGGGGGTGTGGCGATATTCGGGATGACCCGGCGTCTTGGAACCAAACTGCCGGAAAGCCTGCAATTCCGACAGGGGCAATTCCGGATACCCAAGCAGGTGAAGCATCGCGTACAACATTGCCGATCCGTGTCCGGCGGAGAGCACGAAGCGGTCACGGTCAAACCATTGCGGATGCTGTGTATCAAACCGCAGATGCCTTGAAAACAGGGTGTAAATGATCGGCGCAGCGCCGAGCGGGAATCCCGGGTGCCCCGAGTTCGCCTGCTGTACCATGTCAGCAGAGAGTATTCTTATAGCGTTTACAGGTGTGTTACTATCCACGGCCTACCTCCTCGATTTGCCTTTGATCTTTGTAAAGTCCAGTGAAAGCTCTATTTTGTCCGAATCGTCCCATTCGGTAAGTATCCTTATCGCCTCCGAAGCGGCGAGCACGGTTTTCTCCACGCCGCCGTGGTCTCCGAATTCGTCGCTTTCGCGGTTTGACACTACCGCAAACATACCTCCCATCCTCATACCATGAAGCCGCCCTACGACAAATTGCCCGGCTGCCTCCATTTCGATATTTGCTATGCCCGCAGTCTCCATATCGCCGAGCATATCCTTCGTGAACGAAGGGCTGTACGATCCGCCGCCGGAGAGCGGCCTGCCCTGCCCGATATAAAATGACGCTGCCGTATATCCTATCCCGAGCCCGTAGGCATAGCCGAGGTTTTCACAGGCCTGCATCATCGCCATAGTGACTATCGGGTCGGCGGCCGCAGGGTATTCCGGCTCTATATACGAGGCGGATGTCCCATCTTTTCTCACGCTCGCGGTGTCTATCACTATATCACCGAGGTCAAGCCCATCCGAGATGGACCCTGTCGTCCCTATCCGTATGCATGTATGGACGCCAAGTACACAGAGTTCGTGAATACATATCTCCGAGCTTGGCGCGCCTATGCCGGTCGAAGTCGTCCCGATATCCGCGCCCTTGTATTTCCCGGCGAAGGTGCGGTATTCGCGGTTGTACGCAAGCTCCTTTGCCTCGTCCCAGTAAGCCGCGATCTTTTCGGTGCGCCCGGGATCGCCCGGCAATATCATATACGGCGGCACCTCGCCACGCCGCAATCTCAAATGATACAGCCTGTCCTCGCCGTCAGTCGGCACTGTAGTCGTGTTTTCCATGAATCAATCCTCCTGCAAATCAGTGGCCTGGTTCTTTGCAAAGCAGGCAAAAACAAATCGTCCATCTGCACTATCCGGTTGTGGGCAAAACCTGCTTTAGTATATAAGATTTGGAAGCCTTGTGAAATAGTAAAAACATATATTTTAATAATGAACTTTGTTTATTTCGGCAACCTCGCATTCTCCACTATTTTCAGGATATCCGCTACCTCATCGATGGCGAAAGAACGTTTTTCGCAATTCCTCGCGTCGCCGATACCGGCTGTATCAAACCCACCTGCAGCGCCCGCCTCTATACCGGCGTGGGCGTCCTCTATCACAAGGCATTCCGCAGGCAGGAGGCCGAGCATCTGCGCCGCTTTCAAAAACACCTCCGGGTCGGGTTTCGAGCGGGAGATGTTATTGCCATCGCTCACGGCGTCGAAAAACCCTTCCAACTGTGTCTTATTCAGGATATATGGCGCATTCCTGCTTGACGACCCTATCGCAAGCAACAATCCCATCGCTTTGAGGGCGGCAAGGGTGTCCCTGGTTTCTTCTTTGACGTCGCAGGGGCTCATGCCTGAGAGCAGTTTTTTGTAAATTTCATTCTTCTCCTCAGCCATCGATTCTTTTTCT
>JAISAW010000115.1 GCA_031266515.1 Eubacteriales Family XIII. Incertae Sedis bacterium
GGCTGTTCGCTTCCCGTCACCTGAACCCTGGTTCGTACCCATCACGACGCCTTCCCGCCACCGGAACTGCCCAAATACTCGCCGTACACGAACAGACGCCAAGGCGTCGCGCCGAATACAGTGGAGTTGTCGCAGGTATACATGATGAGGTTTTCTTCTTCTATGTAGAGATCGTAGGCGCTTGTATCGTCGAACCGCGCGACCCTGGAGCCGGTAATCCGATAATTGAATTCACCGCCATAGTTCGTCCTGATGGTCACTGTATCGCCGACGACCGCCGAAGGCAAAGTACGAAAGTAGTTGTTGTTGTGTCCCGCCAAAAGCACTGTACGCCCTTGACCCGGAACCCATGTCCCCGTGTAGGTACCGACGCCTTTCATCAACTCGATGGGGCTGTCCCCGTAGTAGACGGGAACGTCAATGCCAGCGGAAGGGATGATGATCTCTGCGTACTCTTCGCCTTCCATCGGGGTGAGGCCCAAAAGCCGTCTGCGCTCCTGCTCTTCCACCGCGGCGGCAAATACCCCACGCCTGTTTTCATCAAACTGTGGCGCTGTGTCCAAAGTGAAAAGATCCAGTATATCCAGATACGGCTTCGCGACCGGCAAAACTATTGCGAGCAGAACGGCACTTACAACCACAAACAAGATAATGGGATAAAATATGAATTTTATCCCATTATTTGAATGCACAATGTTTGAATGAACTGAGCTATCGCTCAACGGTCATCCCTCGATCAAGCCGCGTCAGAAAGAAGACGCTTTTTGCTTGTCACCGCGAAAGCCGCGACGAGAAGGAGAACCAGTCCGCCTGCGACTGCTGCAGGAACAGCATAGCTGTAACCGGTCTGCTTGATGACGAATCCGTCGGGACCAACTGTATACACATTCCCAGCCGGATCCGTGACCACGACACCTTTGTCGCCATTCCAAGTCAACTTAGCACCGACCGCTTCCGCCGCCCCGGTCGCTATCTTCACCAATGACGCTTTTTCATCAGACGACATTTGCTCGAAGTACTCAACTCCGATCGCTTCCCAAGCGGGTCCCACCGAGTCAATCGCATCTATAGCCTTTTGCGCCTGCTCTGAACTCACGACATTATTATCCAAGTATTTCTGTGCAGCAGCGATATAATCCGCCGGGATCGCTTTCACCTGATCGCCCACCTTGATACCGGCTTTAAGCGCGGAGATGATGTCAGCCTCGGTCGCTGCGGACGCTACGATAGGCATCATCAATGTAGCTGCTACAACTACCATCGTGAGCACAAGCAATAACCTTTTTTTCATGGCATACCTCCTAATCGGCTCCCTGAACTACCTGTAAGTGGGCTTTGCCCACAACCCAAAACAACTTATTATTCCACCTGCTTTGGCAACGCATGAGTCGCGAAAATGCCAAAAGCAAATATCTGGAGAAAGTATAGTTCAAAACAAATCATTTGTACAGTATTTTTTCAAAAAATTTTGTTTGTAATTTTCTGGTAATTTCCCGCAAATATTTGCTCGTTGGTTTCGTCTACCGCCCGCCCGGTGCAAACTCGCTTCCCATTATGTGCCTGAACAGGGAGCGGTCCCCTTTCTTTCCGAAGAAATATTTCAAGGCTGCGGACAGATCTGTCGTCCTGGTGGAAGTGTTGTGCGCGTCGCTGCCGAGGATGACAGGGAATCCTTCCTCCGCGAGCCACCGCACGAAGCGCACGGTCTTGCGGTTTGTGAACGCCGCGATGTTGATCTGTATGACGATGCCCGGGATCGAAAGCAGGTCGTCCACATCGCCGTCGCTGTAGCTGGACAGATAGCGGTCCAGGTGGGCCAGCACCGGGACGGCACCGTGCTCCAGGCGGATGTTTCGTATTTCCTCAGCCATCCAGGGTTCGTAGCTCGTATAGGGGAGCTCCAGCAGCAGGTAGTCGGTGCCCGCCAGGAAAAGCCTCGAAAGGTCGCGCTCGTACAGTCTGGGGACTATTGCCGTCTCACTGCCAACCCACAGCCTCGGGAACGGGCCCGGCCCGTCGTGTCCCCGCAGGTATTCCTTCAATGTCTCGAAAGACCGACGCCTGCGCTCCAGGTAGCTGGAGATGTCTTCTCTGTCGGGATAGTAATGCGGCGTCGCCACAGCTTCGGGGACTCCCTGCGCGGCAAGAGCCTTGAGCATCTCAAGGGAGACCTCCGGGCTTGCGGCACCGTCGTCCATCGCGGGCAGGCAGTGGATATGATAGTCGCGAAAGATCGTCTCCGGCCTATTTGTACTCATAGTAGCGGTATCTGTAGTTGCCGTAGCCCCTGACATTTGTCTTGACATCCGTCACTACCACGCCAAGGGTCGGCGCGTCGACGCTGCGGTATTTTTCGATAGCTTCACGGATCTCGTTGAAAGCTGTCTGCCTCTGCCGCACGACAAGCAGGACGCCAGCGGCATACTGCATGAGCAGGATCGAATCGGATACCACATTGACGGGCGGCGTATCTATCAATATATAATCGTAGTTTTCGGTCAGCTTGTCCAGAAGTTCCTTCATGCGCGCGTGGCCGAGCAGCTCGGACGGATTTGGCGGTATGGGCCCGGATGGGATCAGGTCCACGTTCTCCGCCACTCCCTTTTGCAGTGCTTCATCTATGACCATGGTATGCCCGCTGAGCAGCCTGGAGAGGCCTATCAGGTTGTTGACGTCGAACAGCTTGTGTTGAGTGGGTTTGCGCAGGTCTGCGTCGAGGATCAGTACGCGGCTGCCGGTCTGCGCCATCGTGATGGCGAGGTTGGCGGTCGTATAGGATTTCCCCGCGCTCGGCTCTGCGCTTGAAATCACCATGATACGGCTGTCCGAGGTGGAGAGCGCGAAGGTGAGGTTTGTGCGCAGGTTCTTGTAGGCTTCTACTATCTGAAAATCCTGTGCATCGTCGAGAAGCAGCCCGTGGGCGAAATTTCGCTTATTATCGTTATCGTTTCGAGGCATGCCTCTTTCGTCTCCTTTTATTCTTCGCGGCGGATGAGCCCGAATCGGATCTGCCGCCCTTCACAAACGACGGCACCTCCCCGAGGACGGGTATGTCGATACGCTGCCTCAGGTCGGAACCGCCTTTCACAGTATTGTCCATCATATTGGCGATATACAGTATTACAATGGAAAGGAACAGCCCGCCCAGTGCGCCGACCGCCGTATTCCTCACGATATGAGGGGAAGCGGGCTCGTCGCTCGCAGTCGCCTTTCCGATGATCTCAACCGAGCCTGCCTGCACGACCCTCTCAAGGGTGCTGGGGGCCACATTCGCATAAGTGTTGCAGATACGCGTTGAAAGCGCCGGGTCTTCGGTTTCCGCAGATATGCGGACCACCTCCGTATCCGAGACCGCCTCCATCGTCACTATCTTTTCCAGCTTCTCAAGAGTGAGAGAGCCGCCGACGCTCTCGACGACCTGCTCTTCGACCGCCGGGTTTTGCAGTATGACTATATAGGTGTTTGACAGCCGCCGCGCCGCATCGATGTCTCCGGTCGTGACGTCCCCTGTCGTCTTCGCTTCAGTATTATTGACGTAGAGCTCCACCGAAGATATATATGTCCTCGGCAAAAAATAATTCGAGATCAGGAAAAGGACGATACCTCCGACGAGGAAGCTCGCCAGAAAAATCGGCCACCTCCTGATCAACGCCTTCAGGACATCCTGAAGGTCAATCATATCGTTTAGATTGTCCTGTTGATATTCTCTATTCATGGAATCGATATCAAGGCCTCCGTTTCTACCCACACATCAGGTATTTCAACAACGGGCATAAGTATAACATCCTGACATTGGAACTGTAAATATATTCGACGCTTTACAGGATTATTTCAACGAGGGCGGGGAGGAAGCCTTTCCTATTAACAAGACAGCAAGATTTTCGCTAAGCCGTTGACTTGGTATTACATACCGTGTTATATTCCCAATATGGTAACAAGAAAGGGAGTACGCCGACTATTATGAAAGTTCTAGGCAAACAACGTGTTCTTGGTTTCACCAAGCGCCATGCTGACTGCAAAAAAGCAGTCGAGGCGTTAATCCTTGAGATTGAGACATCTGACTGGACGACACCGCACGATATAAAAAAGCA
>JAISAW010000134.1 GCA_031266515.1 Eubacteriales Family XIII. Incertae Sedis bacterium
CCGGCGAGGCAAGCCTGACGGCGACCCTTGGCGGCGGCACACACAACCTGCGCGCCGTATACGAAGGCGATGGGAACTATGCCGGATCGGAAGGGGGCCTTGCCTCTTACGATATCGCCAAAGCGGGCCAGGCTGATGTATCTATATCCGGCGCCATAGATGACGCCCTGTCCGCCATCTATGGCGATGGGCCTTTCATGCTCACAGCCGTGGGCGGTTCCGGCACGGGTTCTTATGAATGGAGGATTGAGAGTGACACGTCGGCTGCCACCATCGGCGCGAACAGCGGCAGGGTCAACATCCTTGCCCCCGGGGGCGCGGCGGTCTACGTCAGACGGCTCGGGGACGGGGACTACAATCCTTCGGATGAAGTGTCCGTAACGCTGAATGTCGAGAAAAAGGCTGTCACCATCACGGGGGTCAAAGCGGAAGGCAAGGGCTATAACGGCGATACCGTTGCAGCCATAGACCTGACGGAGGCTGGGCTCGAAGGCGTGCTCGGCGGCGACGACGTCGTTCTGGACGCCAGCGCGGCTACCGCAGCTTTTGCGGGTGCAAACGCCGGCACAGGCATAACGGTCAGCTTCGAAGGCTTCACTGTTGATGGCGGGGATGCAGGCAAATACGCCTTAAGTGCACAGCCCGCCCCTGTCAAGGCGGATATCGCTAAAGCGACGCCTATCTGGGGCAGCGGTGCCGAGGCACTCGCCGCAGGCGGTATACGCTTTGGGCAGAGGGTGGAAGAGTCAGCCCTTTCAGGCAGTGTGTTTGGAGTCGGCAGTTCGCCTCTTGTCCTTGAAGGCTCCCTCGCCTGGGCACCGTCGGATGCCCGGTCTTTGCCCGGCGAAGACGATACCGTGCTCAACGCTTCAGGATATACATACAATGTCGTCTTCACCCCTGAAGGGGCAGATGCCGTGAACTACAACCCGGTCACAGGCTCCGCCACCCTGGCTGTGGCCAAGGCTGTCCCGCGTATGGCGGGCGAAGGCGGCGCGCATCCGCAGGGCTCTCCCATATTCGCAAACCCGCCCGGAAACGACACGCTTGCGGACTCGGCAATAACGGGCAGCGTGGTCTATGGCTTTGGCGGCGAACCCGTCGATGCCGAAGGTGTGTGGAGCTGGGATGTGGCAAACCCCTCTTCGGTGAAATTTGAAAGCATAGGGCAGAAAACAGCGGCGGCGTTGTTCACGCCGGAGGACGCGCGTATAGAGGCTCTGGGCGAGACAGCAGAGTTTGTCGTCTACTCGCCCAGGACGGAGATAAAGGAAGTCCCAGCCACGGGCGTTGGCGTCTATGGCTCAAGGGTGGGGGATATCCCCTTCACTTCCGATGGCAGGGTCGAGGCTGTATCCTCAGCCCCGGGCGCCGCAGCTGAAGACATCACAGGCAAGGGCTCATGGTCATGGGCGGATCCCGACAGCCGCCTGGATTCGACTACAGGCACACAGGCTGCCTTTGCGGTATTCACCCCGGACAATCCCGTGGACTTCGGCGAGCCGGATCCTGAAGGCTATCTCGCGGCTGAAGTGAGGCTCACGATAACGGTGACGCCTGCTGAGGTTTCCGTGGACAGGCCAGGCGACGTCCCGGTGCCGGCCTTGAGGTATGGCGAAGAGGCGATAAGCGGCATTGGCCTCGGCAGCCTGGGCTATGTGTTCAGCGGCCCGGCGGCACTCGGGGATATGGACATCACCGGCACACTAAGCTGGGAAGCCGCTGACCCGTCCGCCGTCAAGCCCGGTGCGGACGGATACGGGACGAGCAGCGATGAGGACGGAAAGGTTTACAGCGCCAGGGACGACGGCGTCTACTACGCGCCCGCTGTGTTCACCCCGGGCAGCTCATACGGCAACGCCTACAAACCCAAGACCGTCTTTGTAAAGATCGAAGTGGTTGCAGATGGCGCGAGCAGGGCTGCGCTTGCGGACGAAGTAAGCTTCCTGGCCGACGGCGGCGACTCCGCTGTGCTGCCAAAGATAAACGCAGCCGGGGAGAACTATCCTGAGGATGCCCTGAAGAGGCTGAACGAAGCGCTTGGCTCAGCTGAAAGGGCGCTTGCCCCGGGAGCCCCTGCGCTCTCGCAGAAAGATGCGGAGGATCTGTCCGCTGAGCTTCAAGCCGCCATAGAGGCTCTTGGCCATGACCACCCGGTGCTTTCCCACTCGGCACCGGATGGCGTGAAGGGCAGAGGGGAAAATGTCACAATAAGCATCAAGGGCGAATACGGGACTGTCACGATGGCCACCCTCAACGGCAGGGATTTCGTGATAGGCGCGGAAAGCGGCGGCAGCGGCAGTCCGCGGGGCATAATGCTTGACGGCAGGGCAGCCGGCACCATAAGCAAGGGCAGCCTTGTGATAGACCTGAGCCCTGACTTCATAGACTCCCTGCCAAACGGGGAATATGTATTGCTCGCCCACTTCGAAGACGGCTACGCGAAAGGCGACGGGCGCGTCCTGTTTGAGATAGCAAGGCCTGAGGACAAGGCCGACGGCCCATCAGGTGTCAAGAAACCTGCTGGGCCCGGCGGCGGCCCCGGCAGCGCAGGCAGTGGTTCCGATGCAGGCTCCGGTGCAGGCAGCACTCTCTCCCCGGACAGCACGTCAGGCAGCGGCAATAGCGGCGGGAAAGATGCTAATCCCTCAGGCGGGAAAACCACCCCAATCGAGGACAACGAGGTCAACCCCGGCACCTCCCCCTGGGTATGGCTCGCCATCGCCCTGGCAGCCGTAGCCCTGATAATAATAATCGCAGCCCTGCGCAGAAGGCGCAGAAGGCCGCAGGACGGCAAAAACTAAACGCAGGCAAAACAGCATACTCCAACGGGCTGCCTCTTCACCGGGGCAGCCCCACCCATTCTCTCTGAACATAAACAATTTTATGGTAAAACACCGCATCCCACGATTAAGTCTGCGCCAGGCCAACCATAATTGCGAAAAGCGAAGCGGCAATCCGGGTGCGAGGCTCCGCCCGATGAGCACCTATCCCCGTTTGCGTTCTTTGCAAACGGCTGGAAGGTGCCATGCGAGAACTCCCCCGCTTTAGCGAGCTTGGAGTTTACCGCTCAGAGGGTTGACGTTCGCCCATCCTGACAAACCCCGCATATCTTTTAAGGGCGTCCCAACAAGCCAAAATAGAACCGTCCCCTTTTTGTCTTCAAAAGAATCTACGGGATTGAAATCACAATTTCGGATTCCTTGCCTGGGACCGCCACTTATGATACTATTCTACGGCTAAGCGACGCCTTTGCTGCGTTTTTCGAACAAGGCTTTCGGATGGCACGGAAGCCGCTCCGACGGAGACCCGGCAAACGGCAGGTGCAGGAAACAGGAGAAAAAGGAAATGATCACACAGGAAAAGAAAGCGGAAATTATCAAGGAGTACGAAACGAAAGAAGGGGATACAGGATCCCCGGAAGTGCAGGTGGCGATCCTCACGTACAGGATCAACGACCTGAACGAACATCTGAAGGAACACCACAAAGACCATCACTCAAGGCGCGGCCTGCTCATGATGGTAGGGCAGAGAAGAAACCTGCTGAACTATCTAAGGGATAAAGATATCGAGAGATACCGAACGCTCATCTCCCGCCTTGGACTCAGAAAATAGGAAAAAAGAGGCGAGGGTGTTTACCTCGCCTTTTGGTTATATATTCGGCTCCGTCCAGATGGGAACCGCATTAATTTATGAATACTATTCGGCCCTGAGCGCAACCAGGCGGTCACGGCTATCGGGATAGAAGAAGAGAAAAGAGAGAAACGAAAATGAGATTTAGTGATTACAAGACATTCCAGACAGCGCTCGGAGGGCGGCTATTGCAAGTGGACATAGGCCGCGTCGCGGAGCAGGCAAACGGTGCCGCGACCGTCAGATATGGCGACACGGTGGTGAATGTCACCGCCTGTATGGCGGAAAAGCCGAGGGAAAACCAGAGTTTTTTCCCGCTAAGCTGCGAATATGAGGAGAGGATGTATGCCGCAGGCAAGATTCCCGGCGGATTTATCAAAAGGGAAGGCAGGCCTTCTGAAAAAGCGACGCTCGGTGCGCGGCTTATGGACAGGCCCATCCGCCCGCTGTTCCCGAAAAATTTCTTCCACGATGTGCAGGTGGTAGCCACTGTGCTCAGCGTGGATCCCGACTGCGCGCCGGAAGTGGCGGCCATGATAGGCTCTTCAATAGCGTTGACCATATCCGACATCCCGTTTGCCGGGCCAACCGCCACGGTCATAATGGGGCTGATTGAAGGCAAGCCGATCATCAACCCGACCCTCGCGCAGAGGGAAGAGAGCGAGCTGCTGCTCACGATATCCGGCACGAAGAATGCAATAATGATGATCGAAGCCGGTGCCAAAGAAGTTGACGAGGAAGCGGTCCTCGACGCGATGTTTGCAGGGCACGAAGAGATCAAAGAGCTTGTGGAGTTCATTGAGAACATCGCAGGGGAAGTCGGCAAGCCCAAGTTCGAGCCGGTTATCGAGCCCGTCCCGGAAGACATCGCTACGGACGTGAGGGGCTTTGCAGCCGCAAATATCGAAGACACGCTTCGCACCGTCCATGACAAGGTGGAGCAGAGTGCGCAGATATCGAAAATAAACAAGGAATGCCAGGAAACGCTGGCGGAAAAATATCCGGAAAGCGAGACCTTCATCGCGAGGGAGCTTGAGGAAATACTCGATGCAGTTTTCCGTACGTTGATACTGAAGGACGGGCTGAGGCCGGACGGAAGGAAATCGACGGAAGTCAGGCCGATTTGGTGCGAGACAGGGTTCCTGCCGAGGGCGCATGGGTCGGGGCTCTTCAAGAGAGGGCAGACCCAGGTCCTGTCAGTCACCACGCTCGGCACCCTTAAAGAAGGGCAGATCATAGACGGCATAGGCGACGAGACCGGCAAACGCTATATGCACCACTACAATTTCCCGCCTTATTCAGTCGGTGAGGTCAGGCCCATGAGAGGCGCAAGCAGAAGGGAAATCGGCCACGGCGCCCTCGCCGAAAGGGCGCTGCTGCCCGTGCTCCCTACAGAGGAAGAATTCCCTTATGCGATGAGGGTGGTCAGCGACGTCCTCTCGTCAAACGGCAGCTCGTCGCAGGGTTCAGTCTGCGGCAGCACACTCTCGCTTATGGACGCGGGCGTCCCGATTACCGCCCCCGTCTCAGGCATTGCCATGGGGCTGGTCGAAGACGAGAGCACAGGCGCAGTGGTCATCCTGTCCGACATCCAGGGGCTTGAAGACCACTACGGGGATATGGATTTCAAGGTTGCAGGCACCCCCAAAGGGATCACCGCGCTTCAGATGGATATAAAGGTGCACGGCCTTTCGCGCGAGATAATGCGGCAGGCGATCATGCAGGCAAAGGACGGGCGAGGCTACATCCTCGGCCAGATGCTTCAGGAAATCAGCGAGCCGAGGACGGATCTCTCGCCCTACGCGCCACGCATAGAATCCATTCAGATCGACCCGAGCGACATAGGCACGATAGTCGGCAAAGGCGGGAAGACCATCAATGGGATCATCGCCGAGACCGGCGTAAAGATCGACATCGACGACGACGGCCTGATATCGATAGCCTCGACCGAGCCCGACGGCATGAAAAAAGCAGTGGAGATGATCGAACTGCTCCTCAAAGAGCCTGAAGTCGGTGAGATCTACGACGGCAAGGTGACGGGCATCAAGGAGTTCGGCGCCTTTGTGGAAATCCTTCCGGGCAAGGAAGGCCTGCTCCACATATCCGAGATCGACAAGCAGCGTGTAGCCCGCGTCGAGGATGTCTTGAACGTGGGAGACCCCGTGCAGGTGAAGATCAAGGGGATCGACGACAAAACCGGTAAAATCAGTCTCACAAGAAAGGCGTTGCTCTAACAGTGATTAAGACACATAGACTTGAAAACGGGATAACCGTTGTAACCGAACTGCTGCCGCACGTGAAGTCGGCGGCGTTCGGCGTTTGGGTGAGGGCCGGCGCGGTCGACGACGGCGAGCGTGCGGGCATTTCCCACTTCATCGAACACATGATGTTCAAAGGGACACAGCGGAGGAACTACAGCCAAATATCCTACGATATAGAGAAGCTCGGAGGGTCGATAAACGCATTCACGAGCAAGGAATCCACCTGCTACTATATCAAATCCCTTTCGGAAAACCTGGCTGCCGGCATCGATGTGCTTGCCGACATGGTCACCGCATCCTCCTTCCTCGAAGAAGAGATCGCCAAGGAAAAGGGCGTGGTTGTGGAAGAGATAAAGATGATTGACGATTCCCCCGAAGATTTCGGGCAGGATCTCATCACCGAGTATATCTTCGGGCAGTCGGTGCTTGCAAACAGGATACTCGGCTCAAAGGAGAGCGTCGAAGCCCTGACCAGGGAGGACATACTTGGCTATTTGGGCGAGCGTTACTGCGGCAACTCGACAGTGATAAGCTGCGCCGGCATGTTTGACGAGGCCGAGCTGATTGCCGAGGTGGAAAAAGGGTTCTCGCGGATTTCAGGAAAGGCAAAAGACCGGACTTATACGCCGGGTCCGTCAGCACCGACCAAAAGCAGCGCTGTGAGGGATATCGAACAGGCCCACATCTTTTTCGGGGCTAAAGGCGTCGGCAGCCTGGACGACGACATGCGGGCGATTGACCTCTATGCCCAAATCCTCGGGGGAGGCATGAGCTCGAGGCTCTTCGCCGCCGTGCGCGAGGAAAAAGGGCTCGCTTACGCCGTGTATGCCGGGGATTCTTCATTTGTAAATGACGGGCAATTTGTGATCTACGCCGGAGTGGCGCAGGACAAGATACAAGTGGCTTCCGAGGCAATCGCGGAGGAAATCGAAAAACTCGCTTCCGAGCGCGTCACCGACGAGGAGCTAAGCAAAGTCAAGGAGCAGTTCAAAGGCTCGTTTGTGTTCAGGCAGGAAAGCAATTCGTCGAGGATGATACAGTCAGGGCACGACGCCCTTCTTCTCGGGAGGACGCGGACTCAGGACGAAATAATCAAGCGTGTGGATGCTGTGACTGCCGAGGACATCCTCAGGATAGGGAAGCGCTATGCGGACTTCTCCTCGTATTCGGCGCTGGTGGTGGCCGGCAAGGAAGTAGACGCCTCAAAACTGTTCGTGTGATATTGGAATTGTGCGCGGCGGTGTGCGGAGCGATCGTATGGAAGCGATAAAAATCAAATTGGTCAGCGACAGGTATATCCCCGCTTACGAGACGCCGGGAGCCTCGGGCATGGACATAAGGGCAAGGCTGCCCGGACCCGTACCCATCCCTCCGGGAGGCAGGGCACTGGTCCCGACAGGGCTGAGGATAGAGCTGCCTGTGGGATACGAGGCCCAGATAAGGGCCCGCAGCGGGCTTTCGGTGAAGCATGGGCTGACGCTGATAAATGCAGTAGGGACAGTCGACAGCGACTACCGGGGAGAGATAAAAGTCGGATTGGTAAATCTGGGTGACGAAGAGTACACCATAAGCGACGGCGACCGCATAGCCCAAATGGTCATTGCCGAATACGCAAGAGCGGAATTTGATATAGTGGACGAAATAGGCCCGACCGAACGCGGGGAAGGCGGCTTTGGCCACACCGGAAAGAAGTGAGCTAAGGCAATGTTGGCCAGGCTTGATTCAGAAAAACGCGAATTTGACATCCTTTCGGAGTACGCCACCAGGGCTTCGGGTTCAAAAGGCCGCGAGCGCAGTGAAGAAAAGTGCGGGTTCCGGACGGACTTCCAGCGGGACCGTGACCGTATCATCCACGCCAAGGCTTTCAGGCGGCTCATGCACAAGACCCAGGTTTTCCTCGCGCCGGAAGGGGACCATTTCAGGACGAGGCTGACCCACACTCTGGAAGTCAACCAGATATCCCGAAGCATAGCGCGGGCACTCCGGCTGAATGAAGACCTGACGGAGGCCATATCCCTTGGGCACGACCTCGGGCATACTCCGTTCGGGCACAGCGGCGAGGATGCGTTGGCAAACGTGCACAGAGGAGGGTTCAGGCACAACGTGCAGAGCCTCAGGGTCGTCGATGTGCTTGAAGGGCACTACGCGGGCGGGCGCGGCATGAACCTGACCTGGGAAGTCAGGGACGGGATAGTGAACCACACAGGCGAGACTCTCCCTGCAACTCCTGAGGGGATGATCGTAAGGGTCTCAGACAGGATCGCCTACATAAACCACGATATCGACGATGCCCTCAGAAGCGGCATCCTGATGGAATCGGACTTGCCGAAAGAGTGCGTCTCCGTGCTCGGCGATTCCACGAAAAAGCGGATAGACAGCCTCATCAGGGATATGATAGTCACTACTGACAGGGAAGGCGAAGTGAAGCAAAGCGAAGCGTTCAAGGAAGCTACCGACGCTCTTCGGGCTTTCATGTTTGAGAATGTGTATTATAATAGCAAGGTAAAAAAAGAGGGAGGCAAGGACAAAGTAGGCACAGTCATAAAAGCCCTCTACGAATACTACCTTCACAGCCCAGAGGACCTTCCGCCCGAACCCAAAAAATTGATGGAGGAGTTTGACGTCACGGAGGTCGTGAAGGACCATATAGCGAGCATGACCGACAGGTTTGCGCGCAACACATATCTGGAGCTTTTCGTGCCGTCGGGATTTATAGAGTGATAGAGGGAAGAAAGAGGTAAGTTTGTCTGATATAAAAACCCCTTCTGAAATATCCAAAATAAGCATTGAAACGGCTATAGCCAAAGCGGACGCGCCTTTTCTGAAACTCGCCATACTGGGCTTTCTTGCGGGCGCTTTCGTCGCTTTTGCAGCGGAAGGCTCGAACATGGCGGCTTTCGGACTCCTTGCGGACCCGGGGACATATGGGCTCGGCAGGCTTGTGGCGGGAGCGGTATTCCCCACAGGGCTGATGCTGATCGTCATCGCTGGTGGGGAGCTTTTCACCGGAAACACCCTCATGCTTGCGGCAGCCTTTGAGAGGCGGATCACCGTGGGGAAGATGCTTCGGAATTGGGCCATCGTCTATGCAATGAATCTCGTGGGGTCGCTTTTCATCGCCTACGTGATCTACAAAACCGGCCTGCTGTCAGCAGGGAATGGCGAGCTGGGCGGCGTCACGATCAAAATAGCCGCAGCCAAAGCGAATCTGAGTTTCAGCAACGCTTTCCTGCTCGGAATATTTTGTAACTGGCTCGTATGCCTTGCTGTGTGGATGGCGTTTGCGACGAAATCGATGACAGGCAAGCTCTTCGCAATATTTTTCCCGATCATGCTTTTTGTGGCATCAGGGTTCGAGCACTGCATTGCGAATATGTACTACATCCCGGCGGGGATATTCGCGGCAGGAAACCAGGCTTACCTGGACAGCGCCTTTGCCCTCGGCCTTTCCGCCGACGCTCTGTCCGGGCTGGACTACCACGGCTTCTTTGCAGGCAACCTTTTGCCGGTGACTCTGGGAAATATAGTGGGCGGTGGCATTTTCGTGGCGATGGCATATCTCTTCGCTTACAGGGAACAGGCAGGAAGTGGCGGGTCTGGCACCGGGAAGCAAGGCGGCACGGGGCGATGAGCGCAGTCCACTGCCACGAGCATCAAGGCGGCATGGGGCGATGAGTGCAGTCCGCTACCAAAAGATCACTATAGGCTTCAGCGCGGAGGCTGCGGAGCCTTTGACGGCGGCCCTTTTTCACAGAGGCGTGACGGAGATAGCCGTGACAGACCCTTCGGACATAAGGGAACTGTTGGCGGCGGGCCCGGGCAAGGCGTGGGATTTCATTGACGACAGCCTGACGGAACTGAGCCTGGGCGAAGGCCGGGTGATCGAAATCTATGTCGAAGATTCTCCGGCGAAACTGGCGGGGATGATGAAGGACGTCTACTGCGCTGTGGCGGAAGTGGAAGATGGTTTCAGGGACGGACATTACGGCAAAGGGCTGCCTTTGCAGGAAATCTCCATATCCGTCGATGAAGTGGAAGTGGACTGGGAGAAATCCTACCGTGAAAGCTTTCATGCCGTTGCCCCCGCTCCCGGCCTGTATGTAAGGCCGCCCTGGGAAGAGGCCCCTGCAGATGTGCAGGCCGATATCGTGATCGACCCGGGGAGCGCTTTTGGGACCGGGAGCCATGAGACCACATACCTGTGCCTCGAAGCCCTTTCCGAAACAGTGGCCCCGGACGTCAGTGTGCTCGATATCGGAGCGGGCTCGGGGATCCTGTCGATCGCGGCGGTGAAACTCAGCGCGGATTTGGTTGTTGGCGTAGAGGCTGATTGTGATGCGGTGGGTTCGGCGGAGGAAAATATCAGGCGGAATGGCGTGAGCGGGAAGGTGACGCTGGTCTGCGGGGATATCACGGAGGCTTCCACCGAAGCAGAGATCCTCGACATCGCCCCGCAGGGCGGATTTGGGATCGTCGTCGCAAATATTTCCCGGACCCTGATAAAACTCGTATTCCCCGGCATGGCCGGATTTTTGAAAACGGATGGGATATTGATACTCTCCGGGCTGCTCGCAGAAGAGGCGGAGGAGATGGATATATTTTTGTCCCGTATGGGATTTGAAACTTTAAAAGCGAAGACGAAAGGGGACTGGCTTGCGCTTCAGTCCTGCAGGGTGTATGCGCGAGACAGCTTATAGCCAACAAAAACAATATTGATGGAGAGGCCGATAAGATCAAAGACCGTGAAGATGTAAGGTATGTGCGGGTTATCACGGAAGATACTTCGCTGCAATAAATATGGAGGAGACCGCCCTGGTCCAGACAATCGCTCGATGCGCTGCAGCCTATATCAGGTTGAGGTCGTCTTTTTTTGAAAACAGGTGCATTTCGTTGCAATTAAAGGTGATAGCGGCAGGCGACCCTGCAACGAACCCGGCGCGAGCCTCCTTCGGCATATTTGCCGTCGCGGCGACTACGACAAGCCCCGTCCCTTTCGCATCCATGTGCAGATGGACTGTGCTGCCCATCATTTCCGAGACTTCGACGGTAGCGTCGATGACCGGGGCACCTTCCGCTGCGATGGCTATGTGCTCCGGGCGCACCCCGAGGGTGACATTCTGAGCAGGTGTATCTCTATCCAGCAAAGCTTTTTGTTTAGCCTCCGGCAATTCAAATACAGCGCCGCAGGTACTGACGGCGTACACGCCGCCTTCGAGGGTGAGTCCCGCATCAAAGAAATTCATCTGCGGAGAGCCGATGAAACCTGCGACGAAGAGGTTTGAGGGATGGTCAAATACCTCTTGAGGCGTACCTATCTGCTGGATAGAGCCATCCTTCATGATAACGATCCGGTCGCCGAGGGTCATCGCCTCAGTCTGGTCGTGCGTCACATAGATAAAAGTCGTGTCGATGCGCTGACGCAGTTTGATTATCTCCGCACGCATCTGGTTGCGCAGCTTCGCGTCAAGATTTGAAAGCGGTTCGTCCATGAGGAAGACCTGCGGGTCACGTACGATGGCCCTGCCTATAGCAACGCGTTGGCGCTGACCTCCCGACAGGGCTTTTGGCCTGCGGGAAAGGTAGTCCGTGATATCGAGAATTTTTGCTGCGTCGCGTACTTTGCGGTCGATGGTTTCTTTTGATTCTCTGCGCAGTTTGAGCGCAAACGCCATATTCTCGTATACCGTCATGTGCGGATAGAGGGCGTAGTTCTGAAAAACCATAGCGATATTGCGGTCTTTCGGCGCGACATCGTTCATGGGAGTATCGCCTATGAGAAGCTCTCCGCCCGATATCTCTTCGAGCCCCGCTATCATCCGCAGGGTGGTCGACTTGCCGCAGCCGGACGGGCCTACGAGCACGATGAATTCCTTATCTGCGATATCGAGGCTGAATTCCTCCACAGCGGTGACGTTTTTGTCGAAGACCTTTGTGATGTTCTTTAGCGTTACTTTCGCCATGCGCCTTGCCTCCCTTATTATTTACTACTTGCCAAACGTAGCATATTCCACGAAAACGCGGGCAATGTGATCGTAAGCATTCCATTTCCATTAGGCTGCGAGCCGCTTTGCGACAGCCTTGTATCCATTTGTTCGGGCTGCCCGTTCGCGCTTCCCGAACCTGTCATGGACAGCCATTCGATGATTTCCGCACGCACCGCAGCATCGGGGGTCTGGCCCGCGATCTGGATATCGCATGGATGGCCGTTTGCCATATCCCTGTTTATGAGGAAGAGTACGATCTCGCCGTCTGCATGCCGTACTGCGGCGCAGTCCACATAAGGGACATCCCTGCGCACGGCGCAGTCATAAGTGTCGCCCGTGACGTCGGATCGCAGAGCCTCTCCCCGCCCGTGGCGCGACGCATGGAGAAAAGGGTGGTAGATGGGCTGCACCCGGACGCCGCCGCCGGGCTCCGTCATGATCGGCGCGATCACGTTCACGAGCTGGGCGAGACATGCTATTTTCACGACATCTGAATTGCGCATAAGCGTATTCAGCATCAACCCGACGAGGAGGGCGTCGGCACCGTCATAGGTCTCTTCCTCAATGGGCCTGCCTACAGTCCACAGGGGCGGCTCTTTCCCCGATTTGCGGAAATGGTACCATACGTTCCATTCATCGAAGGAGAGGTAGACGTCGTTGTCCGCCGATTGCCCCTTTTTCGCTTCGGCGCAGTAGCCGGCGACTTCCCTTATGAATTCTTCCATCTCGATGCTCCGGGCGAGAAAGGCCGGGATATCATCATCGTTGTTTTCATAGTATTGGTGAAGTGAAAGGTAGTCAATGTGAGGATAGCAGTGCCTGAGCACTTCTTTTTCCCAGTCGCCGTAAGTCGGCATGGCGCGGTAAGAGCTCCCGCAAGCGACAAGCTCAATATCCGGGTCTATCCACTTCATCAGTTTCGCTGTCTCGCAGGCGGCCCTGCTGTACTCTTCGGCTGTTTTCGCACATATTTGCCATGGACCGTCCATCTCGTTGCCGAGGCACCAGAGTTTCACCCCGTAAGGCAGTTCGCGCCCGTTCGCGCGGCGCATATCCGCATATGCGGTCGGCAGGACGCCGTTGACGTATTCGAGCAGAGCCGCCGCTTCTGCAGGAGATCCCGTTCCCAGGTTCACGCCCATCATGGCGGTCGTCCCCAGACGTTCGCAGTATTGAAGAAATTCATCCGTTCCGACCAGGTTCGGTTCGAGGGCAAACCACGCCGCGTCCATGCGGACCGGCCTGCCCCCACGCGGCCCGACCCCATCACGCCAGTTATAGCCAGATAGAAAATTGCCGCCGGGGTAGCGTATCTGCGCCAAGCCGAGAGGGCGTATCAGATCCATGACGTCGCGGCGAAAACCGTATTCATCGGCTGTCTCGTGGCCGGGCTCAAATATACCGGTATATATGGCCCGTCCCATGTGTTCGATGAAGGATCCGTAAATGCGGTCGTCGATCGGGGAAATGACGGCGCCAACGTCAATGCGTATGCGAGTCTTCATCCCCTTGTCCCTTTCGTGGATTCGCGTTCTATGATGCGGCAGTCGAGAAGGATTTCACCGCCTTCGGGCGGGGCGTCGTTTTCAAGCGCGTCCGTGAGGATGTTCGTCGCAGTACGCCCGATTTCGGCAAGAGGCAGAGCGACAGTCGAGAGTTGCGGACGGGAGAAAGCCGAGATATCCCTGTTGTCGAAACCTATCAGGCGTATATCGTCGCCGACCGTGACCCCGTTGGCTGTGCAGTAGTCAAGTACGCCTGTAGCCATGAGATCGTTATGGCAAAAAATAGCCGTCGCCCCTTTTTTGATGAGTTCTTCCCCGAATGAGTAGCCGCAGTCCCTGTCCCAGTCCCCTATGAGGGTGAGGCCGGGATTGTATGGGATATCGTGCTTGAACAGGGCTTCCTGATGGCCTTGCGTGCGGTTTAACGAATGGGTGCTGTCCATCGGGCCTGTGACCATGCCGATCTTTCTGTCTCCGTAGCCGATGAGCAGCTCCGTGACATCGAAGGCCGCTTTCCTGTCGTTGTACAGTATGTAAGGGATCTCGGAATCGTTTGTGATGCAATAGGCGCATACGATTTTCGTTTCCTTGTGCTCCGAGACAGGGACGACCATGTGGCTGTGGTAGCCGATGTACAGGATGCCGTCCACCTGCTTTGAGAGCAGGTCGTTTATGGCTTCGTGTACGAGTCTTTCGCTCTCCGCCCTGTTCGGAGGGGTGTTGCCATACCTTTTGAAGAGGCGCAGGTTTTCAATAAGGTAATGGTAGTTTTTTTCCTCGCAGGTGACAGCGATGCTGTCGACTATCTCAGGCGCGTTGAAGACGGTGAAATCCTCAGTGATGACGCCGAGGGTGCGCGAACGGCCGCTCTTGAGAAAGCGCGCGTTGAGGTTTGGGCGGTAGTTCAGTTCACGCGCCGCGTTCATGATGGTTTCACGCGTCCTGGCACTGACTCCGCTTTTCCCGTTTAGGACCTTGCTGACCGTTGCGATGGACAGGTTTGTATATTCGGATATTTTTCGAATGGTCGTCATAGTTTTCGCCCTCTTTCGCAATATTAAACGTTATCTGCTGTCAATGCAAGTTTTTTGAAGCAATAAGGGAGAAATTCCAGATTTCCGCTTGACAAAGAAGGATACCTCTTGTATTTTTATCGTAATAAAAGATAACGTTTAACAAAAATAGACCTTATAAGCAATAAATACCAAAGATTTAGATAACGTTTAACATACTCAGTCGCTCGGTGAAGATAAACAAATTCTGCGCAAAAGGAGACGGCGTACATGAGAAAGAGGATTCGGCCATCTGCGGTTACAAATGTCGAAGTCGTAAATACCCTCTTCGGCCGATATGCTGACCTGGTTGCCGACAGGATCATCCCGTATCAATGGGATATCCTCAACGACAGGATAGCTGACGCCGAAAAATCCTGGTGCGTCGAGAACTTTCGCATTGCCGCAGGTGAAAAGCAAGGGAGGCATCACGGCGCCGTGTTCGGGGATACGGACGCCTATAAATGGCTTGAAACCGTAGCTTTTTGCATTGAGAACCACACTGGCGCAGAATACAAACCCGTCGCGGAAGGGCTGATCGAACTGATTTCCCGCGCCCAGAAGCCGGACGGCTACCTGAACACCTGGTACACGATAGAACACCCCGACAAGTGCTGGACAAACCTGATTGAAGGCCACGAGATGTATAGCGCAGGCCATTTGATCGAGGCTGGCGTCGCTTGGTACAGGGCGACCGGCGAACGCTCCCTGCTCGATATCGGGGTGCGGTTTGCAGACCTCATCGAGAAGGAATTCGGGCCGGACGGCGGACGGCGGGAGGGATATCCCGGACACCCGGAGATAGAGCTCGCTTTGGTCAAGCTCCACGAAGTGACCGGGAATGAAAAGTACCTTAGCCTTGCGCGCTGGTTTATTGACATGCGCGGCAGGGAGCCGAACTATTTTATTAGAGAGCGGAAAGCAAACGAGGGCGAATACCTCTTCTTTGACCGCTATGAGACCGCATACGCCCAGGCGCATATGCCGCCCGCGGAACAGGAGACCGCGGAAGGGCACGCTGTGCGCGCCATGTACCTCTTCAGCGCGATGGCTGACATCTCTGAGAGATGCGGCGACGAAGCCCTGCGCGCCGCGTGTATCCGCCTGTGGAAGAGCACGACGCAGCGGCGCATGTACATCACCGGCGGGATCGGGTCGTCGGCTTTTCTCGAGCGCTTCACGACGGACTACGACCTGCCGAATGACCGCATGTACTGCGAAAGCTGTGCATCGGTCGGGCTTATGATGTTTGGGTGCCGTATGGCGGCTCTCACGGGCGAAGCGGGCTATTACGATGAAGTCGAACGCGCGCTGTGCAATACGGTGCTCGGGGGCATATCCATGACAGGCGACCACTATTTCTATGTCAACCCTCTTGAGGTCTGGCCTGACTCGTGCATGTCTCTGACATCCATGGAGCATGTGAAGCCCGTTCGCCAGCGTTGGTTTGACGTGGCGTGCTGCCCGACGAATATTGCGAGGACTTTAGCGTCCCTCGGCAGCTATATCTTTTCCGAGGACGGGGAGTCCTTATTCGTCAATATGCTCATATCCTCACGTATAAGTACAAGGGTCAGCGGCGGGAATCTGTCGCTTTATCTTCATTCCTCCTTTGTACAGGACGGCGAGGTGCGCATGGAGGTGGAAAAAGAGGGTGCAGAGCCCGCTTTTATCCGCCTCCGCGTCCCGCCCTACTACAAGATGGGCGAGCTGAGCATAAATGGCAAAGCTATTTTACCTGAGGTGGACAGAGGCTATACCGTCATCCCTGTCTTGGAACAGGGATCGTTTGTCATCACAATGAAAGGGAGGGTGGTCCCCAGGTTCTTTGCGGCGAAAGAAGAGGTCCGCGCTGATGCCGGCAAAGTCGCGGTGATGCTCGGGCCCTATGTCTACTGCCTTGAAGAAACAGATAACGGCGCGAACCTCGCTAATGTGTTTGTATCCCCAGACAGCGCTATTGAGATCGCGCAGCCCGAAAAACCTCTCCCGGGCGATCTCCCTTCGCTCGTGTTTGAAGGAATGCGGCTCAGCCGTTCAATCGTGGAAGAGGATGCGCTTTACGGGACCCCCGGCTTTGAAATGTCCCCTATGAAGTTGAAGGCGGTGCCGTATTGCCTGTGGGGGAACCGGGAACCGGGGGAGATGCTTGTGTGGATGAAAGCGCTTGTGTAGCGTTTTTACCGTTCGCGCGCCGGCCCTTTGCGGCCCGCGTGACGGTATATCGGCAGTTATTGCAAACGTTAGTGTGAAGGCTCGGAGGAAGTCGCTTGTCAAGGCGAGAAGTTATCAAGAAGGAGGAATAAATAATGAAGAAGCTGAAAAAGGCACGGATGTTACTTGCACTCACGCTTTGCGCGATATTGTCCATGTCGCTGTTAGCGGGCTGCAGCGGGCAATCTGGAGGCGGCGATTCCGGCGGCGCGGTCGAGATCACCTACTCGTTCTGGGGCACACCGGAAGAAGCGGAATCCGTACAGGCTGTGGCTGACAGGTACAACTCGGAACAGAGCGAAGTCAAAGTCACTGTCGAGAATATCCCGCACGACACCTATGTCGACAAACTCAACGCGATGGCGACTGCAAACGAGCTGCCCGATTGCGGCATCATGAGTGAAGCGGGCGTGCTCCAGTTCGCGGAGCAGGGGCTGCTTGCGGATATAGCGGATATGTACGAGGGCGCCGAGAGCAAGCCTCTCGACAGCCTTGCATTCAAGTCTGACGGAAATACGGTCGCTTATTCGGCAGCCAATGAAATCCTGATCCTCTATTACAACAAGAAGATGTTTGACGAAGCGGGCGTGGAATACCCGCCGACTGCCGCCGAATCGGCATGGACATGGGATCAATTTGTCGAAACAGCAAAAAAACTGACTTTGGACGTAAACGGCAAGACGGCAAGCGATCCGGCGTTTGATTCAAAGAACATCAAGCAATACGGTGTCATGGTCGAAAACCTCACATGGCAGCTCGAAGTGTGGGCGCTCTCCAACGGCGGAGGATTCTACAACGAGGATGGCAGCGCCGTGACCATCGACGCGCCGGAAACGATCGAAGCCATACAGAAAGTCGCCGACCTGCACCTGAAAGACAACGTTGCCCCACTCTCCGCCGGCCTGACCGACGACGGCGTGCAGCGTTCCATCATCGCAGGCACGGTAGCCATGACGACGAATGGCACATGGAATGTCGGGACCTCTTTGAACGCCTGGAAGGATGAAGGCAACGAGTACGGCGTGGCGGTGCTTCCGATCATGAAGAAGGCGGTCACGATCAATACCGGCGGTCCGAACGTGGTATTCAGTCAGGGCGAAAACCAGGATGCCGCCATGAAATGGCTGAAATGGTATTCGCAGGAAGACAACAACTGGGATCTGATCAAAGACGGTATCTGGATGCCCATACTCGAAGAGTATTACACGGATGAGACGCTCACGCACAAGTGGGTCGACAACCCCAACTTCCCGCCTTACGATGAGTACAAGTCGGCGGTGGTGGACTATGCGAGGGACTACACCATATCAACTTCATGGTACTATGTGAACAACACGAATGACTTCAATACATTGCTCGGTTCGGTGCTCGGCGAAGTCTGGACCGGCGACAAGACCGCGGAAGAAGCGATCACAGGAAATGTAGACGCTCTGAAAGCCGCTTACGAAGGTAACGCATAAGAGAGGGCGCAGCTTGTGGCAAGCCTGCAGAGAAAGAAGTTCATTTAATCCTGGATGCCTCGCAGCGCGCTATAACGCGCTGCGAGGCCGGGTTCTGTGGGCAAAGGGAGACGCGAAATGAAGGCGGCGAGTATCCGCACTGCCGATAAGGCGCCGAAAAAAAAGAAAAGTAAGGTGGCGTTTCGTGAAGCGCGCACGGCGTATATTTTTCTGATCCCCGCCTTTGTCGGATTGGTGGTTCTCACGTATATGCCGCTTATCGCGGTAGGTGTGCTGAGTTTCTTTAAATGGAAAGGCGCGGGGACCCCGGTTTTCACAGGCATATCGAATTATGTCAACCTGTTTACAGTAGACCCGTATTTTGTCGACTCGATCAAAGCTACGTTTTACTTTTCGGTGCTTGCCGTAGTCGGCAGCATGCTCTATTCCCTGATAGTAGCGATCCTGCTGAACAGGAAAATCCCTGCGAGAGGTTTGTTTCGGGCGATTTTTTATCTGCCGTATATCCTCCCCGCCGTAGCTGTATACATCGGTTGGGCGTGGCTCTACGAGAGCAATTTCGGGCTTTTTAACTACATCCTTTCCCAGCTCGGATTGGATAAGGTGAATTTTATCGCAGACCCGTCCCTTGTCGTCCCGTCGCTCGCCCTCATCGCAGTCTGGCTCTCGGGCAACCTCATAGTCATCTTCCTTGCCGGTCTGCAAAACGTGCCGCGCGTTTACCACGAGGCGGCTGAGATCGACGGGGCCAACTCATGGCAACGGTTCCGGCATGTCACGATCCCGAGCATGACGCCGATTATTTTTTATAATTTATTGATGGCGCTTGTGACAAACCTGCAGATCGTGACCCCCGCACTGGCCCTCACGGGTGGCGGGCCCGGCAACGCTTCAAGGTTCATGACTTACCTCATGTACGACTACGCATTTAAAAAAGCTAATTTCGGATATGCGAGCGCCGTCTCGTTTGTCTTTTTTATCATAATAGCTATATTTACGGGGCTTGTATTCGCATCGTCGCAGAAATGGGTTTACTACGAAGGAGGGGATGGCAAATGAGCCGGTCGGCATCGCCCGCGCAGGGCGGAGGGCTGTATAAGAGCCGCAGACGCCGTGAGAGGATAACCGGCGCCACGTCTCTTATTCTATTGCTGCTCCTCTCGGCGGCGGTGATTTTTCCTATCTGGTGGATATTCCGGTCGAGCCTGATGACAAACTCCGAGATCTACGCATGGCCTCCAGCGTTTTTCCCGAAGGAGTGGCTGTTTTCAAACTACGCGAAGACGATGGACTATTTCCCGTTTTGGCGCTACTTCAGGAACACGATGATCATCATCGTGCCATCTGTGGTGTTCGGGACCCTCACCGCGACCATCTGTGGATACGCCTTTGCGCGCCTTCGCTTCCCGGGCAAGAAATTTTTCTTTTCCCTCTGCGTCGGCTCCATGTTGCTCCCGACCATGGTCACTCTGATTCCGCTCTACATCATGTGGACGCGCGGACTGGGGCTTTCGGATTCCTACCTTCCGCTTATCCTTCCTTTCCTCTGCGGCGGCGGGGCATTCAACATATTCCTGATCAGGCAGTTCGTTTCGACGATCCCCCGCGAACTTGACGATGCGGCCCTGATAGACGGGGCGGGGCACTTGCGCATACTATGGCACATCATCATTCCCGCCATCAAACCCGCGATGATCGTGGTGGCGCTCCTGCTGTTTATCATGCTCTGGAACGACCTGCTCCAACAGATCGTATATATCAATTCCTCGGAAAAATTTACGATAGCGATAGGCTTGACCCAGTTCAAAGGCTCCCTCGGGTCCGACTGGGTGAAGATCATGTGCGCTACCTGCATGTCATTCCTGCCGGGCATAGCGTTTTATCTCATAGGGCAAAAACACTTTGTGGAGGGCATCGTGTTGACAGGCATGAAGAACTAAAACTGACAAGCGCGAGAAGCAGGTACGGGGAAAAGAGGTGTTTGAAGTTAATGCCGGACAGGTTGCGGATGGTCGGAAAAAAATGGATGCGTGAGGGCGAAGGCAGCCCTCCTCCTGATTCGGGACTGCGGCTTTTCGGGTATTTGGTTGCGACGCACCCAGGTAAATTCGTTGCAACAAACCTTTTGTTCATCCTTTTTTCACTGCCTGTCTTTACAATCCCCGCAGCGCTCTGTGGGCTGAACCGTGTCCTCGTCAAGCTGATCCTCGACGGCAATGTATTCCTGTGGGCTGAATTCATCCGCGAATTCAAGGGCAGTTTCCGAAAGGGCCTGCTGCTCGGCCTCATATTTGGCGGTGGGATTTTTGTCGCGTGGTATCTGCTCAGCCTCGGCGTGACAAATGGCGAAACCCTCTACGCTTTGATCTTTTCCGCTTCAGGCGTGAGCGTCTTGATTGCTGTGACGGTATTGGGCGGATGGACGTTTGTATTGCTGCCTATGCTGCCGCTCGGCTGCGCCGGCATACTGAAAAACGCATTGGCGCTTTCGGGGCTCGCGATGTGGCGCAGCGTCGCTATGTGCGTTATCCTGATCGGGTCAGGACTCTTCGCGATATGGCTGTTGCCGTTTTCTTTGATCGTAACAGTATTCGTTCAGATAGCTTTTACTCAATACGCGGTCTGCTTCCTCACAACCGGGGCTGTCCGGCAGTATATAGTCGAGCCGTGGGAAGCGGAAGAAGTGCACACAAAAAAGTAACGAAAGGGAGGCGGCGATGGAAAAGAAAAAGTTTTGGTTTATAGTAGGCAGTCAGTTTCTGTACGGCCCGGAAACCCTCGCACAGGTTGAGGCGGATGCACGGGCGATGACCGAAGGGCTGAACAGAAGCGGTGATTTGCCCTGGAAGCTCGAACTCAAGGGCGTCATGAAGACGGCGGATGAGATCGAGCAGGTCGCGCGCGACTCGAACCACGATGAAAGCTGCGCCGGCGTCGTGACCTTCTGCCATACGTTTTCGCCATCCAGGATGTGGATAGGCGGATTTGCCATACTGCAAAAACCTCTGCTGCATTTCCATACGCAGTTCAATCGCGACATCCCGAATGACGAGATAGACATGGACTATATGAACCTGCATCAGAG
>JAISAW010000006.1 GCA_031266515.1 Eubacteriales Family XIII. Incertae Sedis bacterium
TGGAAGCGCATCGCCTTGCGGAGAGGCTTGAAGCGGCTATCGGCCACAAATTCGGGATGGAGACGGAACTTGCCCGGCAGGATACGAGGGTCACGACCTGGAAGGAAAAACTCTTCGACGAGTTTGAGATGTCCTATGCGCATGCGCTCGAATACCGGGAACAGGAGTTCGTCATGAGCCGTGCCCTTTCGGAGAACAGGACTATTAAAGACAGGCTCAGAGAAATAGGCGAAGTGAATCCCGGCTCTGTCCGGGACTATGAGGAAACGAGCGAGAGGTATGGCTTCCTCACGGCCCAGCGGGACGACGTGCTGAGATCGATGAGCGACTTCGACGAGATAGTGCGAGATATGGACAAGATCAGCCGCGAGAAGTTCAGCGTGGCCTTTGACATGATCGCCGAGTCATTTTCAGGGATTTTCTCGCTTTTGTTCGGCGGGGGCAAGGGGGAAGTCCTTCTCGAAAACGATGGAGACCCTCTCAATTGTGGCATTGAAATAAGGGTCAGGCCTCCGGGCAAGACCAACCTTGCGAGTATTGACAGCTATTCAGGCGGGGAGAAAGCCATGATAGCGATATGCCTGATGTTTGCGATATTGAAGGCGCGGCCGACCCCTTTCTGCATACTGGATGAGGTTGACGCTGCGCTCGATGAGTCAAACATACACAGGTTTGCGAAATATATAGAGGGCTTTGAGGGTACGCAGTTTGCGGTAGTGACGCACCAGAGGCAGACTATGGAGTATGCGGATACGCTGTTTGGGGTTACCATGCAGGAGGAAGGGGTCACGTCCATCCTGTCTCTTGCCTTGGGCGACAAGAAGACTGAGGAGTTTACGGATGCGCTGCAATAGACAGAGAGAAATATGATGGGGAAAAGTTTTTTTGGAAGATTGGCTGACAGGATTGGTGACGCCATACTGCTCAGGCCTCAGATAGACGAAGGGTTTCTCTCCGAGCTTGAGGAGATACTCATCACGTCGGATATCGGCATGGATACGTCGCTCAGGATCACCGAATCCCTGCGCGAAGCTGTGAGGCACGAGCGCATCGAAGGCCGTGAAGCCGTGACCGGCAAACTCGAAGAGATCATAGCTTCGATCACCGACAAGGGCGACAGACTGAAGATGAACGAAAACTATCCGGTCGTCATATTGATGATCGGAGTCAACGGAGGCGGCAAGACCACCACGATAGCCAAGCTCGCGGATATGTATGGGAGGCAGGGGAAAAGTGTGCTTCTCGCGGCGGCGGACACGTTCAGGGCAGCCGCTTCCGACCAGCTCGCCGTATGGGCGGACAGGACAGGCGTGAACCTCATCAGGCATCAGGAAGGCGCAGATCCGTCGGCTGTCATTTTCGACGCTGTCCAGGCGGCTCAGGCGAGGGGCGTCGACGTCCTCATCTGCGATACCGCCGGGCGCCTGCAAAACAAGGTCAACTTGATGGCGGAGCTTGAGAAGATGAACAAGGTCATAGGCAGGGGTTTTGCCGAAGAGTCAAAGGAAATCCTCCTGGTGCTTGACGCCACTACGGGGAAAAACGCCGTGAGCCAGGCGAAGGAGTTTGGCAATGTGGCGGATATCACGGGCATAGTCCTGACGAAGCTCGATGGTACCGCGAAAGGCGGCATAGCGATCACCATATCGGATGAGTTTGACTTGCCGATAAAGTTTATAGGGACGGGAGAGAAGCTTGGCGATTTGGAAGCATTTGACCCCGGACGTTTTGCGAAGAGTATTTTTACGGGAGTGTATTAGCATTATGAGTTTGCCAATAGTAGCTGTGGTCGGTAGGCCGAACGTGGGAAAGAGCTCGTTTTTCAACAGGGTCATAGGGGGCAAGATCTCCATAGTGGAGGATGTGCCTGGAGTGACGCGCGACAGGATTTACGCCGAGGCCGAGTGGACCGGCAAGAAGTTCGCGCTTGTCGATACCGGGGGCATTGACGAGAAAAACGATGATTACATAGCGGCGCGGATGCGGGAACAGGCTCTCATAGCCATGGATATGGCCGACCTCATCCTGTTCATGGTGGATGGCAAGGAAGGGATGACTGCGGCGGACGCGGAAGTCGCGGTCATTTTGCGGCAGACGCGGAAACCCGTCGTGCTCATCGTAAACAAGGTCGATGGACGCTCGGCGGACGCGGTGTATGAGTTTTATGAACTCGGGTTTGGCGATCCCGTGCCCGTCTCATCGGCGAACATGACAGGGCTCGGCGATGCGCTCGACATCATTGTAGCGGGTCTTGGCGCTTCGGACGAGGAGCGCGAGGACGATGCGGCCATAAGGCTTGCGATCATCGGCAAGCCGAACGCCGGGAAGTCCTCGTTCGTGAATGCCATAGTCGGAGAGGACAGAGTGATAGTGAGCGATGTGGCTGGCACCACCAGGGACAGCGTTGATACCCCGTTCGAATACGACGGCGAGAAGTACGTGCTCGTTGATACCGCAGGTATCAGGCGAAGGTCGAAAGTGACTGAAGCTGTGGAGCGATACAGCGTCATCAGGGCCATAGGCGCCATAGAGAGAAGCGACGTCAGCGTCCTGATGATAGACGCGACGGACGGCGTCACCGAGCAGGACAAGAAGATAGCGGGCATAGTGCGCGAGGCCGGAAAGGGCATCGTCATCGCCGTGAACAAGTGGGATTTGATAGAAAAGGACGGGAAGACGATGGACAAGTTCAGGGAGGAAGTTCGCACAGAGCTGTCTTTCCTGTCGTACGCCCCCGACATCTTCATCTCGGTCAAGGAGGGGCAGAGGCTTCGCAAGGTGCTTTCGGTCGTGCACACCGTATACCAAAACTGCCAGCTCAGGATCCCGACGGCCCCGCTCAATTCCCTCATACAGGACGCGATGGCCATGAAGCCGCCGCCATCGGACAAGGGCAAGCGCCTGAAGATATACTACGTGACGCAGGTAGGAGTGAAGCCGCCGGTGTTTGCTTTCAAGATCAACCAGCGGTCGCTCATGCACTTTTCCTACGCCAGGTATCTCGAAAACAAGATAAGGAAGATCTACGGTTTTGAAGGAACACCGGTGAGCTTCGTGTTCCGGGAGAAAGGCGAGAACGAAGCGTGAAAAATTTTTCACTCGCCGCAGCTGGGAGTGAAACGACTCACATCCCATGCGTCAAGCAGAAATGAGGCCAAGTGTGAAAAACCTTTCACACGCCGCCGGAGGCAGTTCAATCATTTTGCCTCATGCGGTGAAATGAAGTTAAAGAACCTAAACGTCATGGTATGGCAGAAACATTTTTCATGAGAAATTTGTTTCTGCAAGCGGCGATTCACTCGCCGCGTTAGGCAGAAATGAGGCAAAACATGATGAAGTATATCAGCGATAGCTTTTTGGCGAAGCTGCCGGAAACCCCCGGTTCCCTGCCCCTTCTCATAGTCGGGGTGATAGCGGCGTATTTCCTGGGAAATATCAATCCCGCCATCATCATCGGGCGCATCTACGGCGTCGATGTGAGGAGCAGCGGCAGCGGCAACCCCGGCTCCACGAACGTGGTCAGGACCATAGGAAGCAGGGCGGGTGCCATCACCTTCACGGTGGATATCATGAAGGGATACATCCCCGTGATAGTGGCGATGCGTTTTGCCGGCGCGCCGTACGCTCTGCTCTGCGGATTTGCCGTCATCGTCGGGCATATGTTCCCTGCATTCTACGGCTTCAAGGGCGGGAAGGGCGTGGCGACCACTTTCGGGGTATTGCTCGCTATAAACTGGTACTACGCCATTCTGCTGATAGCGATGTTTGGGCTCACCACCCTCTTTTTCAAGATGGTGTCGCTGTCGGTGCTCTGCGCGATAGTCTTCGCTATCCCTCTCTCGACTGTGCTTGGGACGATCTATCCGCTATGGGTAGTCCTCGTGTGCATACTCATCGTGATCAAGCACAGAGGGAATATAGTCAGGATAGCTAAAAGGGAAGAGCCTACCCTGAGCTTCAGGAGGAAGGAATAGCCATCGTTTGGCAAGCTCCGAGTATGTTCGGTTAGCAGCAATGGACAGGAGAAGCGCAGTATGGGCAGAGTAGGAATAATCGGCGCGGGAAGCTGGGGGACGGCACTCGCAAATCTCCTCGGCACAAAGGGGCAGGCGGTCGCCATCTGGGGCAGGGATGAAGGCCTCCTCGCAAACATGAAGGCCGGCCGCGAAAACAAAAAATACCTTCCCGGCGTGAAGCTTAGCGAAAATATTGAAATAGCGGATACCCTTGAGAGCGTGGTGGGCGGGGTCGACTTTGTGATAACCGCAGTGCCGGCGCAACAGCACCGCTCCGTCATGACTGCCGCCGTCGGATATATGAGGCCTGATGCCGTCGTGATAAACGTAGCGAAGGGCATCGAGAGGGGCAGCATGCAGACCATCTCGATGATAGTGAAAGAAGTATCGCCGGATATACGCTACGCAGTGCTTTCCGGGCCGTCCCATGCGGAAGAGGTGGGACAATTCCTGCCAACAACTGTCGCCGTCGCTTCGGAGTGCCCTGATGTGGCCGACAGCGTCCAGGAGCTGTTCATCACGGACCGTTTCAGGGTATACACGAACGAAGACGTGCTCGGCCTCGAGCTCGGCGGCTCGCTGAAAAACGTCATAGCCCTCGCGGCGGGAGTCTCGGAGGGGATGGGCTTCGGAGATAATACGAAAGCCGCCCTGATGACCCGCGGCATGGTCGAGATGATAAGGCTCGGCACGGCAATGGGCGCGAAGTCCGAGACCTTCGAAGGCCTGTCGGGCATCGGCGACCTCATAGTGACCTGCACGAGCAGGCACAGCAGGAACAGGCGTTGCGGCGTCATGATAGGCGAAGGCATCCCGCCCGAAGAAGCCCAAGCGAAAGTCGGCATGGTGGTCGAGGGCATACTCACCGTAGATGCGGTGAAAGGCCTGATGGACAAACACGGCGTCGAAATGCCTATAAGCCTCGCCCTGTACAGAGTGGTCAAAGGCGAGCTGGGCGTCCAGGAAGCACTGGAACAGCTTATGACCAGACCGAGAAAACACGAAAAAGAGGAATTGCCGCAGATCGGAATCGTTTAGCCTCCGTAAGACAAAAGACAAAATGGTGACAGATCTTTTTGTCCTGGGGACAGAAGCCGCTGAAAAAGTCAAACATCATGCGCCGCCCGTTCGGTTAAATCCACCCCAGCCAAAAATAATTGCGAAAAACGAAGCGGCTGACCGGGTGCGAGGCTCCGCCCGATGAGCACCTATCCCCGTTTGTGTTCTTTGCAAACGGTTGGAAGGTGCCATGCGAGAACTCCTCCGCTTTAGGGGTTTGGAGTTTACCGCTCAGAGGTCAGACGTTCGCCCATCCTGATAAATTTAGGACAAAATGGGGACAGGACAAAATGGGGACGGTTCTATTTTGTCTTTTAGCTCGGGACAAAATGGGGACGGTTCTATTTTGTCTTTTAGCTCGTCCCTATATATCCTCTATCTGCCAATCCACCGCGCTGGCACCGTTTTCCGTCAAAAATTCGTTCGCCTTGCTGAAGTGGCGGCAGCCGAAAAATCCCCTGTGGGCCGACAGCGGGCTCGGATGGGGCGCTTCGAGGACAAGGTGCTTCGGATTGTCCAGCATATACCTTTTGGACTGCGCGGGCCTTCCCCACAGGAAGTAGACGACTGGGCGGTCCAGCCCATTCACGGCGCTTATCACCGCGTCGGTAAACTGCTCCCAGCCCTTCCCCTGATGGGAATTCGCCTGGTGCGCCCTGACTGTGAGAACCGTGTTCAGCAGCAGTACGCCTTCGTCGGACCATTTCTTCAAATGCCCGTTGTTTGGCACGAAACATCCGAGATCATCGTGCAGCTCTTTGTAGATATTTACCAGCGAAGGCGGGATATCCTGTCCCGGCGGCACCGAGAAGCTTGAGCCGATCGCCTGGTTTTCGCCGTGATAGGGATCCTGCCCGAGCAGCAGCACTTTCACCTTGCTCAGCGGCGTGAAGTGGAAGGCGTTAAAGATATCATCCGCTGCGGGATAGATCCTGCGGGCCCTGTATTCGCCCTTCAAAAACTGCCGCAGGTCCAAATAGTAAGGTTTTTGAAATTCGTCGCCTATGGCTCCAAGCCAGTCATTGCTGATCTTCGGCATTTGTTCCCTCCATAATTTTGTTGCCTTGCTTTACTGTGGATTCCTGTTTTTGCTTTCCAGGTACGCCCGTCTGCATGCTCAGGAATATATCTTGCTCCTGTGACCGATCTGCATCGCAATTACTTCGCAAACACCATCGTGGATTTCACAGATAACCCGATAATCCCCTATACGGTAACGCCAGAATCCTGACGCCATCTCTGTCAGCTCTTTGCCGTGGGCCCTTGGATCTTCACTGTCGTGAACATGTCTGTTCAAATACGCCTGTATTCTTTTCTGCGTGAAAAAATCGAGTTTCGCGAGTTGCCTCAGCGCTTTTGTGTAAAAAACGAGCTGATACTTCCTCACAGCCCAAGTTCCCTCTGCACATTTTCCCAACTGACCGTTTGAATTTTGCCTTCCGCTTTTTCTTTCTGGTATTCGAGTATCGCCTGTATATCTTCCCAATCCTCTATCTGCGCCCTTATTGCGTCCATCACAAACTCTGAGATATTTTTGCCCTGGAAGCGGGCGAGATTTTGCACAGCTAAATAGTCCTCTTCCGTGGTTCTCAAATTCAGCATTCTTGTTTTGCCCATCGTGGTAACCCTCCTTTCGTGATACATTGTCTTACAGCTAAGTGATATTGTCAACACCAATGCATAGTTTTTTGTGGTCAATAAGCAGGATATTTTGGTTAGCTTTGTGCTAAATTGGGTAATAACTTATCAGCTGTTATCGTATTGCTCGTTCGAACACCGACATGTAGTGACTGGTAATATATGATACAATGCGGACAGGCAAAATTGTTGCAATGAGAGGCCGGCAGAAGGCCGCAGGGGAACACAGATGGGTGTCGACAGAAAGAGGATTTGTTTACGGGACAGACGGGGGATGTCTCTGGTTGAGATGATAGTCGCGATGGCGATAATAGCGGTCATCGGCGGCATTTGCGTTTCTGCGTTTACGACTGTGTTGAATCTGGAAACGCGCGAGACGGACGCGAGAAGGGCATCGGAAAAAGCCGAGCAACAGCTGGCATCAGGAGTGAAAGCGACAAAA
>JAISAW010000018.1 GCA_031266515.1 Eubacteriales Family XIII. Incertae Sedis bacterium
ATTACGCTGCGGCAATATCCACCACCGATGCCGAGCTGACGATAGAAGGCGACGGCAACCTTGCGGCTTACGGCGGTGATAATGCGGCGGGTATCGGCGGCTTGTATGCCGGTGGCACCGTGACCATCAAAGGAGGCACCGTCACCGCCATCGGTGGCATGGTTTACGATGGCAGCAGCGCCGCCGGTATCGGCGACGGCTCTTTTTACGAAGAGCCAACAGGCGTAGCAGCCACAACCATTATCGGCGGCTCTGTATTTGCCGATGTGCCCGGCGGTGCGGTCAATGGCGTCGGTGATCCAGTGTACCCGATTACCCTGTATCTCTACGGCGACGAGGGTTTTGCCGCTGGCGCTGATATCACAAACCTGAGTATTGGAGGCGAAAGCTACACATATAATTACACCGGCTGCAGGACCAATGCCGGCGGGGCTGTGTGTTTTTGGCTGCCGGCGCAGGAAAGCAATCCTACGGGGCTTGCGGTGACCGCAGACGACGCGGAGTACACCGGCTCTGCGGATCTTTCAATGGTGAAGGGGGCCATGGCCATACTGTTTAAGGGTGGAGCTGTGCTTCCTGGCAATATCATCGACCTGCGTAGCGGTACCGACCTCAATACAGGGCTTAGCTACGGCAAGGGCTGGAGCTTTGTCGGCGGCATCATCGAGTTTGCGGACATGGATGAAGGGCCGGAGGAATACATCATTTTGGGCGATATGGCGGCGAGTACAAACCGCATAGAGGTTCAGGGCTATGTTCAGGCTGTATTGACCTTGAGGAATGTGAACATCACAGGCCTGAATTTATTTCAAAACGCTATAACCCTGGGCGGGAACTCCGATGTGACGCTTGTAATTGAAGGGGAAAACTCAGTTGCCGGCGGAGACGGAGGCGCGGGGGTGATGACGACGGACGCCGCACTGACGATAGAAGGAAGCGGCAGCCTTATAGCCTCCGGCGGTTATTTCGGGTCAGGTATCGGAGGGTCTTATAACAGTGTTGGCGGCGGGACTGTCGTCATAAACGGTGGTACGGTGACAGCCAATGGCGGGTACTGCAGCAGCGGTATCGGTAGTGTTGGCAATTATGACGGCACTGCGGGCGACGGCGGCACAGTCACTGTAAACGGCGGCACGGTGACAGCAAATGGCGGACAATACGGCAGCGGTATCGGTGGAGGTGGCGACGGCGGCGGCGGCACAGTCATTATAAACGGCGGTACGGTAACAGCCAATGGCGGGCCATTCGGCAGCGGTATCGGTAGTGGCGGCAATCTCGACTACTATCCCAACGACGATGTCAGCGACGGAGGCACCGTCACTATAAATGGTGGTACGGTGACCGCCACTGGCGGCGACGGCGGCAGCGGTATCGGCGGCGGTGTATATGGCGACGGCGGCGCAGTCACTATAAACGGCGGTACGGTGACAGCCACCGGCGGATTCCACGGCAGCGGTATCGGCGGCGGTGTATTCGGCGACGGAGGCACAATCGCCATAAACGGCGGCACGGTAATAGCAACAGGCGGCGAAAAAGGCGAGGGAACAGGCGTAGACGAAGGCGGAGAAGGCATAGGCAACGGTGGGGAAGGTACAGACAGCGGCACATTTTCCCTGAAAAACGCAATCGTTTTCGCCGACAGCATAGGCGGCCTCGACGAAGCTGACAAAAAGAATGCGCTTCTGGTAATAGAGGAGGATACGGTTTTCTACGGTTCCCCCTCCGCCCCGGGCACTGCAAGCCTTGACGGAGACTATGTCATACCGCCCGGCAAAGCGTTAACGATAGAGAGCGGGCAGACGCTTAGCCTGGAGCGCGGCACCACTCTGACACTGGAGCGCGGCTCTACGCTGACACTAAGGAACGGCGCCACGCTGGTCTTCGACACAGGCGCTATTAAAGGCGAGGGCGAATTGATACGCGACGAAGGATCGCAGGTGAACGAAAGGCCGGACCCCGCGGATATCTCGTTAGCCACTGTGGGCGAGATCGGGCCTTATACTTATGATGGCTCGCCGCATATTCCCAATCCGACAGTAACATTCGCAGGAAAAACATTGATCAAGGACGTCGACTACAGCGTTAGCGCGTCAGACAATATCAATAGGGGCACCGCGAGCTGCAAAATAACAGGTATGGGCGACTACTATGGCGAAAAGACGGTCGATTTCACCATCAACCCCGCCCCAATTACTTCTGTAAACGTAAAGGGCATTGCTGCGCCAGTGGCTGCGGCTGTTCCTGATACCGCAGCGGCGGACGGGGGCGGTTACACAGCGGGGAGCGTATCGTGGAGCCCCGATCATGACAAATTCCACACCGGCACGGCGTATACCGCAACAGTCACGCTGACCGCGGACGACAACCATACATTCAATCTGGACTCGTCGCAAATCGACGGCGAAGAAGCCACGCTGGATGGCTCTGGTACGGGCAGCACTGTCACGCTTTCACGCACATACGCCGCGACTGACGCAGGGACAGCGACGGCAATAAGCGTATCCGCACAGCCATTGCGGCTTGCCTATACCCATGGCGAGGCTCTGGACCTGACTGGCCTGATAGTGCGTATTGACTATGATGACGGCACGAATGACATTGTCACTCCTGGCAGCTTTGCCGGCAAAGGGATAACTACCAGCCCCATGAGCGGTGCCATACTTGACCGCAGTGTGCACGACGCCACGGAAATCACCATAAGCCTGCCGGGATTCGCAGGCGAGCATACCGCTCAGACCAACGCCCTGAAAGTGGACAGGGCTACACAGGCCGCGCCGCCGGTATTTGTGCTTAAAGTCACTGCCCACGAAGATACGAAGACCTATACGGTAGAGATCCCCGTGCCGCCCGTCATCGGACAGACTCCCGGCGAGTACAGCTTTGACGGCCTGGCCTACGGGATCTCACGGGTGATAACAGCCAATCCCGGCGACACCATCACCGGCTACGTGCGCTACAGCGCTGACGCCAACCATAACGCAAGCGATGCAAGAGAAAGCGCAAGCGTCACACTGCCGTTGCTCCCGGATGAAGGTTCCGATGGCGGTGATGAAGAAAGTGGTACAGACGGTGGGGACGGCTCCGGCGGCAATAATGACGGAAGACCAAACAACAGCGGCACAGGCAGTGACGGAAGGCCAAATAGCGGTATCGCGGGCGGCACAGGTGATAGCGTTGCGGACAGCGGAACTCCGTCCGTGGCTGCGCTTCCTTCGGAGGACGATGCTACAGGCGACAGCGAGAAGCCAACACCGGCTCTTGACGCAGAAAGCGAGGGTGACGGCGAGTCGTCCCTTGCCGGAGGCCGCTCCGTCACCGCTCCGATCGTCATTGCCTTCGCAAGCGCGCTGGTGGCTTTGACAGGTGCCGTGTTGATACTGCGGGCCATAAGGAGACGCCGGGTGCGGAGATAGCCTTCCGGCTTGGATTGAGTCGGGGTTTGCTAAATAACAACAAGTAAATAACCGTACTGCTCCCACGCAGGGCTACGTATTGCGCGGTCAATTATGTTATACTGTTTTTTAATAAAATTCCGCCAAAGACATTTGGCAGGATAGCGAAAAATAGTAAAACCAATTTGAAAAAATGACACGAAACGGCTTAGTGGAGGATCGAAATGGCTGATGGAAGCGGCAATGTGACGGTAACCATTTATGGACAGGAATACACTTTTGTCTCGGACAAACCCGCAGAGAGGATCATAAGGATAGCGAACTATGTAGATGAGGTCATCAGCGGGCTTGCCGACAGGGGCGGCGGCGCGTCGGTGGCATCGCTTGCGATGCTGGCTTCTATCAATATCGCCGAAGAACTGATTTCCGAAAGGGATGAGGCGACTGGTGGCGTGAAGGAACGCGCGCAGCTTGAAAAAGACATTGCCCATTTCCAGCAGCTGTGGGAAGACGCGAAGCGTTCCCATCTCCAGTACAAAGAAGACATGAAGCTGCTGCAAGGCCAGAAGGACGCATTGCAAGAGGAATTGAACCAGATTTCAGTGGACGCCGGCACGGCTGTCAACAACGCGGAGGCTCAGAAAGAAACCATCTCAAAACTCGAAGGCGAACTGCGGACGGCGCTCGGAAAGCTCGAACGTATTGAGAACCGGCGTGAAAACAATTCGGAAACTCTCAAGGAGCTTCAGGACAAACTTAAGGAAGTCGAAGGAAACTATTTCGAACTCCAGATGGAGAATATCCGTATCAAAGGAGAGCTCGAAAAGTTCAAAAAGGGTTAAGGGCTTGTCTGAAAAAGTCAGGGAATACGCGGTACTCGGATATTACAGCGTACTTGATGGGCTTGAGAAAAAAACAGTCTCACAGGTAGCGGCGCGCATGGCGGGCGGACTTCTGCCCGGCAGGTATGTCAAAGAGATACAGCTTCGGCAGCAGGAAACCGCAGAGGCGGTTTCCGTGCTTATGCGGGCAGGTGCGCCCCCTTTCCCGGCGACTGACGATCTTTCTGATCCCGTCTCACACGCCGCCAGAGGCGGGGTACTTGGATTTTCCCGGCTCAGGGAAATAGCGTTCTTCCTCAGAAGCGTATCCGCTGTCAAAACTTTTCTGCAAAAGGGGAAAGAGCGGGAAGGGGATAGCAGTGCAGGGTTCATCGCGGACACTGCGGGTGTACTGATAACGGCGGATAAGCTCTCTTCGCGAATACTCCGTGCGGTGGTGTCCGATACCGAGCTTGCCGACGATGCAAGCCCGGCGCTGAAACGCATCAGAGGGGAAATCGCTTCCCATAAGGCGAAGATCAAAAAGCAGCTTGCCAGGTACACCTCTGCTACATCCTATGAAGATATTTTGATGGACAAGCTCGTGACGCTCAGGAACGGGCGCTACGTGTTGCCGGTGAAAGCCGAGCAGCAGGGGCGTTTCCCCGGGATAGTCCACGACCGAAGCAAAGGCGGTGCTACGGTTTTCGTCGAGCCGCAGGCTGTGGTCGATCTCGGGAATATGCTCACGGCTACAGAGGCTGAAGAGAGGGAAGAGATAGAGAGGATAGCTGCAGAGCTGTCTTTGGAGGTAGGAAAGTCCGCCTCAGATATCATCAGCGACCAACAGACTGTCTCGCTGCTCGACTTCATATTTGCCAAAGGCGCACTCGCGTATGAGATGGACGCGGTGGAGCCGGAGGTATCGGAAGACGGAGCGATAGAAATCACGAATGGGCGAAACCCTCTGATAGGCCGGGGGAAAGTGGTCCCCGTCAGCATCAGGCTCGGCGGCTCCGAAAAGATCCTCATTGTCACGGGACCGAATACCGGCGGAAAGACTGTGACGCTGAAGACCGTAGGCCTTTTGACGCTTATGGCACAGGCAGGCCTGCATGTGCCGGCGTCTGCGGCTGTCTTCCCGCTTACAGACAGGGTCTTTGCGGATATCGGCGACGAACAGAGCATCGAGCAGAGCCTCTCCACTTTTTCCGCGCACATGAAAAACATAGTGGAGGTCATGAATATGTCCACGGAAAAAAGCCTCGTCCTCCTCGACGAACTCGGGGCGGGCACTGATCCCGCAGAGGGGGCGGCTTTGGCGATCGCCCTGCTCGAAGGCCTCAGAAAGAGGGGTGCGCTTGTGATGGCGACCACGCACTACTCCGAGCTGAAAAAATATGCTGCGGCAAATGACGGCATAGAGACGGCTTCGCTCGAATTCGACCTGACGACCCTGAGCCCGACTTTCCGTCTCCTGATGGGAGCTCTCGGCAAGTCAAACGCATTTGCGATAGCGGAAAAACTGGGCATCGACAGTTCGGTGATTGCTGAAGCGAGCCGCTACCTGAGCAGCGAAGAGGTCGCATTCGACGAAGTGATCTCAGGGATAGAGGCCGATCGCCAGAAGGGCGAAAGGGCGCGAGCCGAAGCGGAGAGGCTGTTTGCGGAAGCTGAAGCCGCCGAAACCCGGAGGAAGGGGCTTCTCGCGGAGGTCGAAAAAGGCAGGGAGAAGATGCTTCGCAATATCAGGAAGAAGGCTGAAGCGGAGTTGGAGGAAACGGAATACTACGCCGAAGAGGTGAGGAAAGAACTGAAGGCTTTGCTGAAAAAGGCGAGAAAGATCGGGGATGCCATAAGCGTGGAAAAACTCGAAGCCGCCTCATTGGAGTTAGCAGAGTCGTCTAACCTGATACAGGATGAAAAGCGCAAATTGAAGAAGATACAGGTAAGCCGCCATGCGCAAAACTCCCGAAACCAGACGGAAGGGCGTGCACTCACCGCCTCCAGGATCCACATAGGAGATATAGTCAGGGTGGTGGGCACAGATCTGGTCGGCGAAGTTGCGGCCCTTCCAAACGAAGCTGGCAAACTGACTGTACAGATCGGACAAATGAAAATGTCCACCTCGATGGATTCGCTTGAAGATGCGAGCAGCGAGGCTTACAAGCTCGACAGGGAAAGCAGCAGGGGGTATGGTAAGATAGTCACCGGAAAGATGGGAGCGGTAAACGCTTCGATCGACCTGCACGGCAAGAATCTGGACGAAGCCGAGATGCTTGTCGAAAAGTACCTGGACGACGCGGTATTGGCAAGGCTTCACGAAGTCGTGATCAATCATGGCAGGGGCGAAGGCATCCTGCGTGAAGGGATCAGAAGATTGCTGAAAGCAAACAGGCACGTGAGTAAATACAGGACGGGGTATTTTGACGAAGGTGGCGACGGCGTGACGGTTGTGACCCTGTCGCGGAGATAGAAAACGCCTCGATGGCGAAGAGAGAGGGAAGTATGCTTGACATTAAGACGGAAATAGCAAAACTTATAGAGGGGCCGATTGCGGCGGTGGACGGCGTGGACGTGGATGAGGATGCCATACTCGCAGCCTTGGAGATCCCCACCGATACGGCGAACGGCGACTATGCCTTCCCTTGTTTCAGGCTCGCGAAGGGGATGAGGACGGCACCGCAGCAGATAGCGGAAAGCTTCGCCGGAAAGATAGGAAGTGCGCTTCCCGTCGGCGGCATGATAGAAAGGGTCCAAAACGCAGGCGCATATATCAACTTTTACCTGAACAAGGACGTTTTTTGCAGAGCTGTGGTGAGCGATGTGCTCGCAAAAAGCGAGGCATATGGCAGCTCCACCATCGGCGAGGGAAAGACAGTGCTTGTCGAATACTCCTCCCCGAATATCGCAAAGCCTTTTCATATAGGGCATATCCGGAGTACCGTTATCGGCGGCTCTCTGGCAAACATCATGGAGTTTCTCGGCTATCGCGTCAAGAGGCTGAACCACCTTGGGGACTACGGGACGCAGTTTGGCAAACTGATAGTGGCTTACAGGCGGTTTGGCTCAAGGGAAGATGTCGAAGCCGCCCCGATAGAGACCCTGCTGAAGTACTATACCGAATTTCACGAAAAGGCAAAGGCTGACCCTTCGCTCGACGACGAAGCCAGAGCGGCTTTTGCGGCGCTTGAGAGAGGGGACGCGGAAGAGCTGGCTCTGTGGGAGTGGTTCCGGGAGGAAAGCCTGAAAGAGTTCACGGACGTTTACGACATGCTCGGGATACGGTTCGACTCCTATGCGGGCGAGAGCTTCTACTCCGACAAGATGCAGCGTGTGCTCGATGAGCTGGACGCGAAGGGGCTTCTGCTCGAATCCGACGGGGCGCAGATAGTGGACATGGATGAATGGGAAATGGGCAAGGCGCTCATCACAAAAAGCGACGGCTCCACCCTCTATATCACGCGCGATATCGCGGCGGCCATCTACCGCAAAGAACATTACGATTTTTACAAAAACATCTACGTGGTGGCGTCGCAGCAGGATCTTCATTTCAGACAGTGGATAAAAATAGTGGAACTGATGGGCTATAGCTGGGCTTCCGACTGCATACACGTCCCCTTCGGACTCGTGCATCTGGAGTCGGGCAAGATGTCCACAAGGGAGGGCAATGTGGTTTTCCTCGCCGACGTGCTTGGCGAGGCGGTGGAAAAAACCGAGGAGATTATCAGGGAAAAGGGCGTACTCACAGAGGACGAGCGGGAGACCGCAGAGATGATAGGGATCGGCGCAGTGATATTCCAGGAGCTTCACAACAACCGCCGCAAGGATTATGTATTTAGCTGGGACAAGGTGCTTTCCTTTGAAGGGGAGACAGGGCCATACGTCCAGTACAGCTACGCCAGGGCATCAAGCATCCTGTCAAAAGCGGGTGAAGCCGATGTGTGCGCCGCGGCGGAATTGTATACATCTTCGAATACAGGAGGAGGCTCAGGCTATTTCACTGGTGAAAACGCGTTTGGGTTGGCGAAGCTTATAGCGGGGTTTCCTGAGACGGTCGCGGCTGCGGCGGAAAAATTTGAGCCTTCAATAGTCACAAGGCACGCAGTGGATATAGCACAGGCTTTTTCGGCGTACTATCACGATGAGCAGATACTCGTGGACGACCGGTCCGAGCGCATCGCAAAGCTCGGGCTGGTAATATCCGCACGCCATGCTGTCAAAAACGCTTTGACGCTTCTCGGTGTGCGGACTCCGGAAAAGATGTAGGCGTCTTTCGCCGTTCTGGTTCTGACAGTGAGGTTGTGATGGCAGAAGCTTTTTCTACAGACAGGGTGAAACCGTATCTGACGGGGGCTGCGGAGAAGTTCAGGTTTTATGAGCTGACCGACGCCTTCCTGGAAAAGTACGGGTTTGCCGAAGTGCTTTCGGGCATACCCATCCCTTTCCAGGGCCTTGACGGAGGCACTGCGGGTATGGCAGGGACGGCGAAGGCGGCGGCTGGGGCGGCTGGCGAAGATGCCATTGCCGCTGAGCAAATAGCGGACAATATGGCGTTCATCCTCGGGGTGGATCCCGCATTCAAGTACCGGGGGCCTTACGAGGTTTTTATCGTCAGGTATTACGGGAGCGACCCTGCCGGGGTGTTGGCGGCAAAGGGCGGGGCGGCGGCCGATGCGGGCGAATTTGAAACCGCCGCCGTCTGGTTCAGGGCTGCGCTTGCTTTTTCGCCCACACACAAAGCCGCTCTCTACGGCTATTCCCGGACTTTGACTGAGCTGTATGCGGGCAGCGGTTCCGAGGATTACATCGGAAACCTCAAAGCTGAAGCTGCCGGGAAGATGGAGCTGCTCACACAGGAGTACCCTGAGTTCGCGAAAGGCTGGTACTACCTCGGCTATATGTATTTGAATCTCGGCCTCTACACAAAGGCCCATCTCGCGTGGAAGGAATACCTGAAGCGGTCAGTGGTCAAAACCGAGCGCGAGGAAATCGAAATGCGGATGTCCCAGCTGAAAATACCCATGGAGATAGAGCAGGGCGCAAACGCAGTCATATCCGGCCGGTGGGAAGAGGGGGTCTCCGTTCTTGAAAAACATTCCAAAGGGAAGGCTTCTGTTTGGTGGCCTCTGTGGTATTACCTGGGACTCGCTTACAGGGAAACCGGAAAGGCCGCTGACGCCGAGACCGCCCTCAGGAAAGCCCTCCGCCTGTCGCCGAGAAACACAGAGATCATGCGTGAGCTCATAGCCGTATATAAAGAGCTCGGCAATGAGGAGAAGGTGTCGAAGTACGAACGAAAGATTGAGCTTCTCGAAAAAACCTGCTTATAACGTGGCGAGTACTTTTACTTTGCGTAGGCAGAATTCCTCTGAACTTTTAGGATTTGACCCGGATTTATCCAGCAAGTGTGTAAATCTCTGGCGTACGTCTGAACAGCAACCTTACTGTTGGTCGTAGTACAGTTCGAATGAAAACACGCTGGTATTCTCACAGGAAAGTGTGGAAAAAATTATGTTCTCCAAATTCTTGTTTGCCTTGTACATGAACTGCATCGATTTTTGGTCAGGCGCCACTCCGACAGCGGCGACTTCAAGGAAGGATGGGTCCCCGTTTTTCATTTCTGCTATCATCATGCCCCGGAACGCATCCCAGCCTTCGACGAATTTGCCGCTGTTCCTGTAATAGAGGAAGTCCCCGCTTTCACATGGCGTGCCCGAGGCCGAAAGCCATGTGTGGTCCTGCGACATCACATGGTCGCTCTGCCCGAAATAGAAATGGGTCGAAGCCGACCCCGTACTTCCCTCCGGGTCATCAAATGTCGCATCTACGTGATACCACCCTCCGTCCATATTTACGAGGTTCCACGCGTGGCCGACCCATTCGGCGTCAGGAGCGTTTTTGGCATCCCCCACTATCATCTCGTTGTCGGTATCCGTATAGCAGGTCAGATAGAGAGCCATCGTTTCGGCATAGCCCTTGCACATGGTACGGCCGTTCACGAGGGCACCGAAGCTGCCGTTCTGTGTGCTGAATTCATCTATATCCCTGGCATATTCGAAGTTTTCGACGATCCAGTCGTGCGCTTTCAGGGCTGTCTCGTAGTCGGAGGCGCCCGGCTGGTGCGGCACTTCGCTTGCCATCTGCATGAGCCGTTCGGCGGTCTGCTGCGCTTCGTCCATCTTTTCGGGGATATCCTTCCCGTTTTTGATGTAGTCGACGATATAGTAGTTGTTCGAGCGCTTGATCGTCGTTGTGATATTCTTGACGTTGACCTGCTCGCCGGGGATGATGTCGTCGAGCTTCATGAATTCGTGGTTGACCACATATGACTCGGGCTTGCCGTAAAATGTGTTCATGCCATCGCCGGCGTGTTTCAAGTCATCTTCGCCTATGATGGCTATGTTGAAATTGATTTCGGTGAGGCCCTGTTTGGCAGATTCGCCGATAAAGGCGTTTACCTGTCCCATGGATGTGAAGGTGTTTTCGGCGGTTGGGGTCCCGAGAGTGATCCCTGCCAGGCTGTCTGAAATTTTGGAACAGCCGATAAGCAGCCCCGCCAGGGCAATGAAAAGTACGGACACGATAGATATGGCCGCTATTCTTATCAGCAAGGTTTTTCCCTGTTTTGGACGCACTTTATCCTCGATAGTACAACATAATAGATATATCCCCTGGCGCGGTGGAGGAAAAGCCTGTCGCTACAGTCTTTCCTGTCCCCGCTCGAAAAAATTGTAACATCGCAAATCAAGCGCAACAATACGGCGGCGGCAAGTGCAACAAACATGAAATGAAATAATGGGCACGGGATTGGGGCAGCCTGCTTATGTCTGGATAGTAACTGTGAAATGAAGGTGGGTGGAAATGAAGGAAATGAAAGGGGTGCACTTTTTGGAAAAAATCCTGCGCACGCCCGGACAGTTGCGATATAATACCTGCATGTGTGGATTCACCGGGTTTTTAGATAAAGATGTTTCTTATGATCGCGCCTCCGTCATCAAGCGGATGAACGACCTGATAGCCCATCGCGGCCCGGACGACGAGGAATATTACTCTGACGAAAAATATTACGTCGGGTTCCGGCGCCTGTCGATCATCGATATCGATGGAGGCCGGCAGCCGATGACGAACGAGGATGATACACTGACGCTCGTGTACAACGGCGAGATATACAATTACAGGAAAGTCCGCGAAGAGCTTGTCAGCAGAGGCCATGTTTTCAAAACGAATTCCGACTCGGAAGTCCTTCTACATGGTTACGAAGAGTGGGGAGAGGCGATGTTCGGCCGTCTGCGCGGCATGTTTGCTTTTGTGATCTACGACAATGTGAGTGGCGTGGTTTTCGGAGCGCGCGATTTCTTCGGGATAAAGCCGCTCCACTATGCAGTGATGGACGGCGCTTTCATCTTCGGCTCTGAGATCAAGAGCATCCTGGAACATCCTAAATGCTCAAAAGTGCTGAACGAGAGGGCTCTTGAAAACTATATGTCCTTCCAATATGCCCCGGGCCCGGAAACATTTTTCGAGGGGATATACAAACTTGACCCGGCTCACTGGTTTCGTTTTTCCATTGGCATGGATGCGCCGGAAACAGGCCGCTACTGGATACCCGAGTTTAACGAAGATACGGGCAAGAGCCTGGACTATTGGGTGGATGAGATAGAAAAGGCTTTCGACGACTCCGTGGAAGCCCATAAGATAAGCGATGTCGAGGTCGGGTCATTCCTGTCGAGCGGGGTTGATTCGAGCTATGTAGCATGCAGTGCGCATGTTGACAAAACATTTACAGTCGGGTTTGACGCCGGTTCGCACTACAATGAGACGGACTATGCCAAAGAGCTAAGTGAGCTCATACCGGTCAAAAACATAAGCCATATCATATCCCCGGAGGAGTACTGGGAGAATTTCCCTCGGATACAGTGGCATATGGATGAGCCTCTGGCCGACCCAAGCGCTGTGGCCCTCTATTTTGTGAGCAGGGAAGCTGCAAAATATCTGAAGGTCGTGCTCTCGGGCGAAGGTGCGGACGAGATCTTCGGAGGCTACAACATTTACCGCGAACCGCTCGAAATGCCCGCTTACGACAAGATACCGTTTCCCATCAGGAGAGCCGCAGGCAGGATAGCGTCGTCGCTGAAGCCGAGAAGAGGCTTGAATTTCGTCGTAAGAAGGGGTAAAAAACTCGAAGACCGGTTTATCGGGAATGCCTATATATTCACCGCTGAAGAACGTGGGCGGCTGCTGAAAAAAAGCGGCCTGGCGCCGTCGCCTTCCGAAGTCGTGGCTCCCTGGTATGGCATGGTCTCCGAAAAGGATCCCGTCACAAAGATGCAGTTCGTGGACCTCAACGGGTGGATGGTCGGCGATATACTGCTGAAAGCCGACCGCATGAGCATGGCGAATTCCCTCGAACTCAGGGTGCCTTTTCTCGACAAGGAGATCATGTCGCTTGCGGGCAAGCTCCCGCTCGAATACAGGGTGAACCGCGAAAATACGAAATACGCCATGAGGCTTGCCGCAAGGCGAAGGATGCCTTCAAAATGGGCGAATAAGCGAAAGCTCGGTTTTCCTGTGCCGACAAGGGTCTGGCTCAAGGATGAGAAGTACGTAGGCATCATACGGGATGCGTTCAAATCGGAAACTGCAGAAAAATTCTTTCATGCGGACAGGATACTAAAGCTTGTCGACGACCATGTCGCAAATGAGGCCGACAATGGCAGAAAAATTTGGACTGTATACACCTTCATAGTCTGGTATGGGATATATTTTCCCGAAGACGTCGGGTAAATATAAACAGATTTACTGCTTGTTTGTACGCTCCTTGAAGAAGCTGGTGAAGTCTATGTCTCCTTTTCCTTCCGCAGCGTATCCTGCCTGCAGCTCGAAATACGAACCTATGACTTCGCGCGCCACCGGTGCCGTCTGGCTTGACCCACCCGCCTGCACTATCATGACGCATACCGCTATCTGGGGGTCCTCAGCGGGTGCCAGGGCCACGATCCACCCGAAATCGTCATAGGTGTCTTTGTACACATCAATCCTGCTCCGGTCAAACCCTTTTCCGGAAAGATTGAAAACCGCTCTTCTGACAGCTGTATTCGGGTTGGTGTAGACTGTCGGGTACTCGTCCATCAATCTGTTCATCTCCGCTTCGACCTGCTCCCATGCCAGTGCCGGGTTGATCTGCCCGAGATGGGCTTTCACATATTCCACTTCGTCGGGAGGGTTGACCTTTCCTGATCTTTGCGCAGTGCCTGTCTTGCCTATGACGTTTACGGGAAGCCCGGAAAACCCTCTGAGAAGCGAGCCGTTCGTTACAACTCTGCGCATGGCGTCCCTGACAATGCTCAGGTTGCCCGAGTCGACCCCTGTGGATGTCCCTTCCGCTCTTTTTGCTGCGCCTTTTTCGGATGTGCCTTTGATGAGGCTGTTGCTGTTCAGTGTGCCGCCGTTGCCGATGGTCGCCATATACTGCGCCATCTGAAGCGGGGTATAAGCTGTCTCTCCCTGTCCTATAGCTATGTTGAAAGCGTCTCCCGTCGTCCATTCGGCGAAGTTGAAATAGGTGTACTTTATCATTTCAGCAAGCTCCTGGGACTCTTCTTCTTTGACGCCCAGGCCTGGCAGGCGGCTCCGCAGCTCATTCAAGGGCGGGTTTTCTTTCATCCAGCCGACTATCACGTCGATATTTTTTAATACTTCTGTTTTGTCTTTCAACGCTTCTTCGGTAAAAACAAGCTCGCACTCGCCGACGAGGTAGTTCCACAGTTGGGTTCCGGTGCTTTCAAATTTCTTTTCTGCGGTGGGCGGTGAGACCACAGTCTCTTCGATCTCAATGTCCGACTCCACTCCGAGCCCAAACTTCTGCGCGTAGTCAGTGATTTTGTCGACGCTTATATTGCTTGCGTAGCCTATGTCGGAGCCTCCGCTCGCCCAGTCCCTGCCGGTCGCTATATCGTAGAAGTAGAAGTTGCAGGAGTCTTGCATGCCTTTATACAGATCGACGTAGCCGTGCGTCCTGCCGAAGGTGTTCCACTCCATGCAGCTGTAGATATGGTCGCCTATTTCCACGAAGCCTTTGTCAAGGAGGTTTCTGTTCGGGTCGAGCCCTGACTCAAGCGCTGTGATGGCGGTCAGTGGCTTGAAGGTGGAGCCGGGCTGCACAGCGGCGCTTGTAGCCATGTTGTAGAGGGGTATGGGAGACAGTGGGTCGCGTGGGTTTGCGCTTTGAAGCGCATTCCAAGCTTCGTTTGATATGCCGTTTGCGAATTCGTTTGGATCGAAGTCGGGATAGCTGACTATCGAAAGAGGCTCTCCTGTCTTCACATCAAGGACGACAACGGCGCCGGACTCCGCGTTCGGATATGAATCGTTCATTGTGTAATCGCCGTATTTGCTCTTGTATACACCTCCTGAGCGTATGGCTTCGAGACCTCTGACAAGAGCATCCCTTGATGCGGACTGGAGGTTGATATCTATCGTGAGCGCCACATCCCCGCCCTGTTTGGCTTTCACCTCGGAGCCTATCTCCTGGATGATCTCCCCTGTCTTGCTGACCTGCACCGAACGTTTGCCGTATTGCCCTTTGAGGATCTCCTCCATGGCTTTTTCCACTCCGTATCTGCCGACCAGGTCGGACGCGCGGTAGCCGAGCTCATTTACGTACTGTGTTTTTTCAGAATCGCTGATCTTGCCGAGGTAGCCTATGACATGGCTTGCTTCATTGCCAAACGGATAATACCTCTCGTACTCCGTCGAAACACTGACGCCTTTCAGGTTGTGCAGCTTTTCTTCGATTTCTACGACGGTATCCTGCTTTATATCCCTTTTGATGGTTGCAGGCACATACCTCATGAAACCCCTTGAAAGCAGTTCGTACCTGATGGAAAGTATTTTCATGGCCTGCCCGTCGGTTTCTTCTTCAGGCAGTTCACATACCTTCCTTATCTCGTAGTAAGCGGTTTCGGGGTCGATACTGCCGTTGGTGATCGAGAACAGCTGCAGGAAATCGCGTTTTTGGCGCACCTGCGTGTATTCCATGCTCGTGACCGAAATCGGTATGGAAAGCCCGTACCGGTCGATAAGCTCTTCCTGGGCTTCGAGTCTGTCCATATCGTCGGATATGCTGTACCTGCGCCTTATTTCATCGAAGGCTTCCTTCGCGGAGGTGTTTACAGGCATTTCATTTTCAGCCAGCCATTGCTTCACTTCTTCGTCGTATGTGAAGAAAAACTCGCCGCTTTCGTTCATGGTGATGGGGAATGAGCTCTCATACGGCTCTTCGTGCCGCGCGAGTATATCGAGCAGGACCGTCGCGGAATCATTGATTTCCTTGTTGGTCATGCCGTTGTTGCTCATCTTCACGGAAAAAATGGTTTTATTTCCTGCGATGAGCGTCCCGTTACGGTCAAATATACTTCCCCTTGGGGCGTCGGTCAGTATGTCCTTTATGGTATTTTCAGTCGCCTCGGCCTCCCATTTCTCATTTTGAAGCCCAGCCAACTGGAAAAGCCTCAATCCCAATAACACGAGAAGAAGGCTGAAAAAGAACATCAATACATTGCTTCGGCTTCTGTACCACTGCATGAAGACATTGTACCCTATCTGTCAAATGGTGACTATACAGACATGCTTGTCTTTTTTCCGAATAGCACGCACTTTCGAACAGAACCCGTGCTCACGTACCTCAAGTACGCTGCGCATGGGACGTGAGTCGCTTCGCTCCCAGCTGCGCGGAACCTGTCCAAAAGCACGCACTCTTCGAAAAAAATCCGGCGCATGCCTGAATAGTTCCGTTGAATGGTGACTATCCAGACATGCCTGTCTTTTTTCCGAGTAGTCCGCCAAATGGGGGCTGTTCAGTTCAAATACCTGAATACGCCTTTCACGATGCCGAGTATATTTGCGTCTTGTACGACGATCGGCTGGTATTCCTCATTTTCGGGCTGCAGCCTTATTTGGCCGTTTTCCATGTAGTACGTCTTGACAGTGGCTTCGGATTCGAGGAAGCCGTCAAGCATCGCCACTACGATTTCGCCGTTTTCAGCCGTCTGCTGCTGCTTTACCAGTATTTTGTCCCCGTCGAGGATACCGGCTCCGGTCATGCTGTTGCCTCGTACTGTGAGCATAAAGGTCTCGCCTTTGGCGTAGGACGCAGGGACAGGGAAGAAGCTTTCAATATTCCCTTCTGCCGTGATCGGTGTCCCGGCGGCTATATTTCCTATCACAGGGACGTCCACGATGTCTTCCCTCGCGCCCACGTCGATATTTGCCGCGCCGGGCTTGTTTCCTGAAAGGAAGGATATGGCGCGCGGTTTTAACGGATTTTTGTCGATATAGCCTTTTTGCTCAAGCCTCTGTATATCTTTGAAAACCGTCGATGTCGATTTGATTTTGAGCGCTGCGCAAACCTCCCTGACGGTTGGAGGGTAGCCTTTGGCAGCAACCTCGTTTCTCATAAAATTAAGTATCTTCTGTTCCCTTGGTTTCAATACATCCATGTTAACCTCCCGCTTAACAACATACGCTTTGAGAGCATTCTACCACTAAACAAAGAGGTTTGCAAACATTTGTTTGTGAATTTTCGGCAAAAAAGAGCAGCCTTGGTGGACTGCTCTTCAAACTATTTTTGGCGGAGAAGATGGGATTCGGCGCTGCCGCTTATGGCTGCGCCCGCGATTGCCATAGCGGTATTGGTATCGGCAATAACTCTTTGATTTTCCTCAATGCCGACGGGCTTGCCCTTGGAGGTTCACCGAACCTCCAAGCCCTCTCGGGTCCGAATCCCTCTACGTAGAAAACAAAGAGACCGTTGGAATTTCAACGGTCTCTGAAAAATTTTGGCGGAGAAGATGGGATTCGAACCCATGCACCGCTAACCACGGCCTAACGGTTTAGCAAACCGTCCTCTTGAGCCTGCTTGAGTACTTCTCCGCGCCAATGCCCATTCTACCACAATCTAAATCACTGAAATATCTTTTATCGCCATACAATCTGTCATGAGCTTGCATTACTCATTGGCGGAGGGGATGGGATTCGGAGCTGCCGCTTATGGCTGCGTCCGCGATTTCTCATCCTCAAGAGTAACGGCAAGGTATGTGCTATCCGGCTCGTTGCCGGTGGACTTGCCCTTGGAAGTTCCCCGAACCTCCAAGCCCTCTCGGGTTCGAATCCCATCTAATCCCTGCAATAATTTTTATCGCCATCAATAACTGTCATGAGCTCGCACCACTCACTGGCGGAGGGGATGGGATTCGAACCCATGTGGGTTTTCACCCTAACGGTTTTCAAGACCGCCCCGTTATGACCGCTTCGGTACCCCTCCACAATTCCCGGATACTTCGGCTCCCGGCATGGCCAGGCTGCTTTCTGCCTCTGGCCTTTCACCGCGCCCGGATCGAAGTTTCCGTAAAACGATTGGTGACCCATCGGAGGGTCGAACTCCGGACACCTTGATTAAAAGTCAAGTGCTCTGCCAACTGAGCTAATGGGTCTCACAAGTGCTGACGACTATTCTACATCGGAGCACGAGGTAAAATCAAGAATAATATTCCTTGAGATTCCGTAAAACCCATTTAGGGATACGGAAGCGGGATAAATAAGCCCACCCCCTATGCGTCCTATCCGCCAAAGGAAGCCTTCGTCGACAGTAAGGCTGTACCGGGGTACATCAAGCCCACCCTCAG
>JAISAW010000039.1 GCA_031266515.1 Eubacteriales Family XIII. Incertae Sedis bacterium
GGTCTTCTCAAGCTCAGAAAGATTCCGGCTCAGTTCTTTCTTTATCCTTTTCTTCTCACGCTCCTCAAGCTCGTACTTGTCCATCATTCGGTTCACATAGAGCCTGTAGGCCTTGTCCGACGGCACCCTTCCGGCGGAAGTGTGGGGGTGGAACAGATACCCCATCTCTTCGAGGTCAGCCATCTCGTTTCTGATCGTCGCCGGGCTGATACCCATATCGTACTTCTTTGAAAGCGTACGGGATCCAACCGGCTCCGCGTTGCGAATGAAGTCATATATTATGGCCTGCAGTATTTTCAGTTTCCGTTCAGTAAGTTCCATGCTTTCCCTTGTTAGCACTCTTGCGCAGTGAGTGCTAATTCCATTTCATAAAATAACACCCTCAAAGGCGATTGTCAATAATTATATACCCGGAAATCAGGTTCTGAAACGCGGATGCAAAAGCTCTTTCACATTCAGCCTCAGCTCTTCACGGCCGCCGAATGTATTTATTTCGGTGACTGCTATCAGATCGATATCTCCGCGCCTGCGGACGGCGGCGACGATCTTTTCATATCCGCCGAAATACACGCCTTTGACAGAACAATCGCCTGTCTTGATCAAAAACCGCGCGTGCAGGCCATCCCTCCCCATCGCATAGATGCTCGCTATGCTCTCCGCATCCGTGTGTATTTTCAATACAGGCTTCGCATTGCCCTCCCCAAAAGGCGCCATTTTTTCTATCATCTCCGCCAGTTCCAATGAAAGATCGGCAGGTGACGCCGTAAGGTCTATATCCAAATCCTCGTCAAGCAGCCCGGGGTCCGCTTCGAGCAAAGCGTCGATATCCGCAGAGATCAGTTCTCTTACAAGCTCTTCATCGCTTTCGCGTATGGTAAAGCCTGACGCTTTGCCATGCCCTCCAAGCCTCATGAACAACTCCGGGCGCCCGTTCAGCATTTCCGTAAGCTCAAGTCGTCCGGCGCTTCTGGCGGAACCTTTCAAAGCCGGTTCGCCGTCTTCCGCGTCAGTAGGCGCAAGCACCGCCGAAGGGAGTCCGCAGATGCCCTTTATGCGCCCAGCCACTATGCCCGATACCCCCTCATGGTACCGCTCAGGGCGAAGCAACTGGAAACTATGCCGGTACCCTCCCTTGCCATCAGCACATTCCGCCCCTGTCTCAGCGTCATCAGGATGCGCACCTTCGCCTGTATGCGGGCATTCCGGCGAAGCTGCTCCATCAACACGGTCGGTTTCAAGCAATGTGAGGCAATCGGAAAAACATTCGTCCTGTATAGCCCGGCGCTTTGTATTGCAGACTTCCATTTCGGCCGCTATTTCCGCAATTTTTGCCGGATCCCTGCTTATAAACAATTCCACGCCCGCCGAGGCGTCCCCCATTCTCCCGAGAGCGTTTATCCTCGGTGCCACTCCAAACGCTATGTCCCTTTCGGAAGCGGTCTCCGCCGCTATTGCCGCATTGTTCAAAATTTCAGAGAACGCTTTTCTGCGCTGCGAACGTATGAGGCGCATGCCATATTTGACAAAAGTCCGGTTTTCTCCCGTGAGCGGCATCACGTCGGCAATGGTCGAGACCGCTACAAGGTCTACGAAAGATGCCAGCATCTTCCGGCCCGCCGGCGTTTTTTCGCCGTTTTCCCCGAGTCTGCCCATCACGGCCTGCGCCAACTTGAAAGCCGTGCCACAGCCCGAAAGATATGGGAAAGGGTAACGCAGGACGGTGCCGTCTGGCATGGCATCCGTACGCTTCGGGTCTATGAGGATACAGTCCGGCCTTTCCCCGGCTATAAGGTCATGGTGGTCTGTTATCATTATCTCCAGGCCCGCTTCCCTCGCATAGCGGACTTCTGCCGAGGATACCGCGCCGCAGTCGACAGTGATGACCACGTCCGCCCCGCTTCTGCGGACCGCGTCGATCGCCTGGGCCGTAAGCCCGTACCCCTCTTCGGATCTGCGCGGTATATAGTACGACAGGCAGGCACCGAGGCCTTCCAAAAACAGGTATAGAAGCGCAGTGGCGGTCACGCCGTCCACATCGTAGTCGCCGAAAATGCATATTTTCTTGTTTTCCTTCAAAGCGGATAGAACAAAATCCACCCCTGCGTCCATATCGGGAAGCAGGAATGGATCGTAAGTCTCCTTTGGTTTGTCTGAAAGGTATTCGGCGATGGCTTCGTCTCCGGAGATGCCTCTTGCCGCGAGGATTCCCTTCAGTTGCGCATATGCTTTCTCGTATCGTTTATCCGTCTGGCCGCGAGGCGTCTCCGTCATTTGCCGGCTCCAGCCTTAGAGGAAATTCATAGGATTGACGCGTTGGCCGTTCACCCTCACCTCAAAGTGGACATGAGGGCCCGTGCTGTCCCCGGTTGAACCCGCATAAGCTATCACCTGTCCCGCCAACACGCTCTGCCCCGGCGAAACAGCCAGGCTTGAATTGTGCGCGTAAAGGGTAGCTATGCTGTTTCCATTTCTCCGCCCGTGGTCTATCAGCACGTAGTTGCCGTAACTGTAGTGGTAAGCCGAAGTCATCACCACTCCGTCGGCGGCAGCGCGTACAGGCGTACCTGTCGGGACAGCTATATCTATCCCGCCGTGAAATCCTCCCCATCGGTCGCCGAAACCGGAGGATAGACGGCCGTTCACAGGCCAGCCGAGTTCACCGTTCATTTGGAAATCGCCGCTTCCGCCGATGAGCTGGGCCGTGATACGCGCGGATTCCTCCTCAAGCGAAGCCAGGTTCTCCATGGCTTCCTGGGTTTCGATATGCGCCTTGGCCTTGGCATCCTCGAGCTCCTTCTCCTGTGAAGCGAGGTTCCTTCTCTGTATTTCGACTTCCGCCTTCTGCGCGTCGAGTTGGTTCTTGACGGTGACCAGCTCCGCTTTTTTCGCATCGAGATCCGCCATCTTGCGGTCGAGCTCTTCAATAAGCTCACGGTCGCTCTTGTGGATCTTTTTGACCATGTCGAGGTTGGCGAGGAAATCCACGATGTTCGCAGAGCCGAGCAGCACTTCGATCACGCTCTGGTCGCCCGTCTCATACATGAGCCTCAGGCGCTTGTTCAAAAGCTCGTTCTGTTCGTCTATTTCCCTCTGCAAGCTCTCTATCTGGCGCTCAAGTATATTTATCTGTGACTGGAAAGTCGCTATTTCCGTCTCGAACCCCCTGATCTGTGAGAGCGTATCCTCAATGCGTAGTTCGATTTGCCGGATCTGCTCCTCAATGCTGGCTTCGGCGGCTTCCTTCTCTTTGACGTCTTCCGCCGCCGCGGCCTTTTCCCTGTTGACCGTGGTCAAATCGCGCTCGGCAAAGGCCTGCACCGGCATGAGTACTGCAAAGGCAAGCGACAGGCTCAGCAGCAGCGCGAATTTACGCGTCGCCGCGCCCTTTTCCTTCTGTTTCAACCCGCTGGCCGGCCTGTATTTTTTTCTGATAGATCTCATACTCTCTCCTTCAGACAAAACTCTCGTCCTATCGCGCCAGGAACCTCCGCATCGAAATGATCGATCCGCACGCCCCTATACTTATACCCAAAGACAGGAAAATTATCAACAAATTGGTGATAAGGAATTTCTGGCTTACAAAGCCCGTCGACAGGATAAGCACGAAGTTCATGCCGAATTCGTTCACGATGAAATGGTAAAAGGCGGACACCAGCCCGGCGCTCACAAGGGCTGATATGAAGCCTATAAACATGCCTTCAAGCAGGAAAGGCCCCCTTATATACCAGTTCGTCGCACCCACATACCGCATGATCGTGATCTCCCTTTCCCTTGCCACCACAGTCAGCTTTATTGTGTTTGAAAGCACCAGGATGGAGATGATTATCAAAAATACGATCACGATGAGCGCGCCTATCTGTATGAAATTGGTGACTCGAAGCAATTTGTCAACGGTGTCCTGTGAGTAGTTCACCTTTTCGACACCTTCCATCACCCTGACTTTTGTCACTATTTCGCTGGCCGATTCAAGGTTTTCAATCGTGATGATGATCGAGTTCGGGAGCGGGTTTTCCTTGAGAGAGTCAAGCAGGCCGGCATTGTCGCCCCACTTTGTCTTCCACTCCTGCAAAGCCTGCGCTTTCGACAGATACCGGCTTTTCGTGACTCCAGCCATGCCATTGATCGTGTCGCTTATCTGGTTTATTTGCGCTTTTTCGACATCATCCAAAAGATAGACCTGTATCTCGTCAAAATCCCTCTTCACGCCCTCGCTCAAGTTGTTGATATTGACGACGATTATGAAGAACACGCCGAGCACGAGCATTATCGCTGCGATCGAAAAGAAGGACGCAATGCTCATGGCTTTGTTCCTGTTGATCTGTGAGAAGGCCTGTTTTATGGAAAGCAATAATCCCGTCATATCCTGAAAGCTCCTTCGTCAGGGCTTCTGCCGCCCATGAGGCCCGCGAGAGGGTCGTCGTCTGAAGTTATCCTGTAGCTTCCCTCGGCTTCATCCCTTACTATCTTTCCGTCCTTTATAGCGATGACCCGTTTGTTCATGGTGTTCACTATTTCGCGCGAATGCGTGACCATGATCACAGTCGTGCCGCGCTTGTTGATCTGTTCAAGCAGCCTCATTATTTCCCATCCCGTCTCCGGGTCGAGGTTTCCCGTCGGTTCGTCCGCAATCAGGACGTCAGGGCTGTTTACGATTGCCCTTGCTACGGCTATCCTCTGTTGCTCCCCGATGGAAATCTGGTGCGGGTATTTTCTCGCTTCGCCCGCCAGTCCTACGAGTTCGAGGATCTGGGGTACGTGCCGGTGGACCGTGCGTTTGCGCTTTCCGACGATTTCCATTGCGAAAGCTATATTTTCATACACGGTCTTTTTCGGAAGCAGGCTGAAATCCTGGAAAACTATGCCCATGCTCCGCCTGTGCTGAGGCACCTGGCGCGGCTTCAGCCTGGTCACGTCGTACCCTTTATAAAGGATCTCGCCTTTGTCGGCGTCAAGCAGTTTGAGAAGGAGCTTCACGAAAGTGGACTTGCCGGCCCCTGAAGGGCCCACGAGAAAGACAAATTCCCCGTCCTCGATCCTCACATTCACATCTTCTACGCCTACGTTATTCTCATATGACTTGCTGACGTCTATGTATTCAATCATATCGCTGTCCATTCTCCCTGGGTGCTGCCGCAGGGCAATGCATCAATCTCCTTTGTTTGCCGGCGCCATACCCGGACACCGCTTTCATATGCGGCAAAGCACTCCATAATTTTACTCTTAATCACCGTTTTTTTCCAGCTAAACAGGCTTTACATCCATATGTCGATACTGTTAAACCATTTCTGTCCAGACATACGCGGGAGATTTGCAGCCCAAGCCCTCAATACAGTAACGTCAGGCCATTCCAGACACATTTTCCGTTCACGCCATCAGCGCGTCTATAAGCCCGGCCATCGCCTTGTCATAGCCGGGATCCAAACCATATACACTGCCGCACGAATATTCCGCCCGGCA
>JAISAW010000045.1 GCA_031266515.1 Eubacteriales Family XIII. Incertae Sedis bacterium
CTTGCAAATTATTTGAATCGTCCTCTTCATAATTATTTTTTTTTCTTCGAACCGTTTTATGATAAACCAATTGAGGTTATCGGGGATAAATTCAGATAGATGCAGAACGGTAGCCTATAGCAAGCTAAAGGAAGTATTGCTTTATAAATTTGATTGGGGTTAGAGAGGAATTGTGAAAGGGTAAAATGATGAGAATATTTGAAACAGCGAAATCCGCCAAATGGGGGGGGGCGACAAAAGGGGGACGGTTCTGTTTGTCCCCCTTTTGTCTTGTCTGCTCGTTAGATCAAAAAACTATTTTTAGCCCTACTGATCCGTGCCGTAGATGTGATAGGATTCGCCGTCGAGCATGCGGATAGCTCCGAAGGCTAAGGCCTCCATCTCGTTCTCGCCCGGCTCTATCACCACGGGCGCGATGAACTCTATGCGTTCTCTGATAAGCGCCGTCATTTTTTCCGAAAAAGCTATGCCGCCTGTCAGTACTATAAAATCGATCTTACCGTCTGCAACGGGAGCCAACAGGCCGACGGACTTGGCAAGCACATAGGCCTGCGCATTGTAAATGAACTCAGCTTTCTCGTCGCCCTCGGCAATCCTTTTCTCAACCTCGCGTAAGTCAGCCGTACCCAGATGGGATATCAAGCCACCCTGCCCTCGCACCTTTTTCAAGAAGCTCTTCGCATCATATTCGCCCGAGAAGCACAAATCGGCTACGCGGGGAGTCGGGATCCCGCCTGCCCTTTCCGGAGAGAAATGGCTTTCGTCGTCGCTGACTCCGTCAATGATCCTTCCGTTTGAATGAAGCCCGACCGTACAGCCGCCGCCCATATGAAGAACTATAATATTGACTTCGTCATATTTCTTGCCGAGCTTCTCGGCAGCTTTCCTTGCGCTTGCTTTTTGGTTCAGTACATGCAGTTTGCTCTCGCGCGATACTTCCGCAAAACCTGTGACCCGCGCTATGTCTTCGTACTCATCAGCTGTAACTGCGTCGTAAATGTAGGCAGGGATGTTTCTTGGATTTGCAATCCCGTACGCTATGAGCGCAGCCAAATTCGACGCATGGGGAACGGCAAGGCCGGCTTCAAGCGCTTTCACCATATTTTCTTCGACTTTATATCCGCCGCCCTTCATGTTCGGGAGCACATTGCCTCTGCCAACAACCGCACTCAATTCGTCAAGGCTTACACCCCACCCGGCCACCGCTTCTTCGATGACTTTAGTCCGAAACTCCTTTTGGTCAAGCACTTCTTCAAAAGGCGCGAGTTCCTCAGCACTATGCGAAAGGCTCAATACCTGCTTCTGTTCCTGGTCTTCGTAGTAAGCGATCTTCGTCGACGTCGAACCGGGGTTGATAACCAATAATTTATACGCCATTTTTTGCCTCATTTCTGTATATATCATTACTCGATTTTAGTTTTATTCCGTCGCACAGTCAGCCTTATGCATTCCGCAAAGCTGACCGCATTGCTAATACTGCAGAATTACCGGCTACGCACGTCCCGCTACTGTTCACTCATACGTAGAATTTTTGCAAATCTTTTAGGATTTGGCACGGCTTCATATCGTAATTGCAATGGAGATTGGCAGCCTGCGTATCGCGCCGTCTGCGCGGAGTGAGTGCGCACACAGTAACACGAAGCGGAGTCGCAGCAAGCGAGACGCAGGCTGCCAATCTTCGGCGTACGTGTGAACAGCAATCACGTCCTGATTTGCACCTACTCGTCCGAAGCCGCAGCCGCGCACACAAGCGACAGGTATTTCTCTTCGGCAGTGCCTCCACGTGAAACTATCACGATGGGGACTTTCGCACCCACGATGATCCCCGCCATGGTAGAGTGGCCTATGTAGTTGATGGCTTTCGAGATGACATTTCCTGCGACCATATCGTGGAACAGCAGGATGTCGGCGTCTCCGGTGACAGGGCTTTCAAACTTTTTGATCGCCGCAGACTCCTTGCTCCATGTGAGGTCGAAGCTGATGGGGCCTTCTATGTAGCAGCCCTTGATCTCCCCCGATTGGTTTTGCTGCTTCAGTATGTCGGCGTCGACGGAAGCCTGCATTTTCGGATTCACTACTTCCGTGGCGCAGAGCGCCGCCACCTTCGGCTCAGCCACCCCGAGATTGTGCATCACCCTCACCGCGTTTTCCACGATGTACCTCTTCTGTACGGCGTCGGGATTCAGCACCATGCCGCCGTCGGTGAGGATCATGAGTTTGTGGTAATCAGGTATTTGGAACAAGGCGCAGTGGCTCATGATCTCGCCTGTGAGCAGGCCATATTCCTTGTTCACAACCTGCCTTAGCAGATCCGCAGTCTGGAGGATACCCTTAAGGAGTACGTCGCCCTTGCCTTCTGCGATAAGCTTCACCGCCGTCACCGCGCTCGCTATATCGTCTTCCGCTTCAATGATTTCCGGATTTCCGAGATCCAGGCCCTCAGCCTTTATAATCTCTTCGATTTTTTTGGCGTCTCCTATAAGTACGGAATCCACCATGCCCTTGCTCGTCGCTTCGGCA
>JAISAW010000059.1 GCA_031266515.1 Eubacteriales Family XIII. Incertae Sedis bacterium
TTCCTTTCTTTTGTTGCCTTAATGATTTGTTACCATTAACATTGAAAGGGATCCTCAATTTTGTCAACCTGGTCTCTCTTAGGGCTTTCGAGTATCCAACCTGTACGGAAATGCTTCCCGCGGGCACTTTTTCGCTTGACGCAGCCCATATTTAAAAATATAATAAATGGACTGGTATGACCAGAACATAGTAATCAAAAAATATTCGCGCTCCAGCAGGCGAAAACGAGCATTTTTTGAAACAATTGCTGGCATATCCACCGCCTTTCTATGTATGCTTTGCAGGAAGTTTACAGGCGGAAATTGAAGAGGAGTGGCAGTTCATACAGGAAAATAAAATAGCGCACAGAGCTTTGCCTCAAAGGAAAGGAACCGCAAATCTATGGGGGAAAGGGAATTCCGGGTACTGGAGATCAAAGCCAGTATCTTCGAAGACAACAACAGAGAGGCCGACCTTCTGCGCGAACAGCTGAGACAGGAGGGGACTTTCCTGTTAAATTTGATGAGTTCTCCGGGTGCCGGCAAGACGAGCGCTCTCCTTCGGACTATTGATGCGCTGGAGGACGAGATAGATATCGCAGTGATCGAGGCGGATATCGATTCCGATGTAGACGCCGAGAGGATAGCAGCGACAGGGACAAGGGTCATTCAACTGCACACCGGCGGCATGTGCCATTTGGACGCATCCATGGCCGGGCAGGGCATTGCAAACCTCGGCGCGGACGGAGCCGACCTCATAGTCCTTGAAAATGTCGGCAATCTGGTATGCCCGGCGGAGTTCGACATCGGCGCCACGAAAAATGCCGTGATACTGAGCGTCCCGGAAGGCGACGACAAACCCCTCAAATATCCACTGATCTTTGAGATATCCCACGCCCTCATCATAAGCAAGATCGATACTTTACCGGTCTTTGATTTCAGTATTGAAGCCTGCGTCCGGCGGGCAAGAAAGCTAAACCCGGACATTGAAGTATTCCCCGTTTCTGCAAAGACAGGAGAGGGGATGGACGCCTGGTGCGATTGGCTGCGCCGGCAGGTAGCCGCTGCGAAGGCTTGACAAGCCCTTGGGAGGCGGTCTGGAATTGGCTGCGCAAGCAGCAAACAGGCAGCAGCAACGGTTCGAAAAAGAGGAGGAAGATCATGGAGCAACAGATGAATCAGCGCCCCATCACGAGGATGTACTTCCCCGAGGGGTACGAATGCCAGTACAGGGATAAGGTGATGGCTTTTGCCAATATGCTTGGCCGCAGGAACCCCCAAAAGAACAGCTATGAGTGGGACGACCCCGAATACGTCATACTCGAGCCGGGAGTAGACGATGAAATGGCGGAGATCGGGATTGCAATGGGATATTTCACAAAGCGCACCGCCGCAGAGATAGCGTCCATCACCGGCAAGAGCGAGGAGTACTGCCACGAGCAGATGATGAAACTCGCCGAGTACGGGACCACCTTTGTCAACGTCATAGACGGGACGGACACATTCTGGCATGCCGAAAGCTGGATCCCCGGCGTCATGGAGATGATCGTCAACAACCTGGAAAACGTAAAAAAATGGCCTGTGGTAGCCTACGCCATGGAGGGCTACGGCCGTGTGCGCGGCCCTCAGAGTTCCGGCATGTTCCCTCCGGGCATAGGCCTCATGAGGGTCATCCCTATAGAGAGCGCCATCGACGGCGAAAACCGCAGGGCGAGCTACGAGGAAGTCTCAAGGTACCTGAATGAAAATACCGTCTTTTCCTGCTCGCCGTGCTCCTGCCGCACCGACCGTGAGATCATGGGCGAAGGCTGCGGCCACCTCAAGGAGGATATGTGCCTTCAGCTCGGGCACGCTGCCGAATACTATATCCGGACAGGCCGCGGACGGGCGATAACTCGCGAAGAGGCTTTTGAAATCGTCCACAGAGCGGAAGAAAACGGCTTGATGCACCAGATCCCGAATATCGACGGCTCGGGCAAGACTCATGCCATATGTAATTGCTGCGGGTGTTCGTGCCTGTCGCTGAGGTCGGGGACCATGTATAAGAACGTGGATATGGTCCGCTCGAACTATGTCTCCAGAGTTGACAAGGAAAAATGCATGGCCTGCGGGCAGTGCGTCGAAAACTGCCCGATGAACGCGCTCAGGCTGGGGCAAAAGCTCTGCTCGAACGAACCCATCACCGAGGATATCACCACGAAGCGCACCCCTCGCAACCGCGAATGGGGCGAAGAGGAGTGGAATGCCGACTACCGCGTCAACCGCGAGGAAGTGGTGGATACCGGCACATCCCCCTGCAAGACAAACTGTCCGGCCCACATCGCGGTACAGGGGTACATCAAGCTCGCTGCCCAGGGTGAATACACGGAAGCCCTCAAGCTCATCAAGATGGAAAACCCCTTCCCTGCCATATGCGGCGCCGTGTGCAACCGTCGCTGCGAGGACGCTTGCACGAGAGGCGACATCGACGAACCGCTCGCCATTGACGATATCAAGAAATTCATAGCTGCACAGGATCTGAACAAAGGCGTTCGCTTCATTCCCGAAAAGAAGCACGACTACAGCGACATCAAGATCGCTGTCGTAGGCGCCGGGCCTGCGGGCCTGTCCTGCGCCTACTACCTCGCCCAGGACGGCTACGATGTCACGGTGTTTGAAAAGGAAAAAAGGCCCGGCGGAATGCTCGCCATGGGCATCCCGTCCTTCGTGCTCGAAAAGGATGTGGTCGAAGCCGAGATCGATGTGCTGCGTGAGCTCGGCGTCAAGTTCGAGACAGGTGTCGAAATAGGGAAAGACGTCACCCTGGACGGGCTCCGAGAGAAGGGCTTCAAAGCTTTTTATCTCGCTATCGGTGCCCAGCAGGGGCGCAAAGCCGGCATTGAGGGCGAGGACGCTGAGGGCGTCAGCTCCGGCCTTGATTTCCTGCGCCGGGTCAACACCGACGAAAGCCATACGCTTTCCGGCAAGGTCGTCCTGATCGGCGGCGGCAATGTCGCCATTGACGTGGCGAGGGCCGCGGTGCGCGCCGGCGCTGACGAAGTTTCCATGTACTGCCTTGAAAGCAGGGAGGAGATGCCCGCGCTTGACGAGGAGATAGAAACTGCCGAAAACGAAGATATCGCTATAAATAATTCCTGGGGCCCCAAGCGCATCGTCGTCGAAAACGGCAAGGTGAAAGGCGTGGAATTCATGCGCTGCACGAGCGTCTTTGACGAAGAGCATCGTTTCTCCCCGAAGTATGACGAAAACGATTGCATCATCGTCGATGCCGATAACGTCCTGGTCTCCATCGGACAGGCTATCGACTGGTGCGGCATGCTCGACGGCAGCGCCGTGGAACTGGGCCGTGGGAACTCCATCAAGGTGGACGACTGGACCTGGCAGAGTACGCAGCCTGACATCTTTGCGGGAGGCGACGCCGTCACCGGCCCGAAGTTCGCCATTGACGCCATCGCGGCCGGCAAGCAGGGCGCGATCTCGATCCACCGTTTCGTACACCCGGGACAGGATCTGCGATTCGGCCGCAGCCGCCGCGAATTCATCGAGTTGGACAAAGCCGCCGCGGTGATCGACAGCTACGACAATACCCCTCGCCAGCGCGCCGAGAAGGCCCTCAGCGAAGAGGCGAAGCGCACTTTCCGCGACCTGAGCGGCACTCTGAGCGAAGAGCAGGTCCTCAAGGAAACCGAGCGCTGCCTCAGCTGCGGTGCCACAGTTACTGACGAGTATATGTGCGTGGGCTGCGGCATGTGCGTCACCAAGTGCAACTTCGACGCTATCAGCCTTGAGAGGGTCTACGACAGAGCGGGCGTCGAATTTCTCGACATAAAGAAAACCATCCTTCCCCATGTGGTGAAGCGCAAGGTGAAGATCACCGCAAAGAAGGTGTTCGGAGGAAACAACTGACCATATGCACGAACTCGGGATCATGTACCACGTGATAGACCACGTGCTGAAAGTGGTGAAGGAAAACGATCTCACTGAAGT
>JAISAW010000100.1 GCA_031266515.1 Eubacteriales Family XIII. Incertae Sedis bacterium
GGCCCCGCGAAAGTCATGCTCAGTTCCTTAGCCGCCAACAATGCGGGCCACGCAGATGTGTATATCCTTCATTCGGAAATCGACTTGCCCGGGCAAAGGCTGTTTATCCGGGAATGCGCCCCTTTTTCCGACAGACTCACCATACACTTCGTCGAAGTGGACGACACGCTATTCAGTAGGCTGCCGACCGCTTTTGGGTTGCCTCATACTGCGTATTATCGGTTCTCGGCGCCGGCCCTGCTCCCGGATTCCGTTGACAGGGCTCTTTATCTGGACTGTGACATCATCATCAACCGCTCAATACATGAATTCTATAATACGGATTTTGAGGGCAATATGTTCGTGGCGTGCGAAGATATAGGGGTGTCTGTGCTGAGGAAATATGAATTTCTTACGATTTTCGGCCGGCTCGGAATGGAGCTGCGCAACGCCAAATATTTTAATTCAGGTGTGCTGCTTATGGACATGCCGCTTGCAAGGCAAACCATCAACATTGACGATATCTTTGGACTTTACGAAAAATACCCCAACTATATAACCTTCGCCGACCAGGATATCCTTAATTTCCTGTACGGCGAGCGTACTAAATACGCTGATTACAGGATGTACAACATGGGCGCGGGGTACGTGCTTCCCGAAGATGAGGGCCGGGTGATGGAAAACTCGGCGATCATCCACTACTACGGAGCGAGGGACGGCAAGCCGTGGCTTGACAAAGACAGGTCTGGAAGCGGTTCGGCTGTGACGCGGCTTTGGTGGAATTATGCCGATTTTTTTGAAGAATACAGGAGTAAGCCCTTATGAGCCACTATCTCATGTCCGTTATCACGCCGTGCCACAATGTCAGCATGCAACTGTTGGAAAGGACTTTTGAATCCCTGAAAAACCAAACCTGCGGATTCGACAAGATAGAATGGGTCGTAATCATACATAATTGTGTGGAAGAAAACGCCCTCGAAATAGAAAGCCTGGCTGAAGGCTACGAAAACATCAGGACATTTCGATTGGAAAATGACAAAAACTATGCTGCCAGCCCACGCAATTACGGCATCGACAGGGCTACCGGGACATATATCTGTTTCCTGGACGCGGACGACTATGTTGAACTGGACACCTTCGAGGTCGTCCTTGGGTATTTTCAGGAAACAGGGGCACAGCTCCTTGCCTTCCGGTATAAGGTGCTAAAGGACAGCCCCGACATTAAATTGACCTTGCGCCCTCTTGTCTACCTCGACCAGACGCAGAAATGCATCACAGGCAACCACGACACTCTGGACGGCAGCAGGATTCTTCACGGCGAGGCGTTCCAAATCGGGTCGAAAGCGTACTCAAGGGGTTTCTTGAATGAAAACGCTATAAGGTTCAATGAAAACATACCGTTTGCAGAGGAAAGCGAGTTTTTTATACGTTGCTATGGGACTGCCGGCACTGTTTGCTTTCTTCCGCAGTTCATCGGGCAGACCTACTGCCAATACAGCGACGGCATGGCGGCAATGCTGAAAAAAACGCCGGAAGTCGCGATGAATTACGCTAAAGGGTTCAAGATACTGTTTGACAGCGGCCTGGGGTTGGGCCTCTATATGAATACCGTCATATGGGATATGCTGGGCTACTACTCCGCAGTCCTTCTCGCTACGATGGACCTGTCTTACAAAGACAGGAAGGAAGTCAAGAGGCTTCTGTGGCCTTACGTAAAGTCGCTCATGCCGCTTGAGGAATCCAAAGTCTATACCGCCTCAAAAATAAAGCTTATGAACCGCCTGATCAGGACTGTTTTGGGCCATCCTGCGCTCATCGGCGCCGCCATGTCTCTGCTGAAAGGCCTGAAGGTGGATATGGCTGAGAAAATGAATATTGGATACGATTCGGAATAAAGTGGTGAATGATGATGGACAAACATGAAGGCCAGAGTAAGACGCTTATGGAAATATTGATGAATAACCGGAATACCGATTATGGGCGCAGATATGGATTTGAGGAAATAAAGACGGTAGGCCAGTTCCGTGGCCGGCTGCCTGTCGCGCATTATGGCGACTACGCCCCGCTCATCACGTTGATGCGCGAACTTGGCGAGAGCAACATTTTCACATCCGACGATACCCTGTGCTACATACTTTCATTTGGATGCGGCGGTGAGGCGAGGGTTATCCCGTATACACAGCGGTATATGGAGCTTTTCGGCGCTGCGTCCGCTGCGGACACCCCGTACCTGTACTTTTCGCCCGAAGCCCTGATAGGCGTGGGCGTAGCGGATAGCCCCGAAGAATATACGCTGCTTCCGTATGCCGGTTTCTTTGAATTTGCCCCGATCCGGGGTGGAGTTATGGATGAAGCCGGTGCGCTGCTACCGGAAGAGCTGGAAGCCGGCGGCGAATACGGGGTCATCGTAACGAATTGCCTCGGGTTTTATCGTTACAAAACCGACGACGTCGTCAGGGTATCAAGGATTGAAAAAGGCGTCCCTGTCATAAGCGTCTGCCGCAGGGGCGAAGCCACAACGGATTTTTCCGGCATCGGGGAGAACAGACGTTTCCTCGGTACCGCAGGGAAGGATACGCCTGCTACCACGGCGCGTTACTGAACTTTATTATGTCCTGAAGCGTTCCCGCGAGCCATTTTCGGGGACCAGGCAGGAAGAGAGGTCGAACCATGAACGCTGATATCAAAGACTCGCGGGACAATAGCATTATTATCGGGACAAACGGCTATCTGGTCAATAACCTGCTGAAAGGCCTCCTCATCGTTTCAATTGTCATGATGTTCGGCGCTACCGTCAGCATGTCGGTCGACACCATCATGGGCGGGCATTTCGTCGGGGCGGACGCCATTGCCGCAATGAATGTAACTATGCCGATTTTTGTCGCAGTATCCTTGATAAGCGGCATTATCGCCAACGGAGGGTCCGCGTTGGCGGCGCGGTATCTGGGGCAAAACGAGAAAGCGAAGGTAAACTCCCTTTTCACCTTTGTACTTCTGGCGGATCTGGTGGTAGGGCTTATACTCATAGCATGCGTCTTTCCAAACGCGGAGCAGATTGCGGTGACGATCGGCGCGAAGGACGAGGTGGTGAAAACTTTGTCCGTGCAGTACATCCATGGGATTTTGATAGGGATACTTCCCATCATGTTCAACGCTTCGCTTTTAGGTTTTGTCAGAGTAGCCGGAAACCCTCATCTGAGCGCCGTTTCCGTGCTTTGTATGTCCGGCGTGAATATAGCGTTGAACTACGTGTTCGCGGGGCTTCTCGGCATGGGCATGTTCGGGCTGGCGCTCGCGACGGGCGCAGGCTACATAGTGTCATGCGTTATTTCGCTCAACTATTTGCTGAGGGGGAAATGCTTTTTAAAGCTGTCAAAATTGGATGGGATATACAAGAAGGCCCCGACTGTAGTCAATATGGGGTTTCCCAGCGCGCTGACCAGCCTGACGTCCGTAGTCAGAGGCGTCGTGCTCAATATAGTCGTCGCAACGCAGATCGGCACGATTGCGCTGCAGGCGATGTCCGTCCAGAGCTCGGTCGCCAATCTGGTAGGCTGCGCTTCGCTCGGCGTCGGATTTACCATCATCCCTCTTGCAGGAATATTTTTCGGCGAACAGGATAAGCTCGCGCTGAAAAAGACCGTGAAAGGTTCGCTGACAATGGGCCTTTTCATCAATATAGCTTTTGCGGCAATTATTTCATTGCTTGCAAAACCCCTCGCGCTTATGTTCAATATCACCGACCCCGCGACGATAAGCATGATCATGCGGTCAATATGGTTTTTCGCCGTCTCGATGCCGTTCGCGATGGCGAGCTACGCCTTTGTCTGCTATTACCAAAATATCAAAAGGGTCTGGATAGCGAACACCATCATAATAAGCAAAGTGGTGTTTTTACTCGTTTTCACCCTGCCTTTTATCAGTTCGCTCGCCGACACCGCGATATGGATGGGCGGTATGCTATCCGAAGTCCTGTCCACGCTGCTCGTCCTGGCCATCGTCGGCGTATTGAAAAAGAAATTCCCGAGATCCATGGACGACTTGCTTTTATTGCCGAAAGAATGGGACGACGATTTCCCCCGCTATGAGGTATCCCTGAAAAACGATCTGGACGCCTGTGTGGGGTTTTCGTCCGATATCCAGGACTTTTGCGCCGAAAACGGAGTATCAGCGAAAATGTCCTACTATGTCGCACTCTGCCTGGAAGAAATGGTTTCCAATATAATCAACTACGGCTTCAAAGACGACAAGGACCATTTCATAGATATAAAAGTGATCCTGGAAGATGGCAAGACGAAGCTCCGGATAAGGGACAGCGGGATGGAGTTCAACCCCATCGACTATTCCGAGAAACAGGATACGAAAAACAGCGCCGGGAACCCTGCGGAAGGCCAGGATGACGAGTATGCGAACATCGGTATCAAAATCGTAAAGGAGCTTGCATACGACTTGGATTACCGCTATACCATGCGTTTGAACAACCTGTTCGTGGAGTTGGTCGAGGAAGAGGCGTTGAAGCTTCAGGCGTCCTCGGAAAATTGGGCGCAGGCGAAGCAATTTCTGCAAAATGCGTTGGCGCCCTACAGCATTCCGGACAGGACTGCCAAATGGCTGACTCTCGCATCTGAGGAACTGTACATCATGGCGATCCGCGAAGGGGCGGGTGAAATCCTCATGAAGATGAAGCCGGTGAAAAACGGAATGAAAGTCAATTTCCAATACGAAGGCGGTTTTGATTACAGCGATGATTCGCAGGACATCGGATTCAATATCGTAAAGAAAACCATGGATATCTTCCGATACTCAAGCGATTCAAAAATGAGCAATCTGGCGATATATAAGTATTGGAACTGAGAAGGGGTATTTGCTTATGGGAGTACTGTTGGTTGTTATGGCCCATCCTGATGACGCGGAGCTGATGTGTTACGGCGCCATCAAAAAATATGCCGCGCGGGGGTACGAGTGCCATTTGTTATTGTTGACAAAAGGGGAGCAGTCGACCTTTAATGAAGGTTCGAGAGAAGACCGCGGAAAGTACAGGATCGCCGAGACAAAAAAAGCTTTCAGCAAGGTCGATATAAACATATCATGCCTCGATTTCACCGACGGCTTCATCCGGCAGGACTATATGCTGATGGCCACATTGCAGCAGCAGATGGAACGCATCGACCCGACTGTGGTCATCACCCACTACCCGGACGGCGGATGGCTGGAGCACCAGGACCACAATGCGCTCGGCAACGCGACGTACAGCGCGGCCATACGCTATGCCCATAATCTGGAAAAGGTATTGTTCACCGAGCCGCTATTCAGTAATTTCATATCGTTTCACCCGAACCTGCTTATAAGCATCGATGAATATTTTGAGGAAAAGGTTGAAATACTAAAGCACCACGTCAGCCAGGATGAAAAATTTTATATCGATGAAAAATTCCTCGAAATGCGGGCGGCCTCCATGTCCCCCTACATAAGGATCAACGGTGAACGGTTTACGGGGAAATTTGAATTATTCTATCAGGTGTACGCGGTGGAATTCTAAGATAAGAGGAGGGAAAACGGAAAATGAAATTTTTATGTATATATGAAGGCGAAAATCCGTCTGCGGGGATTGTCAGCGAAAACGGCCTGGAAATTTTTGTTGAGGAGGAACGTCTGAACCGTATCAAACACGCTTCACAGATGTTTCCGATCCGCAGCATCCTGAGGTGCTTGTCGGAAACCTCCACTTCACTGGAGGAGATAGATGGGATCGCCTATCCGTGGGATCTCGACGCATATCTTCCTTCCGGCGAAGTGGAGTCCCACTATGCTTTGATAAACGGGCTGTATCCGCCCGACCCCGCCACTGTCAACTGGCAGGGCCTCAACCTGCGCAGGCACAGCAAAGCAGCCGTGAGCGAACGGATCCGTTTCAATATACAGAGGCATATATCAAACGCGGACATACCGCCTTTGTATTTTACGAACCACCATAAAGCCCACGCATGGGCGGCGTTGATAGGCAGCGGCCTTGAGGACTGCCTCATCCTTGTGGTTGACGGTTCCGGCGAAACGCTTTGCTCGTCCGTTTGGCTGTATGAGGAGCCGGGGCTCAAATACCTCTGGGGCGAAAAAATCCCACACTCGTTCGGCTGGCTTTATGCGGCTGCTACGGAATACCTCGGGTTCGACGCCTACGACGGCGAATACAAAGTCATGGGAGTGACGGGGCTGCCATCTGACGCCACAATCGATGAATCGATTATGAGGGAGATCGTATATTCGGACGCAGACGGATACCACGTGAACCCGAAATACATACACCATGGCAAACATACCTATTCCGACAGATTTACGGACCATCTCGCAGACCTTCTCGGATTTTCCCCGCGCGCGAAAAACGAACCGTTGACCGATCTGCACATCGCGTTTGCAAAGGCGGTGCAAAACGAGATGGAGAAGCATCTCGCCCGTATTTGTTCCACATTTATCGCATCGTCCGGGCGCAGGCGCCTGGCCATATCGGGAGGGGTCGCGCTGAATGTGAAAGCAAACGGGTATCTGTTGGATAAGCTTGACGTCGAGTCCATTTACGTGAACCCTTTCCCAAACGATACCGGCGCGGCTCTCGGGGTCCCGATGGAGTACGATGCGGCAATCAGGCATAAGCTGTCAGGGAAGATAGACGGCCTGTCCTTTTTAGGCCCGGTAAACCCAAAAATTGAAGTTGAAAAGATCATCAGGTTTTCCGGATACCCATACACATACCCCGCTGACCCCGCTGCAAAGATCGCGGAGTACATCAGCGCCGGGAAAGTCGTCGCTCTCTGCTGCGGACGTTCCGAATCGGGGCAGCGGGCTCTCGGGCACAGATCTATTATCGGCGACCCGAGGTCAAAAAAAGTGGCGAGCAGGATAAACGATATCATCAAGCGCCGCGAGCCATGGCGGCCGCTGTGCCCATCAATAATTGATGAAGATGTCAGCCGTTACGCTTCGGAACCGAGGATATCGCCATATATGATGATTGCGGTAAACGCTACCGATGAAGCCATGAAGAGCATTCCCGCCGTCGTGCATTTCGACGGGTCGATAAGGCCGCAGGTGGTGCGCCGCGCAGACGCCCCGCTGTTCTATGATATCATCACCGAATTCAAAGCGGCGAGCGGTATCGGAGTACTGATAAACACCTCGTTCAATGTGGATGGGCAGCCTATGGTCGAAAGCCCGAAAGATGCCATTTCGACATTTGCGATCACCGATATCGACGTATTGTTCCTCGAAGGGTATTGCCTGGAAAAAGCAACCTCCCAGACAGAAGATGAATGAACCTTCATCCATTTTTGTAATGAAATGCACAAGTCATTCGCAAGATTTATTTGTGGTTTTTGCTTATAAAACAATACCAATGCCTCCGGCAAAATTTTTTGTTAAGCTTTTATTACCCCGGCAGCAAATAGCAGGAATAAAGTGCCGAGGGTTTCAGCTAATATGCGCGGCGGCGAAACCGCGCATACAGCTGCGAGTCGAAGATGAGTCACATCCCAAGCAGCTGCGAGTCGAAGACGAGTCACATCCTAAGCGGGCAGTATGTAAGGATTTCGCCAACAAAGCAGATTAGTTGAAAGACCGGCGCGACTTCCTGCTATTTGCTGCCGGGGTAATAACTGTTGACAAAAGCAAGCCGCTTGGTATAGCATGTCTGCATTAAACATATATAACATATATTTTAATATTGCTACACCTGCGAAGTCCGTAATGGAGGCACCATGAGGCAGACCATAACACCGCAAATAGAGCATCCCGAGGTGATCCAGTTCGGGGATATAGTCTACGCCAACCGGTTTGACGATTACCACCAGGAGAGCATTCCCCTTAAGCTGCACCTGCTGCGCCCCAACGGGCAGGGCAACCGATGGGACCGGCTGCCTCTTTTCGTATGGGTGGCAGGCGGCGGATTTCGCAAATCCACTCCACTGTACGCCCTGCCCTTTCTCACGTGGTTTGCACAAAGGGGGTTTGTGGCAGCCTCTGTGCAACACCGTACCTGCACCCAGCAGGCTTTCCCGGCAGCGGTCCAGGACGTCAAGGCGGCTGTCCGTTTTTTGAGAAGCCGGGCAGATGTCTACGGTATAGACCCGGAGCGTGTAGCCTTGGGCGGGGAGTCAGCCGGAGGATACCTGGCGGCGCTTGCGGGCCTGTGCCCGGACGAACCCGCTTTCAAAACAAGCGACTGGCCGGAGGCCCCGGACGATGTGCAGGCGGTGGTGAGCTGGTACGCGCCCTTTACCCTGAAAGGCAGTCCGCTTCAGAGCGACCTGCTCGGCGACTCGGCGGAGCAGCTGCCCGGGATTGCCGGACTCACCGAGATAGAGCCTCATATCACAGTGGACGCCCCGCCTTTTTTGCTGATGCATGGCGTCAAAGATGCCGTAGTGCCGGTAACGCAGAGCCGAATGTTCTACGAAGCGCTTGTCCGGGCCGGAGTGGAGGCCGAGTATTATGAGCTTGAAGGCGCGGGGCACGGCTCGATAGAATTTGTACAGCCACAAGTACAGCAAATCGTGTTATCCTTTTTAAATAAACACCTTACGATTGGAGGATCCTGAAATGGAACAAAAGAAGCTATTCACCTTTAGCACCAGAATACTGGTAGCAACCGCACTTGGAGCCGCGCTGTTCTTCATCCTGAACACATTCGTGCGCATTCCCACCCCTGTACCGGCTACCTACATCATGCCTTCATGGGCCATAGCCGCTTTCTTCGGCGCGCTGTTCGGCCCCATCACCAGCGCCCTTATGACCCTCATAGCCGTCATACTCAGCGGCGCTATAGACGGCGGTATGTGGTGGAGCTGGATCATCGCCGGCGGCGTGGCGGGATTCATCTACGGCTTTGCCTTCAAATTTGTCAACGTCAACCGCGGAGAGTTCAAACTGAAGGGCATCCTTATCTTCAACGCCATCCAAATCGCGGGCAACGTCATAGCCTGGTTCGTGGTAGCGCCGGTCCTTGATATTTTGATATACGCAGAGCCGGTGGAATTGGTGTTCCTGCAAGGTGCCGTAGCCGGCCTTACCAACATCATAGGCTGCGCCGTCATAGGCACTCTGCTGCTGCTGGCTTACTCGGCTACCCGCTCGAAAGAGGGTTCGCTGAAAAAAGACACAGACAACGCCGACAAGCAAGCCTGAGGCGTTTTTGCGTGCAGGAGAATGACAGAGAGCCTATCATCGTTTTTGATAATTTCGGCTTTCAATATTTCAGCCAGGCGGAGCCTACGCTCGCAGGCATAGACCTGAAGATATACCCCGGGGAAAAAGCCCTGATAGTAGGGCCCAGCGGAAGCGGCAAGAGTACGCTGGGCCACTGTCTGAATGGGCTCATTCCTTTTGCGTACAAAGGCAAGCAGACCGGCACCCTCACCATCGCCGGGGCCTGCAGCCAGGAGCAGACCATCTTCGACCGGTCTAAGGTGGTAGGTACGGTGTTGCAGGACTCCGACGGCCAATTCGTAGGCCTGACCGTGGGCGAAGACATCGCTTTTGCCTTGGAGAACGATTGCATGGCTACGCCCGAAATGCACAGGCGGGTGGAACAGGCTGCCGCCATGGTGGACATGGACAGCCATTTGAAGAATTCCCCCAACGAGCTTTCCGGCGGGCAAAAACAGCGCACCGCCCTGGCAGGGGTGATGATCGACGACGTGCAGATACTGTTGTTTGATGAACCGCTTGCCAACCTTGACCCGGCCACAGGCAAGACCGCCATCGAGATCATTGACAACATCCACCGCGACACGGACAAAACGGTAATCATCATAGAGCACCGCCTTGAAGATGTGCTGCACCGCCCTGTAGACAGGGTAATTGTCGTCGATGACGGGCGCATCGTGGCCGACATGACCCCCGACGAGCTGCTTTGCGCGGGAGTGCTGCGGGCCCACGGTATAAGGGAACCTCTTTATGTGACGGCGCTGAAATACGCCGGCGTATCCCTGACGCCCGATATGCGCCCAAGCCATGTGGAATCTATAGACCTCACCGATGCCGATACGAAACTGCGCCGCTGGCTCACTACGGTACAGCGCGACACTGCGGTGAACCAAAATCCGCCGGTACTGTCGGTGGAGGACGTGTCCTTCAGCTACGACGGCAAGAGGGATGTCCTGAAAGATGTCAGCTTTGAGATACGACAGGGCGAGATGGTGTCCATAGTGGGGCGCAACGGTGCCGGCAAGACCACCATCACCCAGCTTATGTGCGGCTTCGAGACGGAGCACTCCGGTATCATCCGCTATCAGGGCGAGGATATCGCCCCTCATTCCATTCGAGAGCGGGCGGAATACCTGGGATTGGTGATGCAAAACCCGAATCAGATGATATCCGAGGCAATGATTGCCGACGAAGTGGGCCTAGGGCTGAAGCTACGTGGCATCCCCTCAGAAGAAAGGGCTGAACGGGTAAACACGGCACTGCGGGTTTGCGACCTGTCGCCCTACAGGTCGTGGCCCATCGCAGCCCTGAGCTTCGGCCAGAAAAAGCGGGTGACGATAGCCAGCATGTTGACGCTGAACCCCAAAGTGCTGATCCTTGACGAACCCACCGCCGGGCAGGACTTCCGGCACTACACTGAGATAATGCGCTTTTTGGCCCGGCTGAACGAGGATGGCCTCACTGTGGTCCTTATCACCCATGACATGCACCTGATGCTGGAATACACTCCCAGAGCTATCGTGCTGTCTGACGGAGAGGTGATCGCCGACGCACCCGCCAGCGAAGTACTCACCGATGCGGGCGTCATCGAACGTGCCAACCTGAAGGAAACTTCACTGTATACCCTGACGCAGCGCGCACATATAGAAAGCGGCACCGATTTCGTGCAGAGTTTCATCGACCACGAAAAATGGCTGCGTAGCCGGAGTGATGATGGAGATGGCTGAAAGGAGGCGGATGCATTGAAGATAAACCTGTTCACCCAAAGCCGGGAGGACACCTTTCTCCGCCGCATGTCCGGCGTGGCGAAGCTCGTCTGTTTTCTGCTGCTCACCTTCACTGTGATGCTTTCTTATGACATACGGGTCATCGCCTTCACGATAATCCTCTCCTTTGTGATGTTCCACATCTCCAAGGTCACCTGGCGGCAGATCAGGGTGATTGCCTGCATCCTGCTCTTATTTTTGTTGCTGAACGCCCTCTTTACTTTCCTGCTTGCCCCTGAGCAAGGGGTGAAAATCTACGGCTCACGGCATGAGATATTTCATATCGCAGGGCGCTATACCCTCACACAGGAACAGCTCTTGTATATGAGCAGCAAGCTGCTGAAATACGTGGCGGTGGCACCGCTGGGCCTCATTTTTTTCCTGTGCACCGATCCAAGCGAGCTTGCCGCCTCGCTGAATGGTATAGGCATGCCTTATAAAGGCGCCTACGCGGTGTCCCTCACGCTTCGTTACTTCCCTGACCTGCAGCGGGACTACAACAACATCAGCATGTCGCAGCAGGCGCGCGGTTTGGAGATGTCAAAGAAAGCCGGCTTTGCATCACGAGTCAAAAATGCGCTGGCCATCATCGTGCCGCTCATCTTCTCAACCCTGGAACGCATCGAGGTGATCAGCAATGCCATGGATCTGCGCGCATTCGGCAAGCATAAAAAGCGCACCTGGTACTCTGCCCGCAAGATCTCCCGGCAGGACATCCTGGCAATTGCCGTGACAGCGCTCATCTTCGCCGTAAGCCTGTACATCACATTCTTCATCAACCACAGCCGCTTCTACGACCCATTTGCGTGAACCAGGATAAAGTCCCGCCATGAAATACCAGGGGTTTTGTAAAGCATTGAAAGAGAAAAAACAAATAAAGGAGACACTATGCCTCAGCAGCAATCGATGTTGGTTTTTCAAAGTGATTTTGGCCTCGTGGACGGCGCAGTACCCTCCATGTACGGCGTGGCGCTGAAGGTGGACCCTTCGCTTCGGCTGTTCAACCTGACACATGACATCACTCCCTACGATATCTGGGAAGCTTCTTACAGGCTATTCCAGACGATCCAGTATTGGCCCGAAGGCAGCGTCTTTGTCTCGGTGGTAGACCCCGGGGTCGGCTCCGACCGCAAGAGTGTGGTGGCCCACACCGTGCCGGGGCACTATATCGTAACGCCGGACAACGGCACCCTGACCCATGTCAAACGTTACGTGGGCATAGACTCCGTGCGTGAGATAGACGAAAGCCGCTATATGCGGCCGGGGACGGATGAGTCCTACACCTTCCACGGGCGTGACCTGTACGCCAACACTGGCGCAATGTTGGCCAGCGGCAAGGCCTCTTACGAAGAGATAGGCCCTCCCCTCAGCGCAGGCATGGTCGTGGAGCTGCCCATCGGCACGATGGAGCGCAGCCCCGGCAGTGTGAAGGGACGCATCGATATCCTCGATGTGCGCTTCGGCAGCCTGTGGACAGACATCACTAAAGAAGATTTTGCCACCCTCGGCGTCAACTACGGCGACGAGGTGGACGTGGTGATCCGAAAAGACGGCATCCAGGTTTACAGCGCCCGGGTACGTTTCGGAAAAAGTTTCGCCGCCGTGCCCGCAGGTGAACTTGTAGTCTATATCAATTCCCTGTACCGCGTAGCGCTCGCCATCAACCAAGGCGA
>JAISAW010000102.1 GCA_031266515.1 Eubacteriales Family XIII. Incertae Sedis bacterium
TGTGATAATTTCATGCCGCATGACGGTGAAAGGGCAAGTGAAAAATTGCATGTTATTGTTCGGCAAGTCCTAAACACCCGGTGGGACAAATGACGGAAAAAAACAACAACCCCAATACAATTGAAGAAAAGAGTGCCGGCACACAGGCTCCCGAAGAGGAACTTACAGGCGAGCAGCTGAATGAACTGATGCTTATACGCAGGGAGAAGCTCGCAAACCTCGTCAAAGCGGGAAGGGATCCCTACCTGAACGAGACTTGGGACGTGGACAGCTACAGCGCCGGCATCAAGGAAAGATTTGAGGCCTTCGAAGGGAAAAATGTTTCCATAGCGGGGCGCATCATGGCGAACCGCCATATGGGCAAAGCTTCGTTTATCGATGTGCAGGACAGCGAGGGGCGTATACAGGTTTATGTGCGCAGCGACGCCATAGGCGATGAAGAGTATTCCTGGTTCAAGACCTATGACATAGGGGATATCATAGGGGTCAAAGGAGAGGTATTCAAGACGAGGCACGGGGAGATCAGCGTCAAAGCCCGGCTCGTCTCGCTGCTTTCGAAAAGCCTTCAGATACTCCCAAACAAGTGGCAGGGACTGAAAGACCCCGAGCTCCGTTACCGCAGGCGCTACGTAGACCTTATCGTCAACCCCGAAGTGAAAGAGGTTTTCCTCAAACGGGCTTCTATTATAAGGGAGATCAAACGGTATTTGGAAGAAGACGAGGGTTTCATCGAAGTGGATACCCCCGTCCTCACAGTGATAGCGGGCGGTGCCAACGCAAGGCCGTTCGAAACTCACCACAATACGTTGAGCCTCGACATGAAGCTGAGGATCAGCAATGAACTGTACCTGAAGCGCCTCATCGTCGGCGGTTTTGACAAAGTCTACGAACTTGGCAAGATGTTCAGGAACGAGGGTATGGACAGAAACCACAACCCCGAATACACTTCAATGGAGCTTTACCAGGCGTTTGGCAACATGGAAGACGTGATGAGGCTGACTGAAGAAATAGCTGCGCGCGCGGCTATGGCGGCGACGGGTTCCATGAAGATCATTTATCAGGGCAAGGAGTTTGACCTGACTCCCCCGTGGGAACGCATATCCATGCAGGACGCCGTGAAGCGCTTCGCGGGCGAAGACTTTGACGCCATCGAGACCGATGAGGAAGCGAGGGCCACAGCCAAAAAACACGGTATCGAAAACGCAGAGAAGCTTACGAGAGGAAAAGCTATAGCTGAACTCTTCGAAAGATATTGCGAAGAACATTTGGATGGGCCGGTTTTCATCACGGGACATCCTGTGGAGATAAGCCCTCTCGCGAAAAAAGATCCGGCGGACACGCGGATCACGAGACGTTTCGAGGCTTACATCAATACATGGGAGATAGCCAACGGGTTCTCGGAACTGAACGACCCTATAGACCAGCTCGCGAGATTTACCGCGCAGCAGGCTGAACTCGCGGCCGGCGACGACGAGGCCCACCCAATGGACGAGGATTTCGTAAATGCGCTTGAGGTAGGCCTGCCGCCTACGGGAGGCCTTGGAGTAGGGATTGACCGCCTCGTGATGCTCGTCACCGGAGCGGCATCGATCAGGGACATCATACTTTTCCCGACGATGAAGCCGATCGATGAGTGAGGAGATCGGAAGCCGCATAGTGACTTTTAGAGGTTCCCAATATATAGTTACAATTCACATATGTTGGATTTTCTCTAAACGTTTAGGTTTAGCTAAAATTCATCTCATAAATTACGTAGGAGCGAGACGCAATTGTCCCGCTTCGGCGTATAGGTAAATTGTAACAATAAATAAAAAACAATAATATGAAAAATAGTAAAGACAAATTCTATACGCCCCGATATCATGCATGATAATATATCGGGGCGAAATACTGTTACCCCGGCGTTCAGTTGCAGGGGTAATACCATAGGCCGGCGTACTGCCTGCGGATAGCGGGCGGTTGATCGCAATAAAAGTATAGAGAGACGAAGTTTTATCCATTTACGCCAACGGGCAAGGAGAAGCAGATGAAAGGTTACATCGGAGAACAGATCAGAAACGTACTTTTACTCGGACACGGAGGGAGCGGAAAGACGACGATAATCGAGGCCGCTCTTGCGAATACAGGTGCCATCAGCCGGATGGGCGCAGTCGATGCGGGCAATACTGTATCGGACTACGAAAAGATAGAAATCGACAGAAAATATTCGATCCAGACCACGATTGTCCCCGTCGAATACTCCAATGTGAAGATAAATTTCATCGATACCCCCGGAACCTTTGATTTTGCGGGTGAGATAAGCTCCGCTATACGCGTGGCAGACGCCGCAGTCATCGTTGTGGACGCTTCGGCGGGTGTGCAGGTTGGCACCGAAAAGGCCTGGGCGGCCTGCAAAAAAGAAGGGATCGCAAGGCTTTTCCTCATCAACAAGACAGATAAGGAAAACGTGGATATCCCTAAGGTCATAGCGGATTTGAAAGCGAAATTTGGTACGTCTGTCGTGACACTCGATGACACCGACTCGTTGAATGAGGCGATAGCCGAAACCGACGAAGAGCTTCTCGACAAATTCATGGGCGACGAAGCGTTCACCGAAGAGGAATTTGCCCGTGGCCTTACGACGGGGATAACGACTGGCGACATAGCCCTTATTTCATCTTTGAGCGCCGCATCCGGCGAAGGAGTAAGGGACTTCCTCGACTTCATCATCAGGTACGTGCCGGCACCGACCGCGCACAGCCCTTATCCTGCAAAGACCGCCGCAGGCGAAGACGCCGAGGTCGCCCCGGATCCTGACGCGAAGGCCACAGCTTTTGTATTTAAGACCCTTGAGACGCGGAGCGGCAAAGTGTCGCTTATAAAGCTCGTGTCTGGCAAGATCGCCAAGGGGCAGGAAATTTACAATGCCCGCGCAGAGAAGCCCGAAAAGCTCGGCTCCATCTCGTTCATGAGAGGCAAGAACCAGGAGGATACGTCGGAAGTTAACGCAGGCGATATCTTTGCGGCGACAAAGCTTCAATTCACCCACACCGGGGATACGCTCTGCGACAAATCCGCAATAGTGGTATTTCCCACCATCGATTTCCCATCGCCCACGCTCTTTACCGCGATTGAGCCCAAAGACAAAGGCGACGACGAGAAGGTCGGTACGGGGCTCAACCGCATCAGGGAAGAAGACCCTTCCTTTAAGATCGAACGCAATGCGGAGACTTCCCAGACGCTCATAGGAGGACAGGGCGAAATGCAGATCGGCGTCATCACAGCCAAGCTGAAGGAGCGCTTCGGCGTGGACGCAGTACTGAAGGACCCAAAAGTCCCCTACCGCGAGACTATCAAGGGGGCAAGCGATGTCCAGGGCAAACACAAAAAGCAGTCCGGAGGCGCCGGCCAGTACGGCGATGTGCACATAAAGTTTTCCCCGACCACCGAGGATTTCGAATTTTCAGAGGCATTGTTCGGCGGAAGCGTACCGAAAAACTATGTGCCTGCCGTCGAAAAAGGGCTGCGCGAATGTCTGCTCAAGGGCCCGCTTTCAGGGTCGCGCGTGACTGGCATCAAAGCCGTGCTTTACGACGGCTCTTACCACGATGTGGACAGCAACGAAATGGCTTTCAAGATCGCGGCCTCTCTTGCATTCAAAAAGGGCATTGAAGAGGCAAAGCCAATCCTCCTCGAACCCATCATGCACGTAGAGGTGTTTGTCCCCGATGAGTACACGGGCGACGTCATGGGCGATATGAACAAACGCAGAGGCAAGATCCTGGGTATGGAGCCGCAGGGCGGCGGCATACAGAAGCTTATCGCCGAAGCGCCGCAGGCAGAACTGTTCAAATATGCCATCAACCTGCGCAGTATGTCCCAGGCGAGGGGCAGCTTCACCATGGCTTTCGAGCGCTACGAGGAAGTGCCGGGAAACCTGTCGCAAAAGATAGTCGCCGACTACAAAGCGTCACAGGCCGAAAACTGACCGGCGCGGGCTTGGCTGAGTCTCATCCTATGGGGAGATTCGTAGCCTGGGTCTCGCTTGCTGCGACTCCGCTTCGTGCTACTGCGTGCGCACTCACTCCGCGCAGACGGCGCGAGACCCAGGCTACGAATCTCCCGCGTTGTCTTGACAGTGGCGTATAGGATGGCCTTCAGCTGAGCAGGGCTTCTATCGCCTCATTCAAAGACGATACGCCCAGGACCGAAAGCCCGCGAGGGGCCTCCACTTTCAGGGCGGCTGTCTTGGGGAGTATGGCTTTTGAGAGTCCGAGCCTTGCGGCTTCGGACACGATCCTGTCGAGCCCTCTGACGGGGCGCACTTCGCCGGCGAGGTCGATTTCGCCCACGGCAAGGGTCCCTGGCTGTATCTCCAGGCTTCTGGCGGAAGACCAGATGGCCAGGGCTGCGGCAAGGTCTGTGGATGCGCTGCCGGGCTTGAACCCTCCGACGATATTTATGAAAACGTCCTTTGCCGCCAAATCGAGGGAGAGCTTCTTTTCGAGCACTGCAAGCAGCATCGCAAGCCGCGCCCCGTCCACTCCTATGGAAGTCCTGCGGGGGAAGCTGAGGGCGCTCGATGCGGTCAGCGCCTGTATTTCCATGAGAAGAGGGCGGGTGCCCTCAAACACCGCTCCGGCGATAGTCCCTTCGGCGGGGTTTGTGATGCCCCCGAGCAGAAGCCCTGAAAGGTCGTCTATGCCCGAGAGCCCTTCTTCCTTCATTTCGAAAGCGCCCGGTTCGTTCGTGTTTCCAAAACGGTTTTTTGAAGCGGTAAGTATGCGGTAGTCCTTGTCCTTTTCCCCGCTGAAATCCAGTACGCAGTCGACCAGGTGCTCGATGATCTTCGGCCCTGCCACTTCACCTGATTTTGTGACGTGGGCCACGATGAAGACAGGTATGCCCTGCGCCTTGCCGATCCGCATCAGGGCGTCTGCGCATGCCCTGATTTGGGATACTCCTCCGGCCGTCGACGGTATCTCCGCAGATCGCATGGTCTGGATGGAGTCAATGATGAGCAGAGAAGGGGAAATCCCACGCGCCGCCTCCGCGACCGACGAGATATCGGTTTCCGGGAATATGTACAGGCTCTCAGGGATATTGTCCCCGCTGAGCCTGTCTGCACGGAGCCTTATCTGCTCAGCTGACTCTTCGCCGCTCGTATACAGCACGGCGAGCCCTCGCCCTGCGAGCGCCAGCGCGGATTGGAGGATGAGCGTGGATTTGCCGATGCCCGGCTCCCCGGCGATGAGCGTCAGTGAGCCGGGGGTCAGCCCTCCGCCAAGCACACGGTTCAGTTCTGGCAATCCAGTGTCCAGGCGGTTGCTCCCCGCAGATATGACGTCGCGCAGGCGGAGCGGCTTTGAAGGGCTTTGCGGCAAGGCGTTGTGGGCTGAGGCCGGGCTTTGCTTTATTTCTACGAAGCTGTTCCATGCGCCGCAGATGCACTGCCCCATCCATTTGGGGCTTTCGTAGCCGCACTCACTGCACATGAAAATGACGTTGCTTTTAGCCATCGGTGTTTTCGCCTTTCATTTCAAACCAAAAAGTGCTGCCGCTTCCTGGAACGCTTTCCACCCCGTACTCCGCACCGTGGAGCAGCAGTATTTCTTTGACTATGGACAGGCCGAGCCCGGTGCTGTTGTCGTCAGTGCGCCTGTAGTTTGAGCTTGCTTTGTAGTATCTCGTCCATATGTGGGCCAGCTCTTCTTTTGGGATGCCTATCCCGTGGTCCGAGACTTCGACCCTTACGATGTTTTCGCCTGGTTTTTCGATCACTGCAATCTCGATCGATTTGTTTTCGCCTCCGTACTTCATCGCGTTTGACAACAGGTTGTTCAGCACTTGTGCGATACGGTTCTCATCCCCGTTGACAAAGCCCCTCCCGCCAAGCTTCACGCCGAGTGTGTACCCGTTTTGTTCGGCAAAGCTGCGGTAGTTATTCGCAGTCGATTCTGCCAGGCCGCTCATTGAAAATACGGTGAAAACCCCTTGCGCCTCGCCGCTTTTCAGTTTCGATATATCCTGGAACTCGGTTATCAGGAGGTTCAGGCGCTCGGTTTCGCTTATTATGACAGCCAGATGCTCGTTCCTCTTTTCCGGGTCGTCCCCCGAAATGTCCTGGATCATCTCCGCGTACGACCTTATCATCGTAAGAGGGGTCTTGAGGTCGTGGCTCACGTTCGCTATGATGTCTCGCTGTGCATTGCGGGCGTGCTCGACTTCAATTGAAGCCGTCGCCAGCGTGTTTGCCAGGCTTTTCACCTCCGTGTAGTGCTTCCCTACAAATCCGATGCCAAACTCCCCGTCAGCCATCTTTTTTGCCGAATTGGTGATCTCTGTTATCGGGTTTGTTATCGTCGCGGACAGGTAATATGAAAGCGCGAACGCTGCAAGCAGTGAAATTATTGTCACGCAGAGGAGCTGTTTCGTCAGTATGCTGAGCGTCGTGTGCATCGGGTAGAGCGGTGAAAGTATGTAGAGGAAATCCCCGTTGTCCAGGAAGGCGGCATATTCCGAGATTTTTAGCATGGTGGCGGGGTTTGTCGATATCCGGGTGATATTTTTCCCGCCGTTTGCGATAAGCGCGCCCTTGAGCAGGGCGATTTCTTCGTCGAAGACGGTAATGTGTTCGGGAGCCTCTGTCAATGCCGCCGCGTCTTCCGAAGGGGCGTCTTGCCGTATTTCAGCTTCGCTTTCCCCTGTAGCGATCCCTTCCTCGCTGCCTGCCGCTTCAGCATCGCCATCCGCAGTATTCCCATCCGCGCCATCCCCTGTGGCAGCCTCTTCCGTGCCGCCACCCGCATTCTGGTTGTCTACGCTGTAGGATATATACAGAGGCTTCCCATCCTTTGAGTCGATCTGTATGTAGATATCGTCTCCCTGCCGCAGTCCGGTGATGAGGCTTGTAAGCTGCGACGGGGTGGTATTCGGGGAATAGGATGACTCTATCTTATCAGCTATCTTTTCCGTCTCACTGGCTTTCATGGCTTCATAGTAATTCGAGAGGAACAGCACTTGAAGCGCCCAGATTGTCAGCATGATGAAAAGGGCGAAAAGGCCGAAATACATCCAGAGCTTGAACTTGACGCTGCCGAAATCCAAGCTGAGGTGTCTTCGGGGCTGCCGTGCGGATCTGCGTACACCGCTTCTTTTGCCCGCTCCCCCTTTGTCAGCGCCGGAAAACATCCGCTTCTCAGCCTTCAAACTTGTAGCCGACTCCCCTCAGCGTGACTATCTTGTTCCTGTATTTGCCTATGGCGTTGCGGAGGTTCTTGATATGGGTGTCTATCGTCCGGACATCGCCGAAGTCATATCCCCAAATATCCGCAAGCAGGGTTTCCCTGGAGAGGGCCGTGTTTTTGTTTTGCACCAGATAGACGAGGAGTTCGTATTCCTTTGGCGTGAGGTTCACAGGCTTCCCGTCAACGAGGATCTCCCTTGCAGGCAGGTTGATCACGAGGTCGTCAAAGACCATTTTGTTCTGGTTGTTTTTCTGCGCGTCGACTCTGCTCAGCACAGTCCCTATGCGCGCGAAAAGCTCTCTCGGTGAGAAAGGCTTCACCATGTAGTCGTCCACGCCGACTTCAAACGCGAAGAGTTTGTCGTACTCTTCGCCTCTGGCTGAAAGCATGATGACGGGTATGTCTTTGCTTTTCTTGATCTCTTTCACGACCGAAAAGCCGTCGAGCTTGGGCATCATTATGTCCAGGACGATGAGGTCGAAGTCGTTTTCTTTTGTCAGGGCTATTGTCTCCATCCCGTCGGTGGCTTCGACAACTTCATAGTCGTTGAACTCCGCATATTCCCGGATGACCTCGCGTATTTTTTGTTCATCGTCTACTATCAACAGTTTTGGCATCAGGCTTGTTTCACCTCCTTGTCCAGCTGGAAATAATCGTGAAATATATGTACATCGCGCACATAATAATAACATAAATCCATGATTTGTGAAGAATTAGTTGTTATCGGCTGAATGAGGCGTGCAGAAAAATTATTCATGATATAATATTGATAATTAATTATCAAGAGAGGAGTTCCGATAATGCTGTATGCCATAGGCGACAAAATAGTGTGCCCCATGCACGGGGCGGGGACTATTGAGGCCATAGAAGAGAGAACTGTCCGGGATGTATGTGTGAATTATTTTGTTTTCACCGCTGCGAGAGGCACTATGAAAATCCTGATCCCATGCGACAACCCAACGTCGATAGGCGTCCGCAGCATTATCAAAAAGTCCGAAGTGATCAAAGTCAAGGAAATCCTCAAAGCGACATCGTCAGAAATGACAAAGATCTGGAACAGAAGGTATCGGGACAACATGGAAAAGCTCAAGACCGGCAGCATCATGAGCGTCTCAGAAGTGGTGAGGGACCTGATGAGGGTCGATTGCGAAAAAAAGCTTTCAACCGGCGAGAAAAAGATGCTTTTGAACGCCAAACAAATATTGATAAGCGAGCTTTCATTGGTCATGCAGAAGGAAGAATCAGAGCTCTGCGACCTGATTGAACGCAATGTTATGAGTGTAGGGAAATAAAGGAGGCGAACCGGAAAAAGACGAAATGTTAAAAAATTTAATTAGGATCCTGCTTACTTTCATAGGATTCTGGCTCGGATTCGGCCTTTTCGAATTCGTGAGGCTGCTCTCTCGAAAGACTGAGCTTTTTACTCTCCCGGATTTTTCGAACGTTGAGCTGAATGTACTGAGAATTGTATTCGGACTTATCTTCGCAATATTATTATTTTTATTTACTCCGGCGTTGACGAGACAGAGTTCCAGAATAGCCAAAGGGATCGAAAAAGAATTAAAACAGGTATCCGCGCATTACCTGATGGGAGGTATCGCGGGGGTCATAATAGCGTTGCTTGCAGCCTTCCTGATAAGCCCTGTAATGGGCAATATACAAAACCCCACTCTCGGGGCGGTGCTCTCTTTCATGCTTTACGCGATATTGATATGGGTAGGCTTTGTCGTAGGCACGAGGCGCATCAGCACGATATTCGCGGGCATGGTGGACACCCGCATGAAGCTTGCGGACCGCGCGGAACGCCCGCAAAGCCCCCCTCCGCAGGGAGGCAAGAGGGCGGCACCGAAGATACTCGACACAAGCGTGATCATAGATGGACGCGTGGCGGATATCCTCAAAACCGGGTTCGTCGAAGGCAAGATAGTCATTCCCGACTTCGTGCTTGTGGAGCTGCGCCATATCGCGGACTCGTCGGACGCACTCAAGCGCAACAGGGGCCGGCGCGGCCTTGACATCCTGAACAGGATACAGGAGGAGTTTGGCATTGAGATCCTGAACACGTCAAACGACAAAGGGCTGAAGGAAATCCCCGAGGTAGATGTCAAACTTCTGAAACTCGCGAAAAACATGAAAGGCGCCGTCGTGACCAATGACTTCAATTTGAACAAGGTCGCAAAGATACAGGGCGTCGGGGTCCTGAATATCAACGAGCTTGCGAATACCCTCAAGCCCGTGGTGCTGCCTGGCGAAGAGATGACCCTCTTCCTCGTGAAGGAAGGCAAGGAGCAGGGACAGGCTGTCGCTTACCTGGATGACGGGACCATGATAGTCGTAGAGGACGGCAAGCCGGAAATAGGAAAAGAAACGAGGGTCTCCGTGACAAGCGTCCTTCAGACTTCAGCCGGCCGCATGATATTTGCCAGGCTCAAACCTCATCATGCACGGAGATAAACGCGTAACGGCCATCATAGCCGCAGGCGGGACAGGATCCCGGTTTGGCGCAGGCCAGCCCAAGCAATACCTGAAGGTTGGGCAGGTCAGCATCCTCGGGCGCTCACTTTCCGCATTTTTGGATGGCCGTGTGACAGATGCCGCAGTCATAGCCGTCCCTGAAGGGCTGGTCGGGTTTTCGGCGGACGTACTCCTTGAGGATTTTGGCGACGCATTTGTGGCCGGGCAAAAAAATGCCGGGCGAAAAGCGGGAGAAGCTGCGGAAACCATCCTTTCCGCCAAATGTTTGTACCTGGCTGCGGAGGATATGGCAAAGCCTGTGCTGATAGTCCCGGGCGGCAGCGACCGCACCGCTTCGGTGAAGGCCGCTTTAGACGCCCTGCGGGATGAAAAGGCTTTCCTCGCGGCGGGTGGCTCTTCCCCGTCTGACGGCTATGTGCTGATACACGACGCGGCGAGGCCGTACGTGAGCGAAGAGCTTATAAACAGCGTGGCTGACGCGGCGAGCATGTACGGTGCCGCAGTACCCTGCGTGGCTTTGAGGGATACCGTGTACAGAGCCTCCGAAGAAGGCTTTCCCGCATCGGTAGATGAGCTGTGCGACAGGAAAAGGCTTGCGGCTGCCCAGACGCCTCAGGGTTTCGCTTTCAGTGTCATAAGCGAGGCGCTGGACAGAGGGGCGGCGGAAGGCAAGGGTTTCACAGACGAAGGGTCTGCAGTGATCGAGTACGGAGGCCTCGTCAAGCTCGTTGAAGGCGACAGCGCAAATACCAAGATAACTACGGCCGATGATCTGGCGCATTCGGGCGGGGAGTACAGGGCTGGCATCGGGTTTGACGCCCATGCGTTCGGCCCCGCTGGTCTCGCCGATGCAGCCGATGTAAGTGAAGGCTTGATCCTCGGAGGGGTCGAGATCCCTTTCGAAAGACGGTTGGTAGGGCATTCCGATGCGGACGTACTGGCCCACGCCCTGATGGACGCCATCCTGGGCGCTGTGTCAAGGGGGGACATCGGATTGGTTTTCCCGGATACGGACGACCGTTACCTCGGCGCGTCGAGCATGGGCTTGCTGGACAAAACGCTCTTAATAATGAAGGAAGAGGGCTATTCCCTGGTAAACGCGGATTTGACGCTTGTCGCGGAAAAACCCCGGCTCGCCCCTTATCGGCGTGAAATTATCGAAAAATTGGCCGCGGCGCTGGATGTCGACCCGAAAGCGGTGTCGATAAAAGCGACCACCACTGAAAAGCTTGGCTTTACAGGGCGGGAAGAAGGCATAGGCGCGCAGGCGGTCGTCATGCTCAGGAAAAGCAGATGAAGTTGTTGAAAGGAATGAATATATGAGAATGTCGGCAATGCACCTGAATACGCTTAGAGCGGCACCGGGCGACGCGGAAATCCCGAGCCACATCTGGTTGCTCCGCAGCGGGATGATCAGGCAGACAGTATCGGGAGTATATGCGTTCATGCCGCTCGGGTGGCGCACCGTCAGGAAGATAGAGCAGATCGTGAGGGAAGAGATGGATCGCGCAGGCGCGCTTGAGCTTTCGACTTCCCCTGTGCAGCCCGCCGAGCTTTGGCATGAATCCGGCAGATGGCCGGTCTATGGCCCCGAGCTTTGGAGGCTGAAAGACAGGCATGGCAGAGAATTCGCCCTGGGGCCGACCGCTGAGGAAATAATGACCGATATCGTAAGAAGCGATATCACGTCATACCGGCAGCTCCCAGTCAACTTCTACCAGATCCAGCTGAAATACCGCGATGAGGCGAGGCCGCGCTACGGCCTCATCCGCAGCCGCGAATTCATAATGAAGGACGCCTATTCCTTTGACCGGGACGAAGCAGGGCTCGATGAGAGCTATCGGCTCATGAGGGACGCCTATACAAGGGTTTTCGAAAGATGTGGATTGGAGTTTTGGCCTGTGGCCGCCGACAACGGCCCCATCGGTGGAAGCGGCAGCGAAGAATTCATGGCGATAAGCGACGTTGGCGAAAGCGATATCATTTACTGTGACGCCTGCGATATGGCCGCCACCTCTGAGCAGGCCGTCGTCAAGGACGCCCCGGCGGAGACGGAGGCCGAGCTCGAACTGGAAGAAGTGCCGACCCCGGGTAAGAAAACCATCGCTGACGTTGCGGGATTTTTGGAATTGCCCAGGGAAAAAACCCTGAAAGCGCTGCTCTTCCAGGTCTATGAGGACGAACCCGACGAAAGGGGCGAATACAGAATCAAAGAATACCTGGCGGTTTTCATCAGAGGCGACCGGGAGCTCAATATGGTGAAGCTCAGGAATGCCCTCGGCGGCATAGGCGAGCACCTCCTGGAGTTTGCCGACGAAAAGCTCATCGGAGAGGCTACCGGCAGTGTCGGAGGGTATACGGGGCCTGTGGGGCTGCACGATATACGCGTCATAGCCGACAGCGAGGTCCCCGGGCTGAAAAACCTCTGCGCGGGCGCACTGCGGGAAGGCTTCCATTTAAAGAATGTGAACTACGGGCGCGACTGGACGGCTGAGACAGTCGTGGATTTGAAGCTCGCTTCAGCCGACGACGTATGCCCGGTTTGCGGAGCGCCCTTGAAGCAGGCAAAAGGCATTGAGGTCGGGCAGATATTCAAACTGGGCACCAGGTATTCGGACGCTATGGGTGCCTGCTACACCGATGAGAATATGAAGGAGCATCTTGTTTGGATGGGTTGCTATGGCATCGGCGTCACGAGGACTATGGCGGCTGTGGCCGAACAGTCCCACGACGACAGGGGTATCATTTGGCCGCTGTCCGTCGCTCCCTGCCACGCGATAGTGCTGACGGCCAAACAGGGCGATACGGCGCAGGCTGAGTTGGCTGAGCGGATCTACAGCGAGCTGTCCGCCTCCGGTGTGGAGACGCTCCTGGACGACCGGGACGAACGGTTTGGCGTGAAGGCAAACGACGCCGATATTCTTGGGATACCTATCAGGATTACGGTAGGGAAGAAGGCCGAGGAGGGTGTGGTCGAGTATAAGCTGCGCACACAGGGCGGATTTGAAGAGGTTTGCCCCGAAGAGGCGATAGAAAGGGCAAGAAATGCCGTCGCATCCATATAGCCTCAGAGAGGACCGCCGGACCTGGGCCGGAGGGGTACGCGCCATCATCCCCGACGGGGACGGCAGGATACTGATGATAAGACAGAAGGTCAGGGGTCTTGACATATGGCTGCCGCCGGGCGGTTATGTGGATCCGGGGGAAACGTCAAGAGCCGCTGCGGTGCGCGAAGCCAAAGAGGAAACAGGCCTTGATGTACGGGTGAAGAGGCTGCTCTGGCACGTTGAAGACGTGGAAGGCGACGACCAGTTTTTCGTGATTTACTATCTGGCGGAAGCGACAGGCGGCGAACTTGCCCTTGGCAGCGACCCGGAGTTTGACGCGGAGCACCAGATACTGAATGGCATAGGCTTTTTTTCAAGGGAAGAGCTTGGAGCACTGGAACATGTATATCCGCATTTTCTGGCAGAGGGCCTTTGGGAAGAGCTGGAAAGAGCCGATGCGGCAGATTGTTACCGTGAAGGCTCAAAAATGGTCGAAAAAGGGACGCAATTTTAAATAATTACGTCCTTTTCAGGTTAAAAAGCTCACATTTTCGATTGTATACAAATTCACATTTGTCTCCGTTGTGCCCATGGGTTTCGTTTAAAATTCAACGTTTAGAGGGTTTTCAACTATGTGAAGCCTGTGCGAAAACGTCTGCGCTTTCATTGACCGGCTCTGTAGCGGCAATGTAACATTAGCCCATGCATAGTTCTGACGAAACTGAAAACAAAATCAATGCGCGCAAGGCTCTGGCCGAGAGACGCGCGAGACGCAGGGCGAACGCCGGGGTTGAGCCCTTATCTGCGTCCAAAGCTGTTCCCGTTCCTGAAAAAGCCGAGAGCAAGGGCGATGCCCCTGTTGTCGTTGCGGCCGTTTTGGATGAGAGGGAAGCCGTTTCAAAGAAACCTGGACGCAAACCCGGCCGCAGGGAAAAATCCATCATCAAGAGCGAAAAAAGCAAAAATAGGCCTGGAGGGCCAAAGGCCCGTATATCCCGCAAGACCAAGTGGATCGGTTCGGCTACCGGTGTGGCTGTCGCCGCAGTGGGGCTTGCGCTGTTTATTTCCATAGGGCAGCCGGCTGTCGCCGTCATAATGGATGGCGAGGTCATCGGCTATGCGGAAGACGAAGCACAGTACAACAGCATACTTGAGCGCGCCAGGACGAGCATCTCAGAGGAAAGCTACGGCGCGGACATAAATATTGACCAGAATAAGATAGAAGTAAAAAATACGTACGTCACCAAGGCGCGCGCTCTGGATAAGGTCGAGAATGACGAGCTTGTCAATGCCCTCAAACAAAACGACGCCGTCGAGGCTGATGCCTATGTCATAGAAGTCAACGGAAAGCCTCTCGCCACACTGGCGAAAAGGTCGGACGCCAATTCTGTCCTGAGCGACATCAAGGAGAGGTACAAGAGCGACGATCCGAAAGCCACCGGCGATTTCCGCGAAGAGATACTCGTAAAGAACGAAGCGTCTGATATCACTGAAATATCTGACGTGAGTTCGGCTGTCGATTATCTGCTGACCGGCGGCAAGGAATCGGATAAGTACGTGGTGGAATCAGGCGATACTGTTTGGGGCATTGCGAATGAAAAGGGCATCGCGGTCGAAGATATCGCGGCGACAAACCCGGACATAGATATAAGCAATATACATCTGGGGGACGAACTGCTTTTGGCCAAGGTAGAGCCGATCGTCCACTATGAGTCGACCGGCGAGGAAACCACTGTTGAAGCGATCCCGTTTGAGACTGTCAACCAGGAGAGCGCAGACATATATGAGGGCGAAACCAAAGTGGCGCAGGAAGGCGTGAACGGCGAGAAAAGCGTGACGAAAACCGTCGTCCGTGTGAACGGCGAGGTCGCGTCAGCCGAAGTCATAAGCGAGGCCATCGTCTCCGAGCCCACGCAGAAGATAGTGCAGGTTGGTACGAAGAAAAAGCCTGTGGCGTCGGTCCCCTCGCAAAAGGCCCCGTCCACAGGGGGAAGCAGCACGTCCAAAGACTATAACGTAGCGCTCGGGAATGGCGTTGTAGCCGATGTACAGAAATTCATCGGAGTCCCGTACGTATACGGAGGCAGCACCCCGTCCGGCTTCGATTGCTCGGGGCTTGTCCAATATGTGTACAGGGCGAACGGCATAAGCATACCCAGGACTGCTGCGGCGATAAGCGGGCAGGGCAGCTATGTATCGCTCGACCAGGCCCAGCCCGGCGATATCCTCTGCTGGGGCGGCAAGGGGAGTTCATACCACGTCGCCATCTATATTGGAGGCGGCACATACGTACACGCTCCCGAACCGGGGACTTCAGTGAGATACCAAAATCTGAGCTACGGTACCGGGCCCAAGTTCGCAGTAAGGTTCTAACAGAAAAAAAACGGACAGGAGAGGATGCGGTTTGGCATCCTCTTGTATAGAGGTGGCTATTCAGGCAAACGCAGTATTTTTTTTCGAGTAGGCACATAAAGAGTGGAAGTATGAAACTGAAGATTACCCGCAGCAAACAGCGAGCTCTTCGCAGAAAAAAAGAATACATAAAGACCTTCCCCGAGAGGATGCGCTACAGGCGCCTGCGTCTGAAAAGGTCTCTGCTCCTTTCCCTTTTGAGGACTCTTGAGAGCCCGAAGAGGCTTATCCTGAGCCTTGGCGGCATAACGGCCGTGTCTGCCGGAGCCGTAGCGATAGCGCTTTTCATCATCGGTTCGCAGTATCTCGCGGTTTCCTTCAACGATAAAGTGATCGGCTATGTCAAGGATGAAGCCGAGTACAATGCGGTGCTCGAACAGGCAAAACAGAGCATATCCAGGGAGTACGGAGACGCTGAAGTAGTGCTCGAAGCCGACGTGCAGCTCAGGAGGGAATTCATCCCCGTCAAGGATGATGTGACGCCGCTCGTAGATGAAGACGTGAAAGGCATCCTCGAAGAGACGAGCAGCGTACTCGCGAATGCCTGGTTTGTCAGGGTTGACGACAATGTCCGCGTGAAGGTTGCGACGGAGGACGACGCAAAAGCCTTGACAGAGGCGATCGAGGCAAGATTTGCCCCCGCCGATCCGAAGGCCGAAAAGGCATTTTTTGAAAAAATTGACTACGAGGCAGCCCAGACGCGGATCTCGGAGCTGAAGACAGTCGACGAGGCTGTGGAGGTGCTGCTCAGCGGAGGCGTACAGCAGGAGCTTTACACTGTCCAGGAGGGGGATACTGCGTGGGATGTCGGACAGGCGCAGGGCCTGTCCCAGGAACAGCTCGCGGAAGCGAACCCCGGGCTGGATCTGGAGAGCCTTTACCCCGGCGACGAACTCAAGCTCAAAGTCATCACGCCTTTTGTGCATTATCAGACAAAGGGTATAGAGGAAGGCTTCGAGCCGATCCCCTTCGAGGTGATAGAGGAGAAGGCCGGTACTCTCTATGAAGGGCAGAGCCGGACGAAGACCGAAGGCGTCCAGGGCGAGCGCTATGTGACGAGAGACGTGACGCGGGTCAACGGGGAAGTCACGGAAGCGGCCGAGCTGGCTTCCTCTGTGACGAAAGAGCCGTCAGCAAAAGTGGTGCAGATCGGTACGAAGAAAAGATACGGGGCCACGGGCAGGCTCGGCAGGCCGCTGAACTCATATACCCTCACGCAGGCGTACAGAGGCGGCGGGCACAGCGGCCTTGATATGGCCGCGCCGACAGGGACCCCCATCTATGCCGCAGACGGGGGCATCGTCTCTTTCGCGGGCAGCTCGGGTTCCTACGGCAACTATATAACGATAAACCACGGAAACGGCATGACGACTTCTTACGGCCACTGCAATTCTATCAATGTAAGATCCGGCCAGACGGTCGCAAAGGGGCAACAGATAGGCACGGTCGGGTCTACCGGCCGGTCAACAGGTCCTCACCTGCATTTCGAAGTGACTGTAGGCGGAAGCTACGTCAACCCCGCAAATTATATTTAAGCGGACTTAGGGACTGTTTGGAAATAACCTTTACATCTTGCTTGCCTTTTAATCACTACGAAAACCTACGAAAAGATTTTAGGACAAAAATGGCAGATTTATGTTTATTCATGAAGAAAAGAGAGTAAAATAGCCATATGGTGAAATAAAGCTTGAAGCAAAATGATAACCGCGAAACCTTGAGGGACAGGGAGAGGGCGCATGAAGGCTGCATATAAGTCACGGGGACAGGGGAAACCCAACCATATAAGTATTTTGACGGCTTTGGCTGTGGCCTTGTCCATGGTGCTGATGCCCGTGATGTCCGCAGGGGATACCGACGGCAGTGTAGTGCCGCCCGCGGAGTTGACGGAACCTGTTGATACGCTGGCGACGGAGCCTGCAGGCCTGGCGCCGACAGAAGAGCTTTCCGATTTGCCCCCCCCCGTTCAGATAGAGGATGGGCAGGCTGGGGAACCTTCGCCTGATACAGATGGCTCTGCGGGAAACCCCGCAGTGAGTGAGGCGGCTGACACAGACACATCCGAAACCCCGCCGAAACCCGTGCCTGCCGGGGAAAGCGTGAAGGGTACGTCCGGATCTACACTGCCTGTGATAGCCCGGCTCAGCCTGGCGTCAATCAAGCCGATGTCGGACACTCCCGTCCCCATCACTGAAGGCCAGAGTGTCAGTACTATCCAAACCAACATCCAAAATGCGCTGAACAGCGCGGGCAGCGGCGATACAGTCACCGTCACCGGCAGCAAGACCGGCGTGACTACCACGCTCAGGCTGGATATCCCGGCGGGCGTCAAGGTTCTCTGGAAAGCCAGGTACACAGGCACTGTAGGCGCCGCAGAGGCTCTGATTACGGCCTATGGCTATGTAGGAAACGCTTTTGAAGTGGGCGATGGCGAAGTCAGCACAACTGAAGGCAGTGCCATCTACTACACCGCCGGACTGGTTTCCACTATCACTGTCAGCGGCGGCGTAGTAAGCGCCACGACAGGCAGTGCAATCTACACCACCGGGATAGATTCCTCTGTCACGGTCAGCGGCGGCACGGTCAGCGCCACGACAGGTACGGCCATCTACGACGCCGGAGCAATTTCCCCTGTCATTGTCAGCGACGGCACGGTCAGCGCCACGACAGGCAGTGCAATCTACACCACCGGGATAGATTCCTCTGTCACGGTCAGCGGCGGCACGGTGTCAAATACGGCCACGGCGCCATCATCCCCTGTCATCTATATGGGCAATGCCGGCAACACCGGCCGGAATGTCACCGTGTCCGGCACCGGCACGGTAAAGGCGATGGGGGCTGGCGGCACTGCCATACAGTCGCCCGGAGAGGTAGCAGTCACCGGCTTCGGCACGGTAAGCGCCACGACAGGAATTGCCATAGAGGGCACCGGGACAGGCTCCAAAGCCACGGTCAGCGGCGGCACGGTGTCAAATGCGGCCACGGCGCCATCATCCCCTGTCATCTATATGGGCAATGCCGGCAACACCGGCCAGAATGTCACCGTGTCCGACATCGGCACGGTAAAGGCGATGGGGGACAGCGGCATAGCTATACAATCGCCCGGCAATGTGTCAGTCAGCGGCGGCGTAGTGAGCGCCACGACAGGCATAGCTATACAATCGCCCGGCAATGTATCAGTCACCGGCGGCACGGTGAGCGCCACGACAGGCATCGCCATCAATGCTACCGGCAATGTGTCAATCGAAAGAGGTTCCGTGCGCGCCACGGCAGGCATCGCCATCAATGCCGCAGACCCGTCCTGTACCGTCACCGTCAATGCGGGACGGGTAGAGGCGACGGGAGGCATGGGCATGGCTGTAGCCATACAGACAGCCGGCAATGTCAGAGTCAACGGCGGCGAGGTCAGCTCAGAAGAATATGCAGCCATACTATCTACCGGGGACCAATCCGTTGTCACTGTCACCGGAGGGAAAGTCTCCTCTCTGGGATATGGTATCTGTATGCAAAACCAGTCCAATACAGGCCTGAATGTCACGGTGGGCGGAACTGGACAGGTAGAGGCGGAATCCGCTTCTACTATCTTGACTTACGGGGATGTAACTATTGGGGGCCAGCCTCCAGCCATTGACCGCGCCAGAGTCAGCGCCAAATCGAGCTGTGCAATTGATGCAAGAGGCCGTACCTCCGCCGTTACGGTAAGTGGCGGCCTTGTAAGCGCAGAAGGCGGCCATGCCATTGAAGCCTTAGGCGAGGCGGCTAGAGTCACCGTCAACGGTGGCCTTGTGTTTGCCTATGGCAACCTTATAAACGGCAATCCAGGCACGGCGGTCTATATAGAAAATGCTGACGGGTTTGCCGGCCCGACCGCTTTGGGCGGCATGGTCATATCGTGGAGCGATTGGACTTGGCATTGGCAACCCGGGGACAGTACCTATCTATACGGCACAAAGGCCGGCATCGACATTCTGCCCACCACCTCCGCTACGGCAGTGTGGGATGAGCGGGATGGCCTGAGCGGCATCGCTTATAAGGGCCTTGCCAATGAGGGCTTTATCCCGATAGCGGGTGTGGCGCTGAGGTCCGAAGCTGCTGTGGGCGATGTGACTGTCAGCGGCAAAGTCGGCGCGCCGCTTGCGGATTCGCAGACGGCGACCATCAAGCTCGTCGGCGATACGGTGAAGGATTCGTTTACGGGCAAAGATGTCTCTGATTGGTTTTACAATGATTGGAACCCCAACACCCTGCCCACGGGCGTGACTGTTGCCGCTACAGCACAGAAGGGCAGCGACAGTATCAAGCTCACATTTGGCGGCGTGCCTGCGAGGACGTGGTGGATGTGGGACGACATCAAAGAACGCTTGGATATCACTATCCCCGGAAGCGTCCTCGCCCACGGCGAGGATGTCCCCGTGACGCCAAACGACAACGCGTTGTTTGATATCGCCCTGGAGCCTTATGCCTTGACGGCCGTAAACGGCAGGCCTGTCAACGGCCAGGACGCCTCTCCGCCGGGGAGCAATATGTATCTGCCGGGGACAGGGGTTGACATCATGGCGGACGTCCTGGATTGGCTGGAGTTTGTCGAATGGGTGGGCAGCGGCGGCGTTAGTTTCAATTATGGCGCCGGCAGCCCATCTAACTCATTCGAAATGCCGGCCAACGATGCCACTGTCACGGCGAGGTACCGGTATGAAAGGCCATACTACATAGAGGTCAACTACTTTGACGAAACGCTTACGGGGTTCATGCCGGGAAGCTACTCGTTTCGCAGGCCTTGGAGCGGGGAACCGGCTATAACAGTTACGGTATCGGGAACGGCCTTCCCAATCGAGGAAGGGTGGATGGACTGGTACTATCTTTCCATCGTAAGGGAAGGCGAGGGGGATATCGGCGGCAGTGAGGCCTTTGAAGATATTTTTATCCCCGAGCGGCCCCCCGCCCCCGAGCATATAGAGGGCGAAAATGAAACAGTCGCCGGCCTGTCCGACGGCCGGATCACCGGCGTGGACGGATCTATGGAGTATAGCCCGGATGGCGGGGCCAGCTGGAAGTCCTGCACTGGCAATTCTGTCGAAAACCTTGCGCCCGGCAGCTATCAGGTGCGGTACGCAGCTGCGCAGGGCTCGTTCCGAGGCCTTCCTGCCACGATAGAGGTCGGGCAGGGGGCGCCGCAGACATATGCCCTGAAAGTGGAAGCGCCCTCGTTTGCCGATGTGACGGCAGGCTACGTGCAGCCCGATGCAAAGGCCATCACGATCACGAACACCGGGAACAGCCCGGCGACGATAGAAAGCGTCACCGTATCGGGGGAAGCTTTTGTGATAAGCGGCTCCGGCGGGACGGTCGCCCCGGACGGCGGAAAGACCGAGACATGGAAGGTCCAGCCGGAAGCCGGATTGGGCGTGGGCAGGCATAATGCTGTCATCACCGTGGGCTACGATGATGGCGGCACCACTGCGTCTGTCGTGGCAGGCGTCACGTTCACGGTAAACGCACAGACAAACGCCTTGACGGTCGTGCACGGCTCGGGCGGCGGCGGGGCATATGCGGAAGGGGACAAGACAGGCATCACTGCGGACAGCGCCCCTGAAGGGCAGGCATTTGACAGGTGGGTCAGCGATGGCGGCGGGGCCTTCGCGCCCGGCCACACCTCATCCTCGGCTGTATTCACCATGCCTGCAGGCGCGGCCACTGTCACCGCGAAATACAGGTATGCCACCCCCAGCGTATACATCAGCTTTATCGGGGAGGTATTGACGGGGTTCACGCCGGGGAGGTATTCGTTCAATGGCGGGACGCCTGTCCTGGTCCCTGGGGCCACCCATGTGGTCGAGGAAGGGTGGATGGACGGCTCGCCGCTCTCAATAGTGAGGGAAGGCGAGGGGGATGTCGCGGACAGTGCTCCGCAAGAACTCCTTGTCCCCGCGCGGCCTGCCGCCCCCATCAGCATAGGAAAGACAGATGAAACGGTCACAGGCCTGCATGACGGCACGATTACGGGCGTGGGCACGGATATGGAGTACAAGGCGGATGGCGGGGCCACATGGACGGCCGGCACAGGCTCGGCTGTCACAGGGCTTGCGCCCGGCGTGTACCAGGTGCGCTACAGGGCCGCCGTCTCCGCATTCTACGGCCAGCCAGCCACTATAACGGTCAGGGAAGGCGAAGCGCAGGCCCGCGAGCTCCAGGTGGCGGCGCCGTCATTTGGCGCGGCAACGGAAGGCTACGGCAGCCCGCCCGCTGCGGAGCCCATCATCATCACGAACAACGGGAACAGCCTGGCGTCGATAGGAAGCGTCACGGTATCGGGGGAGGCTTTTGAGGTCAGCGGCTCCGGCCCTGCGGTCCAGCCTGAAGGGGGTACGATAGATACATGGAAGATCCGGCCGAAAGCCAAGCTTGGCGTGGGCACATACACGGCGACTGTCACTGTCGCCTATGACGGGGGCGCGCAGGCAACCGCAAATGTGGGCTTTACGGTGAATGCGCGGAAGTACGCATTCACAGTGGCAAACGGCACGGACACGGCGGGCGAGGGCCCGTATGCGGCGGGGGCTGCCGTGAAGATAAGGGCGGGCGTGGCCCCGCCAGGGCAGGTGTTCAACGTTTGGGAGAGCAGCGGCGGGGGCACTTTCCTGCCTGATACAAGCATCTCCACCACTTTCATCATGCCGGATGGCGACGTCACGGTCACGGCGAAGTACAGGTATGCCACGCCTGAAGCAGATATAGATTTCAGAAGCGAAACCTTGACGGGCCTTGTGTCCGGAGGGACGTATTCGTTTAATGGCGCAGGGCCTGTCGTCGTTTCGGAGGCGGCCTATGCGCTTGCCGAAGGATGGATGGCGGGCTTGCCGCTCTCCGTCGTAAGGAAAGGCGAGGGACATGTCGCCGACAGCGCTGCGCAGACCATCCCTGAAATCCCGGCGCGGCCTGCCGCCCCGGACAGCGTAGGAAAGACAGATGAGACTATCGCCGGCCTGGCTGACGGCCGGATCGCCGGCGTGGACGGATCTATGGAGTATAGCCCGGATGGCGGGGCCAGCTGGAAGTCCTGCACTGGCACTTCTGTTGACGGCCTTGCGCCCGGCAAATACCAGGTGCGCTACGCAGCTACGGGCTTCTCGTTCCACAGCCTTGCCGCCACGATAACGGTCGGGCCAGGGGTGCCGCAGACATATGCCCTGAAAGTGGAAGCGCCATCATTTGCCGATGTGACGGCAGGCTACGTGCAGCCCGATGCAAAGGCCATCACGATCACGAACAATGGGAACAGCCCGGCGACGATAGAAAGCGTCACCGTATCGGGGGAAGCTTTTGTGATAAGCGGCTCCGGCGGGACGGTCGCCCCGGACGGCGGAAAGGCCGAGACATGGAAGGTCCAGCCGGAAGCCGGGCTGGGCGTGGGCAGGCATAATGCTGTCATCACCGTGGGCTACGATGATGGCGGCGCCACTGCCTATGTCGTGGCAGGCGTCACGTTCACGGTAAATGCACAGACATATGCCTTGACGGTCGTGCGCGGCTCGGGCGGCGGCGGGAGCCATGCAGAAGGGGACAAGACAGGCATCACGGCGGACAGCGCCCCTGAAGGGCAGATATTCTACAGGTGGGTGAGCGATGGCGGCGGGGCCTTCGCGCCCGGCGACACTTCATCCTCGGCTGTATTCACCATGCCTGCGGGCGCGACCACCGTCACTGCGAAGTACCGGTATGCCACGCCAGACGCAGAGGCCGGCTTCACGGATGAGACCCTGACGGGGCTTGTGCCGGGAGGGGTGTATTCGTTTAATGGCGGGGCGCCTGCCGTCGTTTCGGGGGCGGCCTACGCCATCCCTGAAGAATGGATGGACGGCTCGCCGCTCTCAATAGTGAGAAAAGGCGAGGGGGATGTCGCCGACAGTGCAGCGCAGGCCATCCCTGAAATCCCGGCGCGGCCTGCCGCCCCCATCAGCATAGGGAAGACAGACGAAACGGCCGAAGGCTTAAATGACGGCACCATCATCGGTGTAGACACAGATATGGAGTACAAGGCGGAAGGCGGGGCCATATGGACGGCCTGCCCCGGCCCGGCCGTCACAGGCCTTGCGCCCGGCATGTACCAGGTGCGCTACAGGGCCACGGCCTCATCATTCCACAGCCATCCAGCCACGGCGACGATTGGCAAAGGGGCGGAACGGACGTATGCCCTCACAGTCGTAAACGGCACGGACAAGACGGGCGGCAGCCCGTATACGGCTGGCACTATAGTTGACATCGTTGCGGACGGCGCCCCGGCGGGCAAGGTGTTCGACAAGTGGGCGGGCGGCGCCGGCGGGGCTTTCGGCGATGAAAGCAGCCCATCGACCACATTCGCCATGCCTTCGAATGCGGCGACGGCCACTGCGACATATAAAGATATCGAAGAAAATGAAGAAAAAGGCGTCAAGCCCGTCGAGAAAGACTTCGGGGCATATACGGGCAGCGGGGACGTCACGGCGAAAGTGGACGCGGACTATACTACGTTTGTACGCCTGCTGCTTGAGGGCGAGGAAGTGGATGCCGAAAACTATACGGTCACACAGGGGAGCACGGCCATCACGCTTAAGGAGGGCTACCTGAAGACGTTTGGCGACGGGACGTATCTGTTCGTCGCTGAGTTTTCGGATGGCGTAAGCGGGAATATAAAGCTGTCCATAGGCCAGGCGGGCGACGGCAAATACCCTGGCGACGGCCCTCCAGGGCAAGACACAGATAAGCCAGGGGGCAGCGCAGGCAATAGTACGGGCACATCATCCAGTGGCTGGCCAATCGGAGGCGCCGCAACAACAGCAAGCGTCGATCAGCCCGCAGCAGGCGAGGCCACCACAGGTAGCACATCGGATCAAGATGAGGCAAAGGCAGGCAGTGGGGCGGCTGAGGCCGCTGTTGGCGACAGCACAGCAGGCAAAGGCATTTCCCCTCTCGCCTTATGGCTCGCTGTCATCGCCGCGCTCGGGGCGGCCCTCATCGTGGTTATAAGCATGAACGCTCGCAGGAAGAAGGCGCAATAGCCGTCGGCGTTTCCCGGTTTCCCGACGTTCAGGTACGAAGAAGAGTACTTAGCTTGTAATGACATAGCTCGCTGACTATAATAGAGCCATGATAAATGTTATTGAAAACGCTAATATTTTTACAGATGCTGAGATAGAGGCTATTATGGAAGAGGTCGTCAAGGCTGCGGAAGCTGAGCTTGGCGACAGGCTTTCTGATGTCATATTGTATGGCTCATACGCGAGAGGCGACAACAGAGAGTGGTCAGATATAGATGTGATGGTTCTCGTTGAAACGGACGACTTTGAAGCAAACTATATCAAGAATATTTTGATGGACAGGCTTTGGCGCTTGATCTATGAAACGAATCTACTTCTGTCCATCATCGTCGTCAGTGCTTCACGGTATGAACAATACAAGGATATTCTTCCGTTCTACACAAATGTGGCGAGAGAAGGCCGGCGCGTCTATGCCTGAATACAAAGAAGAGCAATCCATTCTGGCCATGCTGCGCATTGAGAATGCAAAAGAAGATTGCGAGTCGGCGGCGCTTGAGTTCGGTCAAGCTCATTATAAAGCGGCAAACAACAGGGCATACTACAGCATATTCCACGCGATCCGCGCCGTTCTCGCGCTCGAAAGCAAAGACTTCAAATCGCATGGGCAGTTGCTGGGATACTTCAATAAGAACTATATTCATAAAGGCAAATTCGATATATCGCTTTCAAAAATAATCAGCAATGCGAATGGTCTTCGTACAGACAGCGATTACAATGATTTTTTCATCGCTACGGCTGAAGAGTCTGAAAATGCGCTGGAGGGCGCGAGGACATTTCTCGACGCCGTCACGGTTTATCTTGCGAATGAATTGAACGGGCTATAACCAACTAAAGAGCAGATGGATACTGGTAAATGGCGATCAGAGCGCTTGATATTTTACCGGTAGACTACTTCAAAACGATTTTTAAGGTTTACTTGAAAATTTAATAGATGGCTAAACAATATAACTACGAAGAGAAATTGGATATTTCCTGAGAGAAAAGCGATGGCCAGTCCAGTACGGAAAGAATAAATTCCCGGATTCTATTGATTCGGTATTTCGAGTACGATTTCGAGGAAAGAAGCCTCTACAAGTTTTATGAAAGGATTGGCGATCCGGCAGCATTCATGCATAGGTACATAAGGTTTTGAATTATGTTTATATAGCCAGGTGCGCGGACGGGACGCTCTATACAGGCTATACAGTGGATATCTCAAAACGTGCAAAAGCCCACAACGAAGGAAAGGGTGCCAAGTACACGAAATCGAGACGGCCGGTCAAGATCGTCTATTCGGAAGAATTCAATTCAAAGAGCGAAGCGCTCAAGAGGGAAGCGGCGATCAAAAAACTCAGCCGGGAAGAAAAATTGGCATTGATTTAGAGAGCACTGGAGATGAAGAGCGGCCTGCATTGTTTATATTTGACAGACCACTTCGACTAATTCGATTCGCTTTTTGCAATTATTTTTGGATTGCCCAGACTTAATCGAGCGGGCGACGCAGATCGTTTGGCTTTTTCAGTCTGTGCCGCTGGTAAAACCGGTCATGCCCTGTTGCGAAAACCGGGCAGCTTACAGTAAAATTTTCGTAGGCACTTTTGGTAAAGATGGACCTACGAAAAGATTTAATCACTGGGACGGGTATTGGAGAATTTAGTTTGCGTATACCGCTGTGATTAAGGTATAATCGTCCCGAGGCGCGAGGCAAATGAATGCAGGCGCCGATACGGCAGTCGTGAACGTGCGGGAGATACTCAGGCACACAAAAAAGAAGCTTATATGCGAGTCTACAACACTCTGACCAGAAAAAAAGAAGAATTCATACCTCAAAGGGACGGCGCGGTAGGGATGTATGTCTGTGGGCCGACGGTCTACAATTACTTCCATATTGGCAACGCCAGGCCTTTTGTCGTCTTTGATACCCTGCGCAGATACCTTGAATACAGAGGCTATGACGTCAACTACGTCCAGAACTTCACCGACGTTGACGACAAGATACTGAACAGGGCTGCGGAAGAGGGCATAAGCTCGCTGGAAGTCGGCGAGAAATACATTGACGAGTATTTCAAGGACGCGCGGGCGCTCGGAGTGCGCCCCGCTACAGTCCACCCGAAGGTGACTGATAATATCGAAACCATCATCGCGCTCGTCCAGAAAATCATCGCGAATGGCCATGCGTATGAAATAGACGGCGACGTGTACTTCGATACGGCATCATACCCCGGGTACGGCAAGCTTTCGGGGCAGAACATAGACGAGCTGAGAGCCGGTGCGCGCGTGGATCCTGACGAGAGGAAGAAAAACCCGCTCGATTTCGCTTTGTGGAAAAAAGCCAAGGAGGGAGAAGACCTCAGCTGGGATTCGCCCTGGAGCGCGGGCCGTCCGGGATGGCACATAGAGTGCTCGGCGATGAGCAACAGGTATGTGGGCGAAACCCTCGATATACACGGAGGCGGGCAGGACCTGATTTTCCCGCACCACGAAAACGAAGTCGCCCAGTCGGGTGCGGCTACGGGGAAAAAGCTCGCGAATTATTGGATGCACAACGGCTATATCACCATTGACGATGAAAAGATGAGCAAGTCGAAAGGCAATTTTTTCACGGTCAGGGATATACTGAAAAAGTATGACGGGGAAGTCATACGATATTTCCTCCTTGCCGGCCAGTACAGGACCCCCATCAATTTCTCCGAGAAACTGATGGAGCAGAGCGGCCAGGCGCTTGCACGGATGCACAACGCGAAAATCAATCTGGAGTTCCTCTCCGAAAAATCAGGCGTGCCCTTCACTGACGACGAGAAGGCTGCGCTCGAAGGGCTCGGCGTCTACAGGGAACGGTTCATGGCCCATATGGACGATGATCTGAACACGGCTGACGCCATCTCCGATATTTTTGAGTTGATAGCCGCCGTCAATACACAGATAAAGGATGGCGCTTCTGCGGAGTATGCAGAAGGCGCTCTTGATATCCTGCTCGAACTCAGCCATGTGCTGGGCCTGCTCGAAGCTGATGAGAAGGGAGGCGAGGGCGAAGAATCGCCCGAGATACTCGCACTCATCGAGGAGAGACAGGTCGCGCGCGCAGAAAAGAACTGGACGAGAGCGGATGAGATCAGAGATCTCCTCAAAGCTCAGGGTGTCACCCTGAAGGATACGCCTCAAGGCGTACAAATCATCAAAGAATAATAAAGGTGACTATTCAGACATACTTGTCTTTTTTCCGAATAGCACGCACTTTTGAACAGAACCCGTGCTCACATACTTCAAGTATGCTCCGCGCGGAACCTGTCCAAAAGCACGTACTCTTCAAAAAAAATCCTGCGCATATCCGAATAGTTATCCAAATCCAATTCACCGTTAGGGGGTCGTTCATGCTGCGCGAAGAGCGGAGCGAGAAAACCGCGTATATACTTATGATTTCGGTCATATTCCTTTGGGGTTTCGAATATGTCGTGGCAAAAAGGGCACTGATCGAAATCTCGACAATGTCGCTTGTCTGTCTCAAATATTCAATAGGCGTCATCTCTTTGCTGTGCCTGAAATTTGCGACGAGGACGAAGTTCAAGTTCAGGAAAAAGGATATATTTACTCTCATAGCCTGTGCGGTCTTCGGCGATATACTTTACTTTGCCTGCGAATACAAGGCTATGAGCTATCTTCCCGTCTCTGTCATCACTGTGATCCTCGCCTTTGTCCCCGCAGTCTCAGTGCTGTTTGAAAGGTTTGCCTACCACCGAAAAGCCAACGCCAGGATTTATGGAGGGATAGCGGCGGGGATCGTGGGCGTCGCTCTCGTGATAGGCGTCAACCTGGGGCTGTTTTTCTCAGGAGCGGTACTCGGGTATGTGCTGACCATATCGGCGGTCTTCCTGTGGAATATCTATAACTTCTTTACTGCAAAACTCGTAAGGGACTATCAGCCTCTTGACCTGGCTCTGTACCAGACGGTCTGCGCCGCGTTGCTCTCATTGCCTTTCCTCCTGCGCGACCTGCCGCCACTGTCGGTATTCACCGGCGAGGTCCTGGCCTCTGTGCTCTACCTTGGGGTCATCAGCGAAGGGCTGTGCTTCATCATCTATGTCTACAGCATCAAGGCGCTCGGCCCGACGAGAGTGAGTGTATTTTCAAATATGCTCACGATCACATCGACGTTTTTCGGGTGGCTCATGCTCGGCGAGCAGATAAAGGCTCTTCAATTGGTCGGCGCCGGCGTTGTAATCGTTTCGGCGTGCGTGGTAATATTGGAAAAAGGCAAGCTGATGAAACAGTACGGCCCGGAGACTTACCCCGTAGGAAGGCCCGGGCACCCAAGCTCAGGGCCGGAAGACGATCAACGGTGAGTATTGGTTTGAAAGAAGAGTTCGGTTTAGTTGGCGGAGCAATAATTGATTGATGAAAGGCATCGGTGGATCAAAGCTACGAAGGGTATGAAGAACTGAGCGTTTCCGCGCTCGCCTTTATCGGCGACGGCGTATGGGAAATTTTTGTGAGAAAACTTTCTCTGTCGCACGTGCCTGCAAGGGCAGCGTCGGCAAGCGAAAAACTGCACGCTGAAACCGTGAAGTATGTGAAGGCTTCGGCACAGGCAAAAGCCATATTGCGGATGAAAAGCTCGCTTGATGGCGAAGAGGCTGCACTTGTGAGGCGGGCGCGCAACAGGAAACCAAGGTCTCTTCCCAGGAACGCAGATCTCATGGAATACAAATGGGCGACAGCGTTTGAGGCTTTGATCGGCTACTTGTATCTGGCCGGGCGAAAGGAAGAATTGGCGGAGGCCATGGCGGCCGCCGCGAAGATCATAGAGGAAGGGTAAGGGACTGTCGGGAAAGAACTGATAAAAATCATTTTTTTCGTCCCTGCCTGTATTCGCAGTTTGTTGCGGGATGGAGGTTAAAATGAGTAAAGCTGACGACCTGTTCATACGCATGTGCAGCGAAATCATCGAAGAAGGGTGGTCCTCCGAAGGGCATGAAGTAAGGCCCCGCTGGGAGGATGGCTCGCCAGCGCACACTATCAAACGTTTCGGGGTGGTGAACAGATACGACCTCGCAGACGAATTTCCGGCGTTGACGCTTCGCCCGGTCTCGCTGAAGCTGTGCGTCGACGAACTGCTCTGGATATGGCAGAAAAAATCCAACGATATCCACGAACTCGGGAGCCGCATTTGGGACAGTTGGGCTGATGAAAACGGTCTCATAGGAAAGGCGTATGGATATCAGATGGGGCTCAAATATGCTTTTGGGCAGGGCGAGATGGACCAGGTTGACAATGTGCTGTGGCAGCTCAGGCACAAGCCATTTTCAAGGCGGATACTGACAAATATATTCAATTTCGCGGATCTTGCCGAGATGGGTTTGGAGCCCTGCGCATATTCGATGACGTTCAATGTGGCAGGAGGCCGGCTGAACGCCATCCTCAACCAACGGAGCCAGGATGTGCTTGCTGCCAACGGCTGGAACGTGATGCAGTACGCCGTCCTCGTGCATATGCTCGCCCAGGTGAGCGGCCTGAAGCCGGGGGAATTCGTGCATGTGATAGCGGACGCGCATATTTATGACAGGCATGTGGATATCGTCAGGGAGCTGATCGCAAGGCCGGCTTTCCCCGCGCCGAAGTTCCACCTGAATCCGGATGTGAAGGATTTTTATAAGTTCACGCCTGATGATGTGAGCTTTGAGGATTATGAAACGGGCCCACAGGTCAAAGGCATCCCGATAGCGGTATGAAGGCGGAGGCCCTGGCCTTTTTGGCTCGTGCAGGATTAGTCGTAAGGGGTTGAAAAAGCGGTGTCACGCCAGAGTAGTTTACAGGAGAAATGAAAATGATAGCAATAGTCGCCGTTGAGAGGAACTGGGGGATCGGCAAGGATGGTGATTTGCTCGTTCGCCTTCCGAAAGACCTTGCATTTTTCAAGGAAAGCACAATGGGGAATATCACTGTGATGGGAAGGCGGACGGCGGAGTCGCTGCCCGGAAACAGGCCGCTCCCCGGGCGAGAAGCGATAGTGCTCACGCGGAAAACAGGATATGCGTTTGGCGATGCGAAAGTCGTGCGGTCGGCGGAAGAGCTCCTCTCCGTCGTGTCCGGGTCGGAAAAGGACGTGTACGTCTGCGGCGGCGGACAGATTTATGAGATGCTGCTCCCTTATTGCGACAGATGCCTCGTCACGCGGATAGATGCTGATATAGCCTCTGACACGAGTTTCCCCAACCTTGACGCCATGGAAGAGTTCGAAGTCGAAAGCAAGGGGGAGCCTGTGTCCGAAAACGGGTTTACTTACAGGCTGTTTGTATACAGGAGAAAATGATCGGTTCCATGAAAGAAGGGCAAGGGCTTATTTACGGAAGAAACCCGGTGACGGAAGCAATAGCCTCCGGCGCGGGAATTGAAAAAATACTTATTCAGCGCAATATCGAAGGTGCGGGAAAGAAAATATTTTCACTTGCAAAAAAGGCGGGCATAGCTGTCCAGGGCGTCGACAAGGCCGCGCTCGACCGCATCACAGGCGGCGTCTCTCACCAGGGCGTCGCCGCTTACGTGAGCGGCTTTGAGTATTCGGATATCGAGTCGATGCTCTACCTTGCGGAAAGCAGGGGCGAGAAGCCTTTCATCGCTGTCCTCGACGGGATAGAGGACCCGCACAATCTCGGGGCCATCATCAGAAGCGCCGAAGGTGCCGGCATCCATGGGGTGGTCATCCACAAAAGCAGGGCTGTCTCCATGACCCCTGCAGCGGTCAAAGCGTCGGCGGGCGCTTCCGCCCATATGAAGGTGGCGAGGGTCGCAAACATCAAAGCGGCCCTGAACACGCTTCAGGGGAAAGGGCTCTGGGTCTATGGCCTCGACATGGGCGGCAAGCCTTATAAGGAGGTCGACTATACAGGGGGCACCGCTTTAGTCGTGGGTTCGGAAGGAAGCGGCATGAGCCGGCTGGTGAAGGAAACCTGTGACGTGTTGGTATCGATACCGATGAAGGGGAAAGTCGGTTCCCTGAACGCGAGCAATGCGGCTGCGATAGTTTTTTTCGAGGCGGCAAGCACAAGGGGATGAATGGATGACGACCACAGACAAACCCGGGAAAAAAGAAATGAAGATCAACAGCCTTGCTGTCGCCGCAGCAGGCGGGGATGAACCGGCGATAGAGGAGTTGTTTGTATACTTCAGGCCTATGCTGAAAAGCTATTCAAACCTCTACTACATGGTCGGCGCGGACCGCGACGATGTGATGCAGGAGGGGATGGTCGGCCTGTTTCTGGCTATCAAGGGATTCAGCCAGGAAGGCGGGGCGTCCTTTGCGACCTTCGCTGAGATCTGTATCAAGCGCCAGATACTAAACGCCGTGAAGGCGTCAAGCCGAAAGAAGCACAGCCCTCTGAATGAGTCGGTATCGTTTGTCTCTTTTGCGAATGACGACGAAGGCGACCCCGCCCCGGAAAACGTGCCTGCGCCTTCGGGGGAGGACGACCCGGAAGAGATGGCAATCTTTTTTGACCTGCTCAAGTATTTGAGCGAGGCGGCCCACGAGGTATTCAGTAGATCCGAACTGGGGGTCTGGCGTCTATATGCGAGAGGCCTGTCCCCCGCCGAAATCTCTGCGAGGCTCGAAAAGACCCCGAAGCAGATCGACAACGCCCTTACCCGTATCAAACGAAAAATAGAAACCCTCGTCTCCGCATATTGAAAGCGTTACTGCCCAGATAAAAGCGAAAATTTTTGTAGAACTTTTAGGATCTGACTCGGCTACGTCTCCCCATCTCCGGCGTATGCCTTAGCAGAGAACGATTTTTTTGAATGGCGCAGGTTTTGCAATTTTGCAATCAGTCTATTGCGCGACAGATAGTTTTATAGTATATTTAGTGAGAAATAAGTTGTCGCTTGAGAGTGGGAAGATTCCCGCTCTCATTGTTTGTGAGGACGCATACAGGGATAGGGCATGGCAAATGCAAACCTTAAAGGAAAATTGACAGAACTGCTTGAAAGGGTCACCGGCCCCCTTGCGGTCGAGATTTGGAATATCGAGATCGTGAGACAGAAGGACACGTCGGAACTGAGGGTCTTTCTCGACAAGGAAGGCGGGATATCGCTTGACGACCTTGAGAAGGCCAGCAGGCAGTTTGAGGCGGAGCTTGACGGCAGTGAAATCATGCAGGACAGCTATACGCTCATCGTCAGCTCTCCTGGCATGGACCGCTCGCTGCTCACCGACGCGCACTACGGCAGATATGTTGGGGCTCCGGTCGAAGTGAGCCTTTTCAAACAATTTGAAGGGAGAAAAAAATTCCCTGCGGTACTCGGCGAAAGGACGCGGACAGTCACTGCGTTCAAGCCGATAGACAGGGATTCGCTCGAAAAGAGCGGCGAAGAACTCGCCGTGCCGAACGAAATGATAAGCAAAGTCAATCTCATGGTCGTTATATAATAAAGTAGAACGAAAGGGAACGAAGATGAACAAGGAGTTTATATCTGCGCTCGACCAGATCGAGAAGGAAAAGAACATTCCAAAGTCGTTGCTGCTCGATGCCGTATCCAGAGCGCTTATTTCTGCGTACAAAGGAAAGAACAAGGCAAACGACGAAGAGCTCAGGGTCGAGATTGACGAAAAGACAGGCGTTATCGATGTGCTCCGGATCAAGACAGTGGTCGAGGAGATCACCGACCCGGAAAACGAAGTTTCGCTGGAGGAGATGCGCGAGTACGACGACAGCTACGAAGTGGGAGACCAGGCGGAGTTCCCCTACCCGGTCGAAGAGTTCAGCCGCATAGCCGCCCAGACCGCAAAGCAGGTGGTCGTCCAGGCCATAAGGGATGCGGAGCGCAGCATGATCTTCGAAGAATACAAAGACCGGCAGGGCGAGCTTATCACCGGGACGATCCAGCGGGCAGGCAGCGGCCCTGTGTACGTGACGCTCGGCCGCACAGAGGGGATAATGCCACTCAACGAACAGATACGCGGCGAGAAATACACGCAAAACGCGAGGATGAAGTTCTACATCCTTGAAGTCAGGAACGTGCCAAAGGGCCCGCAGATATTCCTTTCAAGGACCCATCCAAACCTCGTCAGGAAGCTGTTTGAGCTGGAAGTGCCCGAGATAAGGGAAAACATCGTGAGCATCGAAAGCCTGGCGAGAGAGGCCGGGAGCAGGACCAAGATGGGCGTACTTTCGACGGACGAGAGCGTTGACCCGGTCGGGGCTTGCGTAGGCAACAGGGGCAACAGGGTCCAAGCCGTCGTGGAAGAGCTTGGCTATGAAAAGATAGACATTATCCCGTGGGTCCCGGACAACGATGAAGCGAATATCAACAGCGCGCTGGCACCCGCAGGAGTGGAAAAAATAGTTTTTGACTCCGAGGAAAACAAGGCTACGGCTATAGTCCCCGACTACCAGCTGTCGCTTGCGATAGGAAAAGAAGGGCAAAACGTCCGCCTGGCTGCAAGGCTGTGCGGCGTCAAGATAGACATCAAGAGCCATACGCAGTACTACGGCGACGGCGAAGCCTTTGAAAATGAGGCCTTCGGCGTGGAGCTTGATGAGGAAGGTTTCTACAAGACGGACAGCATAGAAGACACCAGGGAAACAGCGGAGAGCGATGGGCAAAGCGAACAGTAAGCACACACCCATGCGGCGGTGCAACGGATGCATGAAATCGTTTCCAAAGAAGGAACTGCTGCGACTGGTCGTGGCCGACGACAAGGTGGTCGTCGATCCCGGCGGGAAGACCGAGGGCAGGGGGGCGTATCTATGCAGATCGGAAGACTGCCTGAGCAAAGCTCTCAAGAAAAAAAGATTCACAAACGTGATGACAAGAAAATTGACGGAAGATGAAGCCGAAGCTGTAAAAGCGGCGATCGGGGTGGCGGAAGGCCGCTCGGAGGTAAGTGAATGAAAGTATCCGAACTTGCAAAAGAACTGAAAAAGACAAACAAAGAGATCATCGAGAAAGCGAATGAGCTCGGCATACCCGCAAAGGGCGCCACGAAAAATCTCGATGATATCGAAGTGTCTCGAATCCGTTCAAGTTTTGAAAGCCATGAGAAAGAAGCGGCTGAGGAACAGAAAAGCCGCTTGATGCCGAGGCGAAAACCGAAAGCCATCGTCGAGGAAGAAAAGAGGCAGGCTGA
>JAISAW010000017.1 GCA_031266515.1 Eubacteriales Family XIII. Incertae Sedis bacterium
AAGTTCAGTTTTTTCAGTGCGGCGCTTGACGGGGTCATCGTCGCGGCGGCCGTCTACCTCATCCTTTATGGGCTCCTCGGGAAAACGAAGTTCGGAGGCCAGGGTGATATGGCGCTCGAGGATATTGAGGGCAGTCTGAGGTAGGATAAATGTGCAGGCATACGCGGGAGCGTAACAGCCGCGTCTCGCTTGCTGCGACTCCGCTTCGTGCTACTTTGTGCGCACTCACTCCGCGCAGACGGCGCGAGATGCAACTGTTACGCTCCTGCACAGCTTTGAGACGAAGCCAAGTCAAAATCCTAAACGTTTAGAGAGAATTCTGCATAAACTTTAAGGAAGGCTTCAACGCAAAACTAAAAAACTCCTCAAGCCAAAAGGAAGGCGAGAGGAGTTTTTGTTTTATGTTGTACTGCTAAATCATAACTAAACTAAACCAGTTGCGACTTGATGCTTTTTTCGAGTACGTCCATCAGTTCGTTGAAATACCTGCTTCCTCTTTCCGCTGTAGCCTTTGAAGCGTCTCCGAGGATCCCGTTATCCGAGATAGCGGCGATCCCTTCCGAGAATATCCGAGCCATTTGAGCCTCGTCGAGCTTTCCGATATACCCGCGCTCCGCCTTGTCCATACGTACGTATTCGGGACATCCATTCAGCATCAGCGAAGTCTCGAAGTCGTCCGCATGGCCTCCGCAGACACCGGACTCAAGACCTTCTCGCTCTTCAGCCGCGCTGAGCATAGCAGGCAGCACCGCAAGGATATTGTCCGTCGCAAATTTGACATTGGGGTACTGGGTCTTTTTTTCGGCGACGACGCTTTCGACCACGTTTGAATTCCCGCCGTGTGAGCAACAGCAGACGATTTTGTCAAAGCCATGCCTGATGTACGAATCGATATAGTCCTCGAGCACGCCTGCGAAGACTTCCGCCCGCAGTGAGACGGTGCCGGGAAAAGCGATGTGATGTTCCGACATGCCCGGGCGTATGACCGGTGCGACCAAAGCCTCGCCCAGTCTCCTCGCGAGTCCTTCAGCTTCCACATAGCCTCTGACCGTGTCCGCGTTTTCCGACAGATGAGGGCCGTGCTGTTCGATCGCTCCCGCATATATCACGACCGTTCTCATCCCGGAGCCTATCGCATCCCTGATCTCCGGCCAGCTCATCTCTTCAAGCAATAGTGTCTTCAATGTACTTCACCTCCTGCTCATTCATACTTCCATATGGAAGAAGTCTAACTGTTTCAGCGTCGCACAGACAATATTACCTCCGATGAAAAGTCGGCAGGAATTTTGTCTCTATGGACAATATCGCGCATCACGGGGAACAAGGCAGGTTGTTCAGGTATATGAGGAAGGACAAGGGGGCTATCTCGACAAACGGAGAGGCAGCCCCTTTCTTTCTATTCTCGCTACACCTTTTTCACAGCCACTTATTTCGATAGTTCAAGCACAAGGTCGTCCGCAGCCCAGATAGCTGTCTTCAGGTTGCCGATTGTTGCGGCATCGCCTATTACATGGAGATGTCCCACATTTTTTGTATCAAACCCGCTTCCTGGAATATATCCGATGGAAGTGATCACGCTGTCCGCCTGTATCTCCTTTTCCCCATCTTCAGTGGTTTCGGGCTGGTTTTTGTGCCATACATTTCCCGTCTCCCGCAGCATATGCAAAAATCACCCGTGCTGAATCTGTGAAAACTCTGCAAAAACATCACATAACCGTGAGTGAAGCCATTCGCCGAGTACGTATAATATAGTAAGACGTCTTGAAACAGTTATCGTAATTCCGTGCAGCAGTGCGGTATGGAGACAAGTAGAATGGAGCGGCGCGTGAGAGAAAAATCCCTGATTCATCTGATTTTGGCCGACCCTGAAAAAGGCATCCCGATTGCTGTCGATTTATATGGAGGCACGGTCAAAGCTGTCTGTGCAAGCGTGCTGAAAGGCTACGCGCAGGAGGACGTCGAGGAAGCGTGGGGCGAAACCTTCTATAGACTATGGAAATATGCGGACAGCTTTGACTTCGAAAAAAATACCAGCCTCAAAACGTATATCGGCACGATCGCGCGGAATGTATCCATAGACAAAAGACGTTCCGGGCTGGCGGTGTATGAAAATACGAGCAGGCTTGACGAAGAAGAGGAAATGCCGGACAGGATCTTCGGGGCGTCAGACGATGATACCGAAAGAGATGTCCTCAGACGAATGAACGCAGAATCAGTTTGGGTGGCGCTGGGCGAATTGGATGAACTGACGCAATCGGTATTCGCGCTGCGTTATGGCTGCGGACTGGCAGTCAAGGAAATCGCGGGCCGGATCGGGGTTTCTGCAAAGCAGGTGGAAAACACGCTCTTCCGCAAGAAGGAAGTCCTGCGCGCCATGTTGGCGGACAAGGGCATTAAAAGCCAGGAGGATCTATGAAAATGTTATCAAAAGATATGAAGAACTACGATTGCGAGGAAATGACCGTATCGGAAAAGGAGATCGCCAAGTCGATCGCTTTGCAAAAAATAAACGCGGACTTGTCGGCAGCGGCTGAGCCTTCGGTACGCGAAACCGGAAGAAACCCTGGGAATGGGCGTCGATCTGCCCATGGCTTTGGTCGCCGCGGTTTTGCGATAGTCGCGGCAGCGGCCTCTCTCGTCCTCGTCTTCACTGTAGTCGCGTTTGCGACGGGCCTGCTTGATCTCGGGACGATCCGCAGCGCAGATGGTGGCTTTGAAGCGGCCGCGATCGCGGACTCCCCGCAATTCCTGGCAATGCAGGAGTATCAGGATTACGTTGACGAGGCTGCGGCAAACGGGAACGCCGGATGGTCGAGCCAGAGCAAGACATCGGACGGCACCTGGCTGGAAGAAAACGCATATGATGAAAAAATCTCGGAGTTGTGCGACAAATACGGCTTGCGGAAGGAAACCGTGATGTATACACCCGAAACACTTGGCGAGACGCTGGCCGGCGCAGGCGTCGAAAACTTCTTCGGGACATTCGGAGAGCTTTCGGCGGGAACGAAGAATAAATACGCCGGGGGCTTCGCCACGCCGGAGGAATCTGGCTATTTCGAGTATTGGGGCCTCGGCTCATTCAGCATAGGCATGCCTCTCGACGACGGCAGCACGGGCAGCCACCACGCCTGGTGGCACATCAAAGGCGTAAAGGCCGATGTGTTCATGCCCACGCTTGAAGGATGGTCAGCTGCTTTCTACGGCAGCGAACCCGGCGCGGAGGAGTGGGAGTCCACGACGAAGGACGGATATACTGTGAAGTGTTCCCTGATCGAGCAGCCCACAGGCAGCTCGGGTCGAAACGAGGTCTACAGTTTTGTCCTGACAGTCGGCGGCTACATGCTGAATTTCCAGATGAGGCAGCCTGTCCCCGAGGGCGAAGCAGGTACTTT
>JAISAW010000042.1 GCA_031266515.1 Eubacteriales Family XIII. Incertae Sedis bacterium
ACGGCGTACCGGACTATGTGGAAGACAAAGACGGTACTGACCCCGATGACGACGACGAAAACCATAATGTCGGTGGAGGCGGAGACAACAGCGATAACAACGGAGGCAGCGATACCGACGGAGATGGTGGCGACAACGGCGGAAACAACAATAACAACGGAGATGAAGGCGATACCGGCGGTGACGGAGGAAATGGCAACAACAGCGGGGATGACGGCAATAATGGCGAAGGCGATAATACCGGCGGCAACGGCGGCAACAGCAATACCGACGGAAGCGGTGGAAATGGCAATACAGGCGGAAACAACACCGATGGAGGTGCCACGGGCGAAAACAACTCTAATGGAGGCACTACTGGCGGCTCCACAGGAGGAAACAACACCGGTGGGAACTCTGTTGCGGGAATTGATGCGGGAGCGGGAAATACGGCCGTTGGCAACGGCACTGGCTCTACTATAAGCAGGACAACTGCCGCAGAGAACGGGGCATCCAGTGCTGCCTCATACGAGGCCGAAGGGTTCAGCGAGAAGGAAGCCCGGATGCTTGAGGCGCAGACCGGCAATCTCGTTACAGACCTGTTTAAAGGCAATGTGCCTGAAGGCAGTTTTTCCACCACAGCAGGGGCAAGTTTGCTGAGCCTCATCCTCGCGGTGTTTGCGGCGTTTGGCTTCATCATCATGGCTGCCGTAACTATCATCAGGAACGCATCCAGACGGCGGGGCAGTACCGTATTCATCACCGCGATTACCGCCGCCATAGGGGCAGCCACCTTCATAGTCTGGCTTGTGCTCGACAGTCTGGAAAAACCCACGACATGGGTGAACAGCTACACCCCTATCATCGCCGTGCTCTTCATCCTCTTCATCGCGGCCGTGCGCACTCATAAAGGCATTGCCCTCAGGCTTGCAGGAAACCGCCGAGCGCGCGTATAGAAGACACAAAACCCTCCGTTATCACACGAGTTTCTAAACGAGTTTCTAAATATTATTTTTTACTATTCGTGCTTGATTTTCTTTCACGAAAGTGTAGAATGAAGTCAAGCATAGCCTAATCGAATATAAACATTACGTTATCGAAAACCCCGGAGCGACCACTCCGGGGTTTTCACTTGGGCTAGCCATCCTTATCGCCGTGCCGCCCTAACCACTTGCAAACAATATTAGCCATAATGCTTGCCATAAGCGACACAAAAAAATCGAATATAAACACGTCACCACCACCTTCCGGCTGATATATTCACCCTTCCGGCTGGACAGCAGCCACATTATGCCATAATTTTCCAATTAATGGCAAGAATGGCATAAGTGCCTCTAAACATCCAAAATATAATCCAAAGAGTAATAATGCCAGGGGTGAAAATGTGATAAAATTTTTCCAAATCTCACTATTTTTGAGGGAATGAAAAATGGCGAACCGGAGATAGATTGAAAAAGAAGGTTATAAATTTAGAAGAAGAAGCGAAGAAACGCGGGAAGGCAAAGAAGAAAAAACCGCGTATCAGGGCACGGGTCAGCAAAAAGGCAAAGCTCGCCATAGCAGGGGCCTTTGTGGTTTGCGCGGTGCTCTTCGGGTCACAGGTGTATAACCTGGCGGGACTCGCCTTCGAGAAGAGCCGGCTTGAGACGATAAAAAACGATAAGGACGCGGAGCTTTCGCGCCTCAACATAGAGCTTGAGCGCGTGAACGACCCGCAGCGAGTTGAGGAACTGGCGAGAGAGAGGTTTCATATGCTGAAGGAGGGGGAGACACTTTACGTTTTTCCCGAGGAAGAGATAGACACCACGCAGTAGGCTGTGGGGTTGGTTTCAGTCTGATATGGCCAGTACATACAGGATCGGTGAGCTTGCAAAGCTCAGAGAGCAATTCGGGTTTTCATCCGACAAATCCCTCGGACAAAATTTTCTCATAGACGGGAACACCGTGCGCAGAGTGGCGGACGCGGCGGAGCTTTCGCAAAGCGACACCGTGATAGAAGTCGGTGCCGGGGTGGGGGCACTCACCGGGGCACTGTCGGAGAGGGCCGGGCGCGTCGTCGCCGTGGAGACGGACCGCAGGCTTATCCCCGCTCTCGAAGAAGCCCTTGACGGACAGGAAAATGTAGAGATCGCAAACGAAGATTTTTTGAAATACGATATGGCCCGCATGGGATGCGCAGCCCGTGCCGGAGGGGCATACAAATTGGTGGGAAACCTGCCGTACAACATCACGACGCCGGTGATAGCCAAAGCTTTCGCAGCTTCGCCGCCGCCGTCCCTCATGGTCTTCATGATGCAGAAAGAGGTCGCGGAGAGGGTCACGGCACCGCCCGGAGGAAGGATATATGGTGCCATAAGCGTATTGGCGCAGTACCGCTCGGAGACGGAGTTCCTATTCCCCGTGAGCAGGGAAGTGTTCCGGCCCAAGCCGAATGTCGATTCTGCGGTCGTGCGGTTTCGGACAGTCAGCAGAAACGTTCCCGCCGAGACGGAGAAACTGCTTTTCAAAATCGTAAAAGCGGGCTTCGGGCAGAGGAGGAAGACCCTGCGCAACAGCCTGAAGACCCTGGGCGCGGACGACGCGGTAGCGAAGGCGCTTGAAGCGGCGGGCATAGACCCTGGGCTGAGGGCTGAGACCCTTGGCTGGGAAGACTACCTGCGGATCGCCGAAGCCATGCGGGAGCATTCTTCAGGGATCCATCAGTCAACGCAATATCCATCAGCGTGATAGCCGTGATAGCATAAAAGAAAGCGAAAAACAAAAAACGGAATGAAACTGTTTGGGAAATATATCAACTTCGATGCCCTGCCCCGTCATGCGGCAGCTGCGGCAGCCAGGGAAAAGAAGAAGAAGGAAAAAAAGAATAAGCCCACCCCGAAATGGGTGAAGAAGCTCGCGGCCATATCCGAAGGGAAAGTCCTCGGCAATGCTTTTGTGCAGGCGGGCATCATCGCCATCCTGAACATCCTGTATATCGAAGGGTTCGGGTACGGGAATGCGTTTGGCGGCTTCGAGTTTTTTGCAAAAAACCCGTATGCGTTTCTCGTAAACACCCTGATGGTCTTCGCCACCCTTTCACCGGCATGGCTGTTCAGGCGCAGGATCTTCGTGTACACCGCAGTCTCGATGTGGTGGGTCCTGTTCGGCACTGTCAACGGCGTGGTTCTTCAGTTTCGCATGACGCCGTTCACTACCGCCGATATCCAGATCATAGGCATGGGCCTCGACATCCTTCCAAACTATCTGTCAACAGGGCAGATCGCCGCGTCTGTTGCCGGCATTTTGGCGTTCCTCCTGATACTCGTGCTGATCTTCATCTTCGCGCCCAGGCACAGGAAAAAGGTGGAGTACCGCAAAGCGGCTGCCTGCGTGTTGATCTCAGTTGCAATGTGCGCAGGCTCCCTGCCACTCGGCATACATACCGGGATGCTCGATGAGTATTTCGAAAACCTCTGGGATGCCTATACGAGAAACGGCGCGCCATACTGTTTTTTCAGCACTTGGCTGAACAAAGGGATAGACAGGCCTGTCGGGTATTCGGAAGCGAATATCAAAGCCATCGTGGAAGAGGACAGCCAGACTGAAACTGCCGGTCAGGAAACCCCGAACTTCGTATTCCTGCAGCTCGAATCGTTCGTAGATCCGGATGAGCTGACGCAGTACGAATACAGCGGCGTGGCAACGCCGTGGTTCAAGGAACTGAAGCAAAACTATTCGTCGGGGCATTTGAACGTCCCTGTAGTGGGCGGCGGCACGGCCAATACGGAGTTTGAAGTGATGAGCGGAATGAGCGTATGGTACTTTGGGCCCGGAGAATATCCTTACAAATCGGTGCTAATGGATGAGACCTGCGAGACCTTCGCGTACGATTTGAAGAAGCTGGGCTACGCCACTCACGCGATACACAACCACAGGGGCGCTTTTTACAACAGGAACGAGGTCTTTGCAAACCTCGGGTTTGACGACTTCACGTCCCTTGAATACATGAACTATGTGAGCAAGACCCCGAAGAACTACGCCAAAGACGATGTGCTGGTCGGCGAGATACTCGGCGCGCTCGGGTCTACCAGCGAGAAGGACTATATCTACTGTATTTCGGTACAAGGCCACGGGGAGTACCCGAAGACGAAGCTTATCCCCGACCCGAAAATCAGGGTGCTTGATCCTGATTCGAACATCCCCCAGGAAGCGAAAAACGCCTACGAGTATTACCTCACTGAAGTGGGGGAAATGGATGAGTTCATCAGAGAGCTGACGACGGAGCTTTCGAAGTACGAAGAGCCCACGGTATTGATCCTCTACGGTGACCACCTCCCTGCGCTTGGCATGACTGCCGAGGAGACGAAAACCGGGAGCGCCTTTGAAACGGAGTATGTCATCTGGGCGAACTTTGAGATGGAAAAACAGGACAAAGACCTGTCCGCATTCCAGCTTGCCGCCGAAGTACAGCGGCGAGTAGGGATGAAAGAAGGGACGATTTTTTCATTCCACCAGACACAGGACGAAACCCCCGACTATGCGTGGAAACTTCAAATGCTCCAATACGATATGCTCTATGGCAAGAAATATGTTTACGATGGGCTGAGCCCTTTTCAACCCACGAACCTGAAAATGGGGTACAATCCCATAAAGATTGAATCCATCAGGCAGATAGGCACGGACTACTATATCATCGGTACGGGGTTCACTCCGTACAGCAAGGTGTCTCTGGACGGCGATATCCTCGGGACGGTCTACCTCGGCCCCACACTGCTGAAGCTCGACAAGAGGATTGACCCTGCGGAAGCGGTGAATATGAAGGTCAGCCAGGTTGAGAAATACGATGAGATACTCTCCACTACGGAGTGACGCCGGAAGCTTGCGGGAAGAGGCAGCTGCGACCCTCTGATCGGAAAAGCGTGTGGATTGAAACCGTAAAACAGATTTCGCAACTGCGGGCCAGGAAGGTGTATTAAAGGATTTCCATGCATGGAACGGCGTACCAGGAGATTGTGGGAGGAGGAAAAGGGAAACGGATGAAAGAACTTCAATTTGAAAAATACCACGGGCTTGGAAACGATTTCCTTTTGGTAAGAGGCGTGGATGTAGAGGGCACTGACGTATCCGCCCTGGCTGTAAAGCTGTGCGCGCGGACTACTGGCGTCGGTGCCGACGGGCTCATATCTGTGACCGGCGGAGAAGGGAAACCGGTGGCGGCGAACGGAGAAGGACAGGCGACGACGGCAAGAGAAGAGGGAAAGCAGGCGGCGGTGAGCGAAGGGGGAAAGCCGACTGTAGCGAGCGAAGAGAGACAGCCGCTTGAGATGGCCATCCACAACAGCGACGGATCCCTTGCGCCGATGTGCGGGAACGGGATCAGATGCTTCGCTCTGTACGCCGTTTCGCACGGGCTTGAGGACAGGGACGTCTTTCCCGTGAAAACAGAGGCTGGCGAGATGGTGGTAAAGGTGGTTTCGAGAGAGCCTTTCATCGTCGAAATAAATATGGGCAGACCGGATTTCTCGCCGAGAGCCGCCGGCGTTGACACCGATATGGACAGTTTCCTGCAGCAAAAGATAGAAGTGCCGGGATATGGCAGACTCACTGTCAGCTCAGTTTTGATGGGGACTTATCACACCGTGGTCTGGATGGACAGCACAGACGGCTTGCCGGCGCTTGACGATGAGGATGGCATAAGGGCTTTTGGCAGAGCCGTGAAGACAAATCAGGTTTTCAGCATTGAGCAAAATGTGAACATGGCGCTGCTGACAGGCGAAGACGAGATCACAGCCAGAACATACGAACGGGGCGCGGGGCTTACCGACGCCTGCGGCACGGGTGCCTGCGCAGCCGCCGTCATAGCCGCGGAGGAAAACAAGACAGGCGATGAAGTCACTGTCCACCTGAAGTACGGGGATTTGGCCATTCGCCTTGAAGGCGGTGAAGTGTATATGCGGGGGCCTGCGGCACTGATCGCCCGTGGGACTGCGGTTGTCGATTGAAAAGGCAGCCGACAGTGAAAACGCGCCGAAAGAGCTATAAATAGCCATGACGATAGTAAAGCCAGCGAAATCGGAGGGAAATAGTATGGAAGCCAAGGAAATCATTCAGTACATATCGGACGCAGAAAAAAAGACGCCGGTCAAAGTGTATATCAAAGGAGGGAAAGGTATCGACTTCCCGAACTGCAAAGTCTTCGGCGCAGGGGATGTCGTCGTCTTTGGGGACTGGAAAGACATAGAGCCAGTGCTTGAAGCGAACGCGGGCATCATTGAAGACAAAGTTATCGAAAACGACAGAAGGAATTCGGCGCTGCCTCTCCTTGATTTCAAAGGCGTGAACGCGCGTATAGAGCCCGGCGCTACGATCAGGGAAAAAGCTGTCATCGGAGACGGCGCTGTCGTCATGATGGGCGCCACGATAAACATAGGTGCCGAAGTCGGCCCAGGCACCATGGTAGATATGAACGCCGTGATGGGCGGCAGGGCCAGTACCGGGAAAAATTGCCACGTTGGCGCGGGTGCAGTGCTCGCTGGAGTCATCGAACCACCGTCGGCAAAGCCTGTGACTCTTGGCGACGACGTGCTTGTAGGGGCGAACGCCGTCGTGCTCGAAGGAGTGACCGTAGGCAGCGGATCCGTGGTAGCTGCAGGCGCTGTCGTCATCGAAGACGTCCCCGAAGGGGTGGTCGTGGCTGGGATCCCTGCAAGGGTCATCAAGGAAGTGAAAAACACTGAGGCGAGCAAAATAGAAATCGTGTCCGCCCTCAGAAACCTGAAGTAGAAGACCGAAATATAGGAAGGGAGCCTTATACAATGAAACCGCAATACTGCATCAGGCTCCGCATTAGCGCGTGGATTGAAACATTGGAAGGGGACTTCATATAGTGAAACCGCAGTATTACATCAGCACAAGGGGCGACAAACAGCTTCGCAAAAGCGCGCAGGCCATTATAATGGGGCTCGCCGCGGATAAAGGGCTTTTCGTGCCCGTCGAATTCCCGCAGTTCGGGAAAGAGTTTCCGAAGCTCGCGGACTTCGTCGGCCTTAGCTATGCCGCCGTAGCGGAGATGGTCATCAAAGGGTTTTTCACGGATTTCACAGGCGAAGAGCTCGCACGCTGTGTGGAAAGCGCGTACAACGACCGGAACTTTGACCGCCAGGACATAGTGCCTGTGAGAAAGGCCGGCAAAGCGTATTTCCTTGAGCTTTATCATGGGAGGACAGCGGCTTTCAAAGACATGGCACTGTCGATCCATCCCTATTTGATAAAGACAGCGGTGGGCAAAGAGGGCGAAGACAAGACCCTCGTCATTTTGACCGCCACCTCGGGCGACACCGGCAAGGCGGCACTCGCGGGGTTTGCCGATGTCCCGGGCACAGAGATCTTTGTGTTTTATCCCGGGAGCGGAGTGAGCGAGATCCAACGGCGACAGATGGTCACGCAGGAAGGCTCGAACGTCCACGTGTTCGGGATAGACGGAAACTTCGACGACGCCCAGACAGCCGTGAAGAACGTCTTCAACGACAACTCTTTTTCCGCGAGGGCCGCAGAGAAGAATATGCGCTTCACATCGGCGAACTCAATAAGCATCGGCAGGCTGATACCGCAGATCGCATACTACGTCTACGGCTATGTGAAGCTGCTTGAAAATGGGGGAATAAAGGACGGCGAAAAGCTAAATATCTGTGTGCCTACGGGGAATTTCGGAAATATCCTCGCCGCGTACTACGCCAAAACGCTCGGGCTGCCCGTGGCAAAACTCATCTGCGCAAGCAACGAGAACAATGTGCTTAGCGACTTCATCCGCACCGGTGTATACGATGCGAAGCACCGGCCGGCTGCGACGGATAGTTCTGCGTCAAGCAACTTCTCTGTCGCAGACTGTCCGGAAGCGGGAAGCTCGCAGGCAAACGGAGAGGCAGCCTCAGACGCGAAGACAAGCCGGGATTTCATCGTGACGACATCCCCATCGATGGATATCCTCATATCCAGCAATCTTGAGCGCCTGCTCTACCATCTTTCCGGGAACGATGCCGGTGAAGCGCTGCGAATGATGACCGCGCTCGACATCGAGGGCCGCTACGACGCGGGGGACACGGTGAGGGAAAGGCTTCGAGAGAATGGGTTTGTCGGTGGGTTTGCCGATATGAAAAAAACGCACTCTGCGCTCGCGGGGCTTTGGGCGGAAGAAAGATATTTGATCGACACGCACACCGCTGTTGCGTACGCCGTTTACCTTGATTACCTGAAGGAGACTGAGGACAAAACCAAAACACTCATAGCTTCCACAGCGAGCCCGTATAAATTTGCGAAGAGCATCGCAGGCGTACTCGGGCTTCCCGAAACGGAAAACGAGTTTGGCTACATAGACGAGATATCCGGCTATACGGGCATGCCCGTGCCCGCTCCGCTCGCGGACATCGAAAGCAAGCCCGTGCTGCACGGGGATGTGGTAGCCAGGTCCGAAGTCGGAAAGACCATAGCCGAAGTGCTTGGACTTGTCAAACAATAACATGCGATTTTTCACTTGTCATTTCACCGCCATGCCGCGTTGTCGTCAGTCGCCATACCGCCCAGTATGCCTTCTTCCTTCGCCTTGCCTGGCGGCGAAATTACGGCGTAAAACTATCCCATGTTATTATTTGACAAATCCTTGGACTGTAGTAATCCCAGAGGGTATATAGACGCTATATTAAATAGAAAAAATATGGGATGACTGTGGACAGACGACGGTGGGCAACAAAGAAAAAAATATATAATGATAGTCACGAATGATAGAGAACCACATAGGCGCGGGCAAGTATGCCGGCCTGCCGGATGAGAGGGGACGAACATCATGAAAAAAGAAATTTATTTTGCGGGAGGATGCTTCTGGGGAGTGGAAAAATACTTTTCGCTCATAGACGGGGTGATAGAGACTGAAGTCGGGTATGCGAACGGCGATACGGCAGACCCGACATACGAAGACGTCTGCCGTGGAGATACTGGCTTTGCCGAAACCGTGCGCGTGGTATACGACGACGAGACCGTGGGCCTGTCGGAGCTGATGGGTATGTATTTCAAGGTCATAGACCCCAATTCCCTGAACAGGCAGGGCTTTGACACCGGCACACAGTACAGGACCGGGATCTACTACGTCGACGACGCTGATGAAAGAATAGTCGACGGGACTTTGGTATTGCTTGACGAGAGCCTGGACAGCCCTAACGTGATCGAAAAAGGGAAGCTGAAAAATTTCTACACCGCCGAAGAATACCACCAAAAATATCTGGACAAAAACCCACAGGGGTATTGCCACATAGGAAAGAGCCATTTTGACGAAGCGGCAGCGGCGGCCTTCGGGCGCTCGGCAGGGAAGGGACGCCCGGACGGTCTGCGCGGACGCCTTACGGATATGCAGTACGAGGTGACCCAACACGGCGCTACCGAGCCGCCTTTCCAAAACGAGTTTTTCTCAAAATTTGACGAAGGGATCTATGTGGATATAGTGGACGGGACGCCGCTCTTTGTATCAACGGACAAGTTTGAGTCCGGGTGCGGATGGCCGAGTTTTTCGAAACCGATCACAGCCGACCTGTTACGCGACCTGCCGGACCACTCCTTCGGAAGGAGCAGGACGGAAGTCAGGAGCTCAGGGGCGGATTCCCATCTCGGGCATGTTTTCGGCGATGGCCCGGAAGAGCTTGGAGGCCTGCGCTACTGCATCAACAGCGCAGCCCTGCGGTTCGTCCCCAGGGCTGAAATGGAAGCCGAAGGCTACGGCGAATACCTGTCCCTGATATGAAGGCCGACTCTATGAGAGAGGACAAGGTCAAGCTTGCGCACGGTGCGGGCGGCTACGAGAGCGCCGAGCTTATAGACAAAGTGTTCAGGCCGTATTTGACGAGCGCCGTGCTCGGCAAATTTGAAGACGCGGGAGTAGTGAGGCTGTGGGCGGGAGGCGAAAGGCCGGATGCGCCGGCCGAACAGATAGCCGTCTCGACAGACAGCTTCGTCGTGCGCCCTATCATCTTTCGCGGCGGGGATATAGGGAAGCTGGCTGTATGCGGATCCGTCAACGATGTGGTGATGACGGGAGCTGAACCGAAGTTTCTGACCTGCGGCTTCGTGCTCGATACAGGGCTTTCGATCAATCTGCTCGAAAAGATAGTCCGCTCGCTAGCCATGACAGCGGATGAAGCAGGTGTGGAAATCATCGCCTGTGACACCAAGGTCGTAGCTGCAGGCGAGCATGAGGCGTACGGTCATGATGGCCAAGGCTCCGAGGGGCACGATGCACCCGACTATGATGCCCATGGCGCGGGCGATAAACGCCTCAGTGGCGGCTCTGCAGCGGAGAGATTTCTGGAAACCGGCGAGCCTGGGCTCATCATAAATACGACCTGCATCGGGGCATATCCCACGGACAGCGTGGCGGCAATGTCGGCGGGGGCAGCACCTGCGGATGGCGGTTCCGAAGCTGCAAGGCCCTCGTCGTATGGGATCAAAGCAGGCGACGCCATCCTTGTTTCCGGCGACCTCGGCAGGCACCACGCAGCCATACTCAGTGCAAGGATGGGGGTGGAAAACAATATTGAAAGCGACTGCGCTCTCCTGTTGCCCCTTGTGAAGGCTCTGAAGTCAGCGGATATACAGATACATTCGATGCGCGACATCACGCGCGGCGGCCTCGGCACTGTGCTGAATGAGCTTGCGGCCTCATCCGGCGTGAGGATTGAAATAGAGAAATCAGCAATCCCTGTAAACCCCGAGGTCAGGGCTTTTGCGGGGATCATGGGCCTTGACCCCCTATATATGGGCAATGAAGGACGGATGGTATTGGCGGTGGCTGAGGAAGACGCGAAGAAAGCGCTCGCTGCACTGCGTAGCTTTGAAACGGGGGAAAACGCCGCTGTGGCAGGGATCGCGCTGTCCGCCCGCTCTGATGGGCAAGACGGAACAGGCGAGCCGTTGGTTGTGATGCGTACGCCTATTGGAGGCCTTGCGAGAGTTTCGCCTCTATATGGGGAAGGGCTCCCGCGCATTTGTTGAGAGGAGACTATTCAGACATGCTTGTTTTTTTTCCGAATCGCATGGGACGAGACTCGGCTTTGCCTCGCAGCTGCACGCACTTTTAAACAGAACCCGTGCTCACGTACCGCCAAGTACGCTCCGCATAGGATGTGAATCGCTTCGCTCACAGCTGCACGGAACCTGTTCAAAAGCACGCACTCTTCGAAAAAAATCCTGCGTATGTCCGAATAGTTACATATAGGTGGATAGCACAAATAAAAAGAGAAATTCAGAAACGGAATGAATATGTTTAAAAGAATAGAAATGCCAAACCCCATCGTGGAGATGGATGGCGACGAAATGGCCCGCGTCATATGGTCGCTTGTGAAAGAAAACCTGATATCGCCATTCGTGGAGTTGCGGACGGAATATTACGACCTGGGTCTGGTGCACCGCGAGGAGACGAGAGACGCCGTAACGGCCGAAGCCGCCGAAGCGGTCAAGCGGCACAAAGCCGGCGTCAAATGCGCGACCATCACGCCAAACGACGAGAGGGTAAAAGAATACGGGCTGTCAGAAAAATACAAATCCCCGAACGGGACCATCAGGGGGATGCTTGATGGCACAGTGTTCCGGGCACCGATCATCGCCGCCGGCATAGAGCCTTACGTGACGAACTGGAAAAGCCCCATCACCATTGCAAGGCACGCTTTCGGCGACGTCTACAGGAATGCCGAAGTAAGGCTTGACGGTGCCGACGCGAACTCTTTCGCCGAGCTTGTCGTCACCTCAAAGGGCGGAGTCGAGACCAGGCAGACGATTTTTGATTTCGGAAATACGTCTGGAGGCGGGGTCGTGCAGGGGATATTCAACACGGATGAGAGCATCACATCGTTTGCACGTTCGTGTTTTTCGTACGCCCTCGAAACGAAGCAGGAGCTGTGGTTTGGCACGAAAGACACGATCAGCAAGATATATGACAGGCGTTTCCGCGATATTTTCGAAAATGTCTACGAGGAAGAATACCGCGAGAAATTTGAATTCGAGGGGATTAAATATTTTTACACGCTCATCGACGATGTGGTAGCGCGCATCATCAGATCGGAAGGCGGCGTGATATGGGCGTGCAAAAACTATGACGGAGATGTGATGAGCGACATGGTGGCGACAGCTTTCGGTTCGCTCGCCATGATGACCTCCGTGCTCGTCTCTCCTCACGGGTACTGGGAGTATGAAGCGGCGCACGGGACTGTGCAGAAGCATTACTACAAACACCTTGCCGGAGAGCAGACATCCACCAATTCGGTCGCTACCATATTCGCCTGGGCGGGGGCGCTTAAAAAGAGAGGCCAGCTCGACCATCACAGGGATCTGATAACCTTCGCGGAGAGGCTTGAAATCGCGGCGCTGAAAACGATAGAGGATGGAGTCATGACCGGCGACCTGTATACGATTTCGA
>JAISAW010000051.1 GCA_031266515.1 Eubacteriales Family XIII. Incertae Sedis bacterium
AGCGCGCCATCCTCCGCATTCATCGCATAGACAGGCTGGGCCCATGCGTATTCCTGCTTTGTAAGCGATATGGCGCCTTCGCCTATGCTGACGTCTCCCGTCCGCTCAAACCCTTTTCCCATATCGAAGCCTGCAAGCGAGTTTGCCGATATCACGAAGAAACAATCGTCTATGAAAAGGCCTCTGAATTCGTTCAGGTATTCCTGTGTCCCGGAACCCGCCGACAGGCGTATGACGGCTTCGCGCGAAAACCCACCGGTTTCCCTGTCATAGCTGTATATGAGGTAATCCCCGCCCGCCGGGAACGCAATGATATCCCTTTCGCCGCTTACAAGTATTGCCCTGGGGTTTTCGGCGGCTTCGCTGTACGTGTAGCCGTCGATGACCGTCTTGCTCGTCTCCGTCACGTTTTTGGGGTCGCTGTTGTCGTACATTGAAAGCTTGAGGCTCTCCTGTATCCCCGTCTGCTCGTCCGCGTCATACCCTATGCCAAACAGCAGCCCGTCGTCGTAAGGATGCATGTAGGTGGAAAACCCGGGAATATCGAGCTGCCCTGCCACTTTGGGATTTTTCGGGTCTGACAGATCCATCGAAAACAGCGGGTCGGCATAGCGGAAAGTCACAACGTACGCCATATCGCCCATGAACCTGACCGATTTGAGATCTTCGCCCGGAGCTATATCATCCACGTAGCCGAGGGTATTCAGATCGGAGTCCAATATGAAGAGAGCGGTTTCATTGACGCTTTTGGAAATACTGTCCGGGCCTATCGCCCCCAGGCCGGAACGGAGTTTCCCAAGACTGTCACGCTCCATGTCGACTGAGACACTCATGTATTCGTTTTTCAGCGTGACCAGACGCAGCCCGCCATCCTTTTCATCCATGCCGTATCTGTCCCTGACCTCACCCGGGACCGTCGCCGTATTGCCTACAGTGACCTTCCCTTCCCGGACTCCAATCCTTGTCAATACTGTACGCACCCCGCCCCTGTTGACCAGATAGCGGCCTTCGCTGCCCTCTTCATTGTAATAATCGCTTGCGGCTAAATAGATCGCACTCTCGCTCATGTATACCAAAGGCCTTGAGCCCATCACGGATTTCTGCGAAATGAACTTGCCCTGCCTGGCATCAATGCCGCTGACCACGACGTATTCCTGAAGTTCGCTGTCTTTGATGATCACTATATCGGAAGCCTCCGCGACCTGTATATCGCCGCCGCTTTCCCGGTAATTCGGAACAAAGGAAGCCGGGTCAGCAGGGTCGTCCCAGCCGTGCCTGTACTTCGGGTTGTATTCGCTTATCAAATAGAGCTTGCCGTCAATCATGCGGGAATCCGTGTATCCGCCACTCTGGGAAAACGTATGGATCAATTGCGGCGATGCGGGGTCGCTCACGTCCATGACATACACTTCGGTCGCCATAGTGCCATCGTCGCCGTAGAAATCCCTGACGAGCGAAATAAGGTTTCCGTCGAGAAACATCTCCCTGTAATACGCAGCGGAAGCAGGCGCCTTTTCGCCCTCCGCGTAAAAATCCCTTTTCTCAGCGTCCTGGTTGCTCACGGGCTCGATCGCGGAAATATCGTATTTTGAAAGCAGCTCTACATCTCCGTCGTTTGCCGCCGTTATGGACAGGTACTGGCTGTTGGCCGTATAGATGTATTTTCCGTCGGTCTTCACGATATCCGCTTCCTGGACGCCCTCGACCTGGATATTTGTATCGGAATAATCGCTCCCCCCAGTGTAGACAGGCGAAGAGTAGTCGTTTGCCGCCGCTTCCCCTCCAGACCCCAACGATGCACCTGGACTCTCTGAAGACGGCGAGCCATCAGCGGAAGCCTGTCCGCGGGTATCGGAACCCGATTCCGCGACACCCACCACATCGCTCACATAGCCGTAGCTGCCGTCCGCATCATACATCTTTTTCACGGCTTCATATATATTTTCATACCCGACCGCGTTGACAGCCGTCTCCGCATATTCGGTTTCAACCTTGACGTCTTCGTTTCCCCCTCTCCCTTTTTCCAGCAGGCCTTCGGGTATCTTCCTGCCATACGTGCTCACAAACAACATTGCAGGAACCAGTACTATGCAACAGGCTATCGCTACGGCAGCACCCCTCCACCTGCGCAGCCCGGGCGGCTTCCAGGGACGGCCGGATCCTGTGCCAGCTGCTGTTCCGATCCCGCCTGTGCCCGGCCTTTTGCCCGCCGCCTTCATATTTGGCACAGACGTCCGCCCCGCATCATCTTTAAAATCGTCTGCGGATTTGCCCGTGGGATTTTCACTGAACCTATCGTAGAAAGGCAGTTTTTCCGGATTCTCATCTATGAGGCCGGCCAGCGTTGATTTGAACCTGTCTTCTGTGACGCCTCTTTTATCCATCTCGCCCATCACTCACCCATCCTTCACTGTCGGCGCCTTGAGAATCCCTCAGGGCTTCTTCGCCTTCGCCGTACTTCCTGAGCTTTGCCATGGCCCTTCTGAATGAGGATTTCACGGTGTTGTAGTTGCTCCCGTGCATATCCGCGATTTCCTTCAGCTCCATGTCGTAGTAGTAATGAAGGATGATAAGCTGCTGTTCGCCGTCTCCGAGCTTGCCGAGCAATCTTGCCAGTTCGTCTCTGTCCGCGAGGGCTTCAGGAAACCTTTCCGCCCCTTCGTCAGGCAAGCCGGCCGTCTCCTCGCCGTCGATCGGCAATGCATGATCGTAGAACTTCATTTGCTTTGCCGCAAAATACCGGGCAGCCTCGTTTCTTGCTATCGAGTAAAGCCATGGCCGCGCGGACGCAGCGTTTTTCAGCGTATGAAGGTATTTGCAGGCATTGCTCCACGTATTTTGGGCGATATCGTCCGTGGCGAAACCATCACGGCGAGCCGCCGTGTAGATGAATCGCCTTATATCTCCGTGATACCTTTCATATAGTTGATCGAACATGCAGGCGTTTACCGTCCTTCGGATATAAGAGAGCCGCCGCTTCCCCGCAGGGTGCAATTATTTGCCTCATTTCTGCTAACTCGGCGAGTGAATCGCCGCTTGCAGAAACAAATTTCTCATGAAAAATGTTTCTGCCATACAATAGCGTTTTCAGGTCTTTATCACTATATTTCCGCATGAGGCAAAAATGATTGAATTGCCTCCGGCGGCGTGTGAAAGGTTTTTCACACTTCCAATGCTCCAAATTTTTTCAAATGAGACCTCATGGCAGATGCGTAGCGCATGAAAATTTCCCCCTCTGATTTTTCCAGCACATCCACGATGTCCAGTGCGCTTATGATAGAGAATACAGGAAACCCATATCTTTTGCTTGCAGCCCGGAGTGCGCTTTCCCCCGACGGGCCGCTCCGTTCCATACGGTCGACAGCCACGGCCGAGCCGATGATCCTGGCACTTTGGGTCTGCGCTTCCAGCAGCTCTACAGCTGCGCCGAGAGCCGTGCCCGCCGTGATGACGTCGTCCAATACCAGTATTTTGTCGCCGCCTTTCGGTATGCGGCCAACAAGGGTCCCGCCTTCGCCATGGTCTTTTTCCTCTTTCCTGTTGTACAGGCAAGCCACGTCGCGCAAGCCGTCTTTAGAAGCGGCAATAGCGGCGGCGACGGCAAGAGGGATGCCCTTGTACGCCGAGCCAAAAAAAATATCCGGGCGGACAGCCAGGACTCCACAATTTACAGCGTCTTCGATGGCTTTTGCGTAATACTCGCCGGCCGTCATCAGCGATGCTCCCGTATCGAAAGCACCGGTATTGAGCATATATGGGGACTTCCTCCCGCTCTTCAACGTGAAGTCGCCGAAGATGAGCGCCCCTCTGTCAATGAGAAAACGCACGAATCCTTCTTTGTAGCCAGAGCCCCTGCAGGTTTCGCATTCCGGGGCGGGAACGATGCCCTGTGACAACTATTTCCCCTCTCTTCTGTCGATGATCTTTTTCTCGAGTTCCGCCAATATTTTCACAGGCGCTTCAGGATCGACTATCGCCGCCGTCCCCACCGCGACGGCTTTTGCGCCGGCATAAAAAAATTCGAGGGCGTCGTCGGCTTTTGACACCCCGCCCATGGCGATGATCGGGATATCGAGGATCTTCGCGCATTCATACACCATATACACCGCGACCGGATGAATGGCAGGCCCCGACAATCCGCCCGAACCTTTTGCGAGGACAGGCTTTCCGGCCATCGTATCGATCCTCATTCCGAGCAGGGTATTGATCATGGAAACTGCGTCCGCCCCGGCTTCCTGCACGGATAGCGCTACTGTCGTTATATCTGTGACATTTGGCGAGAGCTTTACGACTAAAGGCTTGCCTGGGCAGTGGCGCTTCACCTCTTTGGTAAGATCTCCAGCCGCTTTGGGATCCCGCCCGAACACAAGTCCCCCGCACTCCACGTTAGGGCAGGAGATGTTCAGCTCTATCATGTCGGCTTCGGATGAAGCGATCTTCTCTGCGGCCTCGCAGTATTCACGTACAGTGTGCCCCGCTATATTCGCCATGACAGTTGCTCCCGCTTTTTTCAGCATCCGGAGTTCGCCGGATGGCGACAGGTAAGCGTCAATCCCCGGGTTTTCAAGCCCTATCGAATTCAGCATCCCTCCATATGTCTCGGCTATTCTCGGCCCGGGGTTTCCGTTCCACGGGTTTATGGAGACGCCTTTGGTCGTGATGCAGCCGAGCCTGTCGGGCTTATAGTACCTCGAGCTTTCGAAATAGCTGTATGTCCCCGAAGCTGTGGCTATCGGGTTTTTCCATTCTACGCCGCATATATTTACGGAAAGGTCTATTCCTGTCATGGTTTTTTCCATATTATTTCGTCGCCCCAGAAAACAGGGCCGTGTACACATACTTTCTTTACAGTCCTCTTTGTGCCCGAATAATCCATGTATGGCCCCTCGCCGCCCTCAGGCGATTTGAATACGCGCGAGCAGCCCCTGCACACGCCGTATCCGCAGCCCAACCTCGCTTCCAGGCTCACCCTGCTCTTCAGCCCGTGCCCCGCGCACCACTGCGCAGCCGCGGACATCATGGCTTCGGGGCCGCATATCAGCGCAGGCGCATTGGCCGTTTCCCTGTCGCCCAAATATCCACGCGCTTTGGCGTCCATGGCGTCGATCACTGTCCCGGAGATATCGGCGCGCCCCGGCATGTCCGAAGCCGAAAATACCTTGTCGACGTGGTTTAGCAACTGCTTCGTATACCAAGGGTCGCCCGGGTATCCGAGAAACGCCACTATTTGCGCCCTGCCGTGGCGAGCGGCTTTGATGGCCCTTGCGGCATATAGCAGCGGCGGGATCCCAAGCCCTCCGCCAATCAGGAAAACGGTAACCTTCCTGTCCGCGAAATGATCCCGCCCCAAATCGGTGAGGCTTCCCGGGTAGTCAAAAAATCCGGTCCCAAGAGGGCCGAGCGCTTCCACCTCGCAGCCCTCCGCAAGCTCCGACAAAAGAGCCGTCCCGCCGCCTTTCACCTTATATATGATGGATATATTGGAGCCTCTCACATCGGAGACCGAAAAAGGCCGTGGGAGGAGCATCGGCCCGTCGGGTATATAGACGTTCAGGAATTGCCCCGGGCGGGCTTTCTCAGCTATCTGCGGTGCCGAAACCACGGTTTCAAATATACCGTGCGCCACCCAGTCATTTTCTACGATTCTGTATTTTTCTCTCATGCCTGACATGATATCACAGTCATGCCCTATTGTCCGAGAACGCTTTCAAGGCTGCCCTTCATGGCGACGGCTGCACTGCGCACTGCTACGGCAAGGGCATCGGCATCGATCTCTTCCGGGCTGAGCGGCAATTCCTTCCATGCACAGGTGATCCCCCGTGATGAATTCACGGCAGCCCCGCCCCCGTTTACGTCAAAAAATCCACGTAGGCCTTCCGCAGAAGCGCCTTGCGCCCCAAAGCCCGGCACCAGGAAAAATGTACGGGGAAGCAGATCCCTGAGCCGCGCACCCTCTTTTTCATGGGTCGCGCCAACGACAGCGCCGACCGAAGAGTAGCCGCATTTGCCGATAAGGCGCGCGCCGGCAAGTTCGGCGAGCTTCCCCACGCGCTCGTAAAGCAGGATTTCATTTACTGCATCCGCGTCTTGTATAGCCAAATCCTGTACATCCGCGCCGCCGGGGTTGCTCGTCTTTACCAATACGAAAATCCCCTTGCCTGTCTCTTCGGCTTTGCGCGCAAAGGGCTCCAGTGAATCCATGCCCATGTAAGCGGATACCGTGATGAAGTCCTCCCGCCAGATATCAGTTGGCACCCCGAAGATGTCCACAGGGGAGATATGCGCAGCATATGCCTCAGCCGTAGAGCCTATATCCCCGCGCTTGATGTCGCCAATCACGACCATGCCTTTTTCCTTCGCAAATGCCACAGTGGA
>JAISAW010000125.1 GCA_031266515.1 Eubacteriales Family XIII. Incertae Sedis bacterium
GTATGCGCGGTTTCGCCGCCGCGCATATTAGCTGAAACCCTCGGCACTTTGTTCCTGCTATTTGTTGCCGGGGTAATAATTATACATCTTTACGAGCCGCCATGCACTTGGACCCGCACCGCCGGGTTTTTCGTATGCTATTGTTTGGCAAGCCCTTACACACTGATGCCGAGCAGGGATTTTGCAAGAAGCCCTATCACAAATGAAATAGCCGCAACGCCGAGGCTGATCGTAGCCATCTCCCCGAAGCGGCGAAGGAAAGGCAGCCCCTGCGCTACGGAGATATAGTAGTTGAAAACAAGGATCACAAGGATGACCACCGTCAGCATGACGCCGAAAGCCGCTATATAGAGGCTGTTTGGCAGGAGCAGATAAGGAGTCACCATCAGGACTACGGTGATCAAATACGCGACTCCCGTGTACATGCTGGATTTTAAAGCTTTCGCATTTCCATCCGCGCGCTCGGCCAAGTAGTTGGAAGCGGCCATTGAAAGCGTCGCCGAAACGCCCGTGATTATAGCGGACAGGGCGACAAGCCTCGTATTTGCGAGTGCGAAGGTCAGCCCGGCGACCGCTCCGGTAAGTTCGACGAGCGCATCGTTCAGCCCGAGTACCATCGATCCGACATAATGAAGCCGTTCCTCGTCTATCATCTCGATGAGCTGCGCCTCATGCCCTTCTTCTTCCTTGATAATAGCGCGGGCCTCAGGAAGGTCGTCCTCGACGCTCTTCAGGTCCTTTATCCCACGATCCTCGCTTCGTTCAAAAAATTTGATGGTGAAAGTATCGCCGAGCACCCTGCTCAACACCCTGAAGAAGGCTATTTTCAGGCGGCTTGGCTGCAGGTCCCGCCCGGTGTAACGCCTCCATATCTCGTAATGCCTTCGCTCCGTTTTTGCGATTTCAATCATCGCCGACTTATTGCTTTGTTTTTTTTGCCTTTTTGCAATTTGCGCGTACAGGATACAGCCATCCAATTCTGAACGCTGCATCTTCAAAATCAGTTTATACAGAGAAGGGCTCAGAGAGTCCGCCATCATATACCTGCCTTTCATAACACCGTCGGTGTGCATCCCCACACCCTGTGATTATAATACAAAAATTGTGCGTTATAAATTTTGGTGCAAACCATTTCGGCGATGGTACAATATAGCTCTATGAAGAAGACTACAAACAAATGGATGGCCCTCACAATCACAAGCCTGTGCTCCCTGATGGCGACTTTCAACGCCAGCAGCGTGAACATCGCAAATCCGATATTAGCATCCAAATTCGGGATAACGATGGATGTCGTGCAATGGATCACGACCATCTACCTCATAATCCTCTGCGCTTTCACCTTGCTCTTTGGCAGGCTCGGCGACCGTTTCGGCGCGCACAGGGTTTACATACCGGGCCTCATAGTCTTCATCATCGGTTCACTCGCCTGCGGATTGTCGGGCGGGCTCGGCCTGCTCCTCGTCTTCAGGGCGCTGCAAGCGGTTGGCGCGGCGATGATGATCGCGACTTCAATGGGGCTCGTCGCGACCATATTCCCCGGCAACCAGCGCGGGATGGCTCTCGGGCTCAACGTGCTCATGGTCGGCGTAGGCAACCTGAGCGGCCCTGCGCTCGGCGGTTTGATCCTGTCAAATCTGGACTGGCCGTTCATCTTCTACCTGAACCTGCCTGTCGGAGCGGTTTCCCTTGTTCTCGCCCTTTTCAAGCTGCGGTCGCCCATACCTCCCCAAAAGACATCTAAAAAAACGGACGTCCCCGGTACGGTCCTGCTTGCGGCGTTCATAACCGCGCTCATAGTCTGCCTCTCCGGGAATTTCAAGGGAAGCGTCTGGTTCGCTCCCGCGGCAGTGGCTTTTCTCGTGATTTTCCTGAGGGTTGAGAGGAAGCAGGAGCTGCCTGTTTTTGATTATTCGCTGATGAAGGTCAAGAGGTTTTCATACGGCAATCTCATAGCATTCCTGAGCTATGCCTCAACGATGATGGTGATGTTCCAACTTCCTTTTTTCCTCAACGCTGTCTGGAAAATAAGCGTCGGGACTGCCGGGCTGCTGTTGATGGTCTCCGCTGTAAGCATGGGGCTGGCCGGGCCTCTTTCAGGGGTGATTTCCGACAAAATCGGCCCGTTTTCCGTCATGCTGCCATCCATCTGCCTGCTTATAACCGGACAGGCCACAACGTTGTTTTTGTCCGAAAACGTCTCCTATCCCCACTTTATAGCCTGCCTCGCCCTGTCCGGTGGAGGGATGGGTTTGCTGAATACCCCAAACAACAGCGATATCATGTCGTCGGTGGGCAGAGAGATGTCAGGGTATGCAAGCGGCTTCGTCGCTACAAACAGAAACCTTGCATTTTGTGTCGGTACCGCCGCTTCGGCGGGGCTGTTTCCTGTCCTGATGGATCACCTGACAGAGCCGCTCGGCTACACTGCCGCATACCTCACATCGTTCAGGGCCATCCTGTGCATCTCGATCACCCTGTCCGTATGCTCACTCGTGCTATGCATTGTCCTCAGGACAAAGCGATCCAGGGGTGATGGCAGCCCTGCCGGCGGCCAAGCCTGAGGCCGCCGCTCCGCTATATCCGCTATAAATGCCTGCGCTGAAACTATCGTGGGAAACCTTAGCTGCTGAACGCTCTGCGGCCTCTAAGAATTGTCGGTGTTCATCGAATTTTTTTCGCGCGGATTACCCTGTCCACCGCCATGTCGACGCTTTTAAGCAACTCGCGTGGCGTGCCTTCATTAAGGAAAACCACATCGGCCATGCGCCGTTTTTCGTCTTCGGGCATCTGGTTTTTCATTCTGAGCATGACGTCTTCCCGAGTGCAGCCGTCCCTGATGGCTGCCCTCTCCGCACGGATTTCGTCCGAAGCCGTTATGAGCCATACCTGGTCACAATCCGTGTCAAGGCCGGCTTCGACCAGCAGAGGGGCGGACAGAAAAACCAGCCCCGCCGCCTGCCCGAGATTTTCCCGGATTTCCGCCAGAATTGCACCGTGCATTATACTATTGAGCAGAGAGACCTTATCGCTATCGGAAAAAACCAAAGCCGCGAGGGCTTTGCGGTCGAGCTCTCCGTCCGCTGTCAGTATGCTCTCTCCAAATCCCTTTTTGAGCGCGGACAAAATTTCGCCGCCACTGTCGCCAACACCGTCGCTTCCGGGCGCGGTCAGCCGCCTGGATATCTCATCGGCGTCAAGCACACGGTAGCCCGAGGCGAGCAGATGGTCGGTCACAAGGCTTTTGCCCGAACCGATCCCTCCGGTGAGCCCAACGACGAAGCGCTCCACCGCGGGCGATGACTCCGCCCGTCCGCTCATTTCAACCCGTACCAATCAGACGCAGTCTTTATCTCAGCGACAAGGGGGACTTTAAGCTCGGCGGCGCCTTCCATTTCCTCTTTCAGGATTTTTGCAGCCTTTTCCTCAGAGCCTTTCTTCACCTGCAGTATCAGCTCGTCGTGCACCTGAAGGATCAGGGTGTTTTCAGGACATTCCGAGGAAAGCCTTCTGCTCACCTTGTTCATCGCAATCTTTATGATATCTGCGGCACCGCCTTGCACCGGCGAGTTCATGGCGAGCCTTTCCCCGAATTGCCTGACCGGAAATCTCGATGACAATATCTCAGGAATGGGCCGCTTTCTCCCGTAGATAGTGGTCGAGTACCCTTTCGACTTCACTTCGGCTATGCAACTGTCCAAATACTCTTTGACCGCGCTGTGTTTGGCGAAGTAGTCGGCGATATACCGGCCTGCAGCCTGGACGGGGATGCCGAGTTCCTCCGAAAGCCCAAAGCTGCTCATGCCGTAGACTATGCCAAAGTTCACCGCCTTGGCGTTGCTGCGCTGCAGATCGCTGACTTCGTCTTCCGCCACGCCGAACACGCGGGACGCCGTCCGCCTGTGAATGTCAGCTTCCTGCCTGAAGTCCTCTATCATTGAAGGGTCTTCGGAGAGGTGCGCGAGGATCCTGAGCTCTATCTGGGAATAGTCCGCGCCCATGAGCACGTAATCATCTGATTCGGGGACAAAGGCCTGCCTTATCATGCGGCCGGGCTCCTGCCTGATGGGTATATTTTGCAGGTTCGGATCGGTGCAGCTCAGCCTGCCGGTAGCCGTGACCGTTTGGCGCAGGTGTGCCCGTATCTTGCCGTCTTCGCCCTCGAAGGCCGGAAGCCCGTCTATGTATGTGCCCTTCAGTTTTACGAGTGTCCTGTATTCGAGCACCGGAGATATGATCGGATGCGCCCCTCGCAGTTTCTCGAGGATATCCGCACTCGTTGAGTAACCGTTTTTATTCTTCTTCCCGCCGGGAAGCCCCAGCTTGCCGAAGAGTATGTCCCCGAGCTGTTTCGGGGAATTGATATTGAATTCTTCACCGGCAAAATCAGTGATTGTCATTTCCAACTCGCCGATCCTATCCGATATCTCCGCTCCGATCGACACGAGTTTTTCAGGCGCGAAAGCAAAACCTGCCAGCTCCATCTCTGCGAGAGCGCTTACGAGAGGAAGCTCTATATCCGTGAAAAGCGCGAGCATACCCTCGTCCGACAGCTTGCTTTCGAGGGTTGGCCGCACGGTGCATATCCCGCGTACATACCTGGCGGCATACTTCCGCAGCTCTTCCTCGCCTACAGACAAGAGGTTTTCCGAAAATACCGGCTCTTCGGGAATGATGGCGGAAATATGCGTCATCATGATTTGCGCAAAAGTGGAATTCCCGGCATTCGGCATGAGCAGGTAATGCGCCACCGATGCGTCAAAGCCAATCCGGGGGAGCCTGTCGCCCTCTTCTTTCAAAACAGCCCTGCCCAACTTGAAAAGGTCGCCCTGCAAAGCGTATCCCGAGAGAGCGGCTCCGGTGCCGGCTATCAGCCTGAATATAGCTTCGGCAAGCTCGCCGTTTTCGGCAGTAAGCGCAATCCAGCATTTTTCGCCATAAGCCAATATTATCCCATCCACCGGCGGGTTTCCCACGTGGTCCTCGCTGCCAAGAAATTTCACAACCAGTTCATCCGCGCCCGAAAGCTCGCTTTCGATATTCACGAGCTGCAGCAGGCTGTCTATGTACTCTACCTTGATTTCGGGGCGGCCCTCATCGTTTTCCTGCCGGGCGGCCGGCGCAGAAGAAACTTCCGCATCGCCTCCGGGCTCAAATCCCGCGATACCCACGCCTGTATCTTTTGAAAGCTTCGAAAGCAGCTTCCTGAATTCAAGCTCATTGAAAATTTCGGTCAGCTTCGGGATATCCCACGCCGCCATCCTCATCTCTTCGAAGTCCACGTCGATCGGTACATTGGTGACTATCGTAGCCAGGCGGCGGCTCATCTCTGCCAAAGGCTTGCCTGCTTCAAGCTTCGCCCTGAGACCGTCGGGCTTCACTTCGTCGATCCGGGCATATATTTCGTCGATGCCGCCAAACTCCGTTATGAGCTTGCCCGCTGTCTTTTCACCGATGCCTGCAACGCCCGGGATATTGTCCGACTGGTCCCCCATAAGCCCCTTGTAATCGACAAAAAGCTCCGGGCCGAAGCCGTATTTACCCATCATCGCAGCCGGGTCGTAAATCTCGAACTCGCTGACGCCTTTTCTGGTTATCAGGACTGTAGTCGTTTCCGAAACGAGCTGAAGCTCATCCCTGTCGCCCGTTATGACGACCGCTTCAATCCCGCTCTGCCCCGCACGAAGAGCCAAAGTGCCGATGATATCGTCCGCTTCAAAGCCATCTGTTTCGAGGACGCTTATGTTCATCGCGTCGAGGATGTCTTTCAAATAAGGCATCTGCATGCTGAGCTCTTCCGGGGTTTTTTTCCTGCCGGCTTTGTAATCACCGTATTCAATATGCCTGAACGTCGGCGCTTTTCGGTCAAACGCCACAGCGATGTAGTCGGGCTTGATATCCGACAACGCCTTTGACAGCATGTTCAAAAACCCGTATACGGCGTGTGTGTATATCCCTTTTGTGGTGATCATGGGGGTCCTGATGGCGTAGTAAGCCCTGAACACAAGGCTGTTGCCATCAATAATCGCGATTTTCTCCAATTTCCCGGCCTCTCTTACTGTGCTATAATTTTGCGTTGGCTAAATGTGTTTACTGCGTATCAATTATAACATAATGAGGCGGGGCCCTTCTGCGGCCCCGGGCTGAACGGAGAAACTGAATGTACGATTTTCATATGCACACTGCGTTTTCTGACGACGGGTCGGCGACCATAGACGAAATGGCTGAAGCCGCAATTGCGGCAAATCTCACAGGGATAGCTATAACGGACCATCTCGACCCCTTCTATCCCGACACCGAAATGCCATTTATGATAGAGATCGACGACTACGAAAAAGCTCTCACCGAAGCGGTCCCAAGGTATGCGGGGCGGCTCGATATAGCTGCCGGGATAGAGATAGGCATGCAGTCCGGACCTGCGCTCGAAGTCTGCGAAGAGACAGTATCGCGGTTTTCCTACGACTTCGTCATCGGCTCAGTACACGCTTCGAAAGATAAGTGTATCCACCTGCCCGAATTCACAGAAGGCAAAACCCTGGGGCAGATCATAGAAGACTACTACACCGACCTGATCGAATGTATCAAAGCATATAAAAACTACGATGTGCTCGGACACCTCAACGTCATCGACAGGTACGCCGGAGGCTATGCACCCGTGGATGTATACCTCCCTTACGCTGAGGAAGCGCTCAAAATAGCGATTGCCGACGGCAAGGGGATAGAGATCAACACCTCGTCATACAGATACGGCATGGGTTCCCGCACTACGCCTACAAAAGAGATCCTGGACCTGTACGTATCCCTCGGAGGCGAAATACTGACGACGGGCAGCGACGCGCACAAACCGTGTGATGTCGGAAGCGATATAGAAAAAGGAGAACAGATGATACTGTCCTCCGGCCTCTCATACGTGTGCACTTATAAAAACAGAACACCTGTTTTTCACAAAATCGGCTGAGCCAGGGCTTTTTCAGCTGATGCCCCCGCACAGCTTGTCCACCAGCTTTCCGAATGCGCTCTTCTTGACATAGCTGTCGGAACCTATCGACTCGCCCAGGTCTTTGATCTTTTGTTTCTGTCCCGCATTCAGTTTCGTCGGCACTTCAAGGACCGCCCTGACGTAGAGGTCGCCGTACCTGTTCCCTCTGAGTGACTTGACGCCTTTGCCTTTCAGCCTGAACACAGTCTCCGGCTGAGTGCCGGCAGGGACCTTGTACTTCACTTTTTCCTTCAGGGTCGGCACTACTATGGTGGTCCCGAGCGCCGCCTGGTCAAAAGTGATGGGCATATCGATCCGAAGGTCGTCCCCAATCCGAGTGAAAAGTTCGTGGGGCTCCACGCGGATGATTATGAACAGATCTCCTGCGGGCCCGCCATTCGAGCCGGCTTCGCCCTGCCCCCTGATGGGGATGATCGAATCGTTGTCCACGCCCGCCGGGATATCGACAGAAATGGTGACGTCCTTTATGATCTTGCCCGTGCCGCCGCACTTTTCGCAGGGTGTATCTATGATCTCGCCGGCACCGTGGCATTCCGGACAGGTTGAAATATTCGAAAACGAGCCGAACGGGGTCTTCTGCTGGGTCTGGACCTGGCCTGCGCCATTGCACGTGGGGCAAACCCTTTTTGCCGTCCCGTCCTTTGCGCCAGTGCCGTGGCAGTCCGGGCAATCCGCCTGCATTTTCATCTTGAGCTTTTTCTTCGTGCCAAACGCCGCTTCCTTGAACTTGATGGTGACCGTCTGCTGAAGGTCCCGCCCTTTTCGCGGCCCGTTTTTCCTGCGGCCGCCGCCACCGCCAAACATGCCTCCAAACAAATCGCCGAAGATATCGCCGAAGTCCGTGGCGTATCCAGCAGTACCCGCGCCGCCAAAACCCGAAAAGCCGGAAAACCCTCCCGCGCCAAAGCCCGCATTTGGGTCGACGCCGGCGTGGCCGAAGCGGTCGTACATATCCTTTTTCTCGGAGTCGGAAAGTATGCCGTAAGCTTCATTCACTTCTTTGAACTTCTCTTCGGCGTCTTTATTCCCCTGGTTTTTGTCGGGATGGTACTCCATCGCTTTCTTTCTGAAAGCCTTTTTCACATCGTCGTCAGTCGCGCCCTTTTTGAGCCCCAGTATCTCGTAATAGTCTCTCTTCTCAGCCATCTGATCCTTTTGTTCCCTTAGAAATTTTCTCCCTGTTTAGTCGAAGCCGCCGACCGGAGAACCGGCCGGCTTCAAATCGATTTCACATACTTCGCCTGTTGCTGTTAATTCCCGTCCTTGCCCTCGTCGTCGTCCACCACTTCAAAATCAGCGTCAACCACATTGTCTGAGCCTGCCGCGCCCGGGCCCGCTTCCTCGTTTGCGGAGGCTGCGCCGGTCCCGAAACCTTCGGTGCCCGGAGTCTGTTGCTGAGCCTGCGCATTTTGGTACATCTGCGCGGACAGCGAGTGGAACTCTGTCGTCAAAGCATCGCTCTTCTGCTTGATATCGTCGATATTTCCGGCGTTGAGCGCGCTCTGGAGCTCGTCCTTGAGCGCTGTGACTTTGCTCGCCTGGTCCGCAGGGACTTTGCCTTCAAGCTCTTTCAGGGCTTTTTCGGTCTCGTAGACGAGATGCTCCGCCTGGTTTTTCACCTCTATGTCTTCCTTGCGCTTCTTGTCCTCATCGGCGTATTGCTCGGCTTCTCTCACCTTCGCGTTGATCTCATCTTCGGAGAGCTTGTTCGAGGAGCTGATAGTGATGCTCTGCTCCTTGCCGGTCCCAAGGTCTTTCGCGCTTACATTGACGATCCCGTTCACATCAATGTCAAACGTGACTTCGATCTGCGGTACGCCGCGCGGTGCCGGAGGGATGCCCGAAAGCTGGAATTTGCCCAGAGTGATGTTTCCGCTGGCCATATCCCTTTCGCCCTGCATCACATGGATGTCGACCGCATTTTGGTTGTCTGCCGCAGTCGAGAACACCTGGCTTTTTTTCGTCGGGATCGTCGTATTCCTCTCAATCAGCTTCGTAGCCACGCCTCCGAGGGTCTCGATCGAAAGCGAGAGCGGGGTGACGTCAAGCAGCAGCACGTCGTGGACTTCGCCGGTCAGTACGCCGGCCTGAATGGCCGCGCCGATGGCGACGCACTCGTCGGGGTTGATGCCCTTGAAAGGCTCCTTGCCCGTGATGTTCTTGACGGCCGCCTGCACTGCGGGAATCCTTGTGGAGCCTCCCACGAGGATCACCTTGTCGATGTCGCCCGTACCCGTGCCTGCGTCGGCAATGGCTTTTTTAAGCGGATCGATAGTCTTTTGGACGAGATGCTCCGTCAGCTGGTCGAATTTCGCCCTTGTTATGTCCATATTCAGGTGAAGTGGACCTGCTTCCCCTACCGTGATAAACGGCAGGTTGATGTTTGTCGTCTGCTGGCCGGAGAGCTCTTTCTTCGCCTTTTCGGAAGCCTCCTTAAGCCTCTGCAGTGCCATCTTATCGTTTCTCAGGTCGATGCCGTTTTCCTTTGCGAACGAGTCCGCGATGAAATTCATCAGGGCTTCGTCGAAGTCGTCGCCGCCGAGGCGGTTGTTGCCGTTCGTCGCAAGCACTTCAAAAACCCCGTCGCCGAGTTCAAGCAGCGAAACGTCAAATGTGCCGCCGCCGAGGTCGTATACGAGTATCTTCTGGTGCCCGGCATCCTTTTCAAGCCCGTAGGCAAGCGAAGCTGCTGTCGGCTCGTTGATGATCCTCTTCACGTCAAGCCCCGCTATCTTCCCCGCGTCCTTCGTTGCCTGCTTCTGGCTGTCTGCGAAGTAGGCAGGCACGGTGATGACGGCTTCAGTCACCGTCTCGCCGAGATAGGCTTCAGCGTCGGTCTTCAGTTTGGCGAGAATGATCGCGCTGATATCCTGCGGCGTGTATTCCTTCCCGTCGATCTGGACTTTGTAGTCCGTACCCATCTCCCTTTTGATAGAGCTTATAGTCCTCTCAGGGTTTGTGATGGCCTGCCTTTTGGCTGTCTCGCCCACAAGCCTTTCGCCATTTTTTGCGAAACCTACGACGGAAGGCGTAGTCCTGTTGCCTTCGGCGTTTGGTATGACTACCGGGTCGCCGCCTTCAAGAACGGACACGCACGAGTTGGTCGTTCCCAAATCAATTCCTATTACTTTTCCCATTTTTTGCCTCATTTCTGCTTATCGCAGCGAGTGAATCGCTGCTTGCAGAAACAAATTTTCTATGAAAAATGTTTCTGCCATACCATAACGTTTTGTTCCTTAACCAGCCTTCAATCCTCACTCAGCTACTTTCACCATGGATGGCCTTATGACCTTGTCCCTGATGGCATAGCCTTTTTGCAGCACCAATGAAACTTTCCCACTTTCGTATTCGTCTGTTTTTTCCGTCCCGACGCCCTGATGCAGTTTTGGGTCGAAGTCTGCACCGAGCGCTTCTATTTCTTCTATGTCGTTCTTTGCGAGCACATCGATCATCTGCTTCCTGATCATATCCATGCCTTCCACAAATCCCGGGTCGACTCCCGCCGAAGCGTCGCTCAGTATCGCCCGCTCGAAGTTGTCGAGCACATCAAGCAATCCCGCCGCAAGGTCTTTCTTCCCTTCGATGTATTTCTCATAACCTTCCGCCCTGGTCCTCTTCCTGTAGTTCTGAAACTCTGCATAGAGCCGGGTGTAACGCAAATCCGGGCTCTCCTCCGGCACCGGCCTGTCCGTTTCCGTCATGCCCTCGTCGCCGGGGGTTCTGCCGTCTTCCTGCGCTGCCCCTGTCTCCTCGACGCGCTGCCCTTCCGATTCCTCCGCCGGATCCCCGGCGGCCTCTTCAGCCCCCTTCAGGATTTCCTCTTCCGCTGATTTCTGTTTTTCTTTATCTGTCATCCTCTTCTCCTTTATTTGTGTCTTCGATCATCTTGAAGGATCTGTCCAGGTTTTGCGTCATATA
>JAISAW010000096.1 GCA_031266515.1 Eubacteriales Family XIII. Incertae Sedis bacterium
CTGCAAATTATGCCCAAATTCACCGAGCGCCCTTGAAATGCAACCCCTTTCAGCCTGGCTTGACGCAACCTCCGCGCAGTTGCCCTGACAATGGTTGCAGTTACTTTGTCCGCCCACCCTTTACTTTCACACCCTAATCGCTTACAATAAGAGCGTGAAAGTAAGATATTATTATGACAAACTATGAAAAGTTGACAGCTTTGCTATATGCAGGCAATGGTTTTTTGAAAACTGCGGATGCGGTTAGCGCTGGGGTCACGCGGACGGCTCTCGGAGATTTTGTCCGCAAAAGTGGTCTTGAACGCGTGGCACACGGTCTTTATATGTCGAGTGACGCTTGGGACGACGGGATTTTCGTGATTCAGACGAGGTATCCCAATGCTGTTTTCTCCCACGAGACGGCACTCTACCTTTTAGGGCTTGCCGAGCGTGAACCTATGCCAGTTTCGCTGACCTTAAAAGCGGGGACAAATGCGGCTGGACTGACACTACAGGGCATCAAAGTATATAAAGTGAAGGAAGAACTCTTTGGCGAGGGTATTATTATCGTCAATTCGCCTTCTGCGCATCAGGTCAGGACATATAATGCGGAAAGGACGGTTTGCGACTTGTTCCGAAACCGCCGCAACATTGAGGTTCAGGACTTTCAGTCGGCGGTCAGAAACTATGTCCGCTCGAAAGAAAAGAATATCCCTCAATTGATGAGATATGCAAAGGCGTTTTCGGTCGAAAAACGAATCCGCCAGTATTTGGAGGTGTTGCTATGATACACACGTCAAGACAGTTGAAAGCCCTTGTCCGCAACGTCTCCAAGGGCGACAGTGGCAAGGCGCAGATCATCATCCGAAACTATGTAATGGAGCGGTTTCTGGAACGGCTTTCGCTTTCGAGCTACCGCAAAAACCTGATCCTGAAAGGCGGCGCGTTGGTTGCGGCTATGGTGGGATTGGACAATCGCTCTACTATGGATGTCGACGCCACGCTCAAGAACCTGCCGCTTAACGAGGACAGCGCACGGAGGATTGTCGAGGAGATAATCGCCATCCAAATCAAGGACGGAATGTCATTTGAAATCAAAAGCGTAGCGCCTATTATGGACGAGGCAGACTATCCTGGCATCCGCGTTATGCTCGACACCACTCTTGAATCGATGCACACGCCTCTGAAAATCGACTTCTCGACAGGGGATGTGATAACACCGCGGGAGGTGTCTTATTCCTTCCGGCTTTTGTTTGAGGAGCGGAGCATATCTATATTTGCATACAACCTTGAGACCGTGCTTGCGGAGAAGATTGAAACCCTGCTCTCGCGCGGCACGGTCAACACCCGTATGCGCGATTTTTATGATATATATGTTCTTTCCAGCACACAAGCCCATAATATCAATAACGATACATTGCGTGACGCATTCGTTAGGACAAGCAAGAAGCGCGGTTCGCTACATTTGGTTGTCGATGCCGACTTGATTCTAAGTGAAATTGAGAACAATGCTACGCTCATTGGCTTATGGGAAGGCTATCAGCGCAAATTCGATTATGCAGCTGATGTCTCGTGGAGCGAAGTTATGGTATCGGTCAACCGTATGGCTGGTGTGGTAAAACAGTGACTCTTTACCGTTCAAGCTCTTCGAGCGCTTCGGCATGGAATGTAAGTATTTGAGCCTTGCACATCCGCATTTGTGGGAAACCTGGCTCCGAGTGAGCAAGTCAAAGTGCTGTCCTTTTTCGATCGAAACCAACTGGGGGTGCTTATGGATGGCCATATGCCACTGCCCACACTATTCCGAACCTTGCAGTATGCTGCCTGAAAGTTTAGAATTAGCGAAACAAGCCCGGTATGCAAGGAGGAATGTAGATGTATTTGGAAACAAACCAGTCAACGCGTTTTTATCGGCTTTTTTTCGGGCTTCTCCGATTTGTGAACGAACGCTATATTGTTAACGACGACCCTCTGTTTGGGACGTACGATATCACGGATCCCAGGAGGGCAAAAGAAGTCATTGACGTACTTTGGGACGATGCCGGCATTATCAATGAATACCTGAGGGAAAATCCGGATGGCCTCCCATTCGTCGACCAGGAGACGGTATCCGCCTTTCGGCATCACATCACAGGCCAGTTCGTTTTGTATGATATCGATGGGGAGTACTCGGTATTTATCGCAGGGCCACACGTCTTTGGGGTCAGTGGCCTGGCTTGCGAGATCAATGAGCTGGTGGACAGGGAGACCTTGCCCGGGTTTGTGAGCACGACCCTTATCCCATATGACGGCAAAATAGTATATGACACGATCATCGAGCAGATGTCCATTCAATTTGGCGAGGGTATGCGGGAGATATTTCGTGGCGAATATGACAAGGCAGTCAAAAATGAGGGGGTTATTACAGATGTACGCCGCTTCATATCGATAGCAAGGGAATACGCCATGCAGCCCAAAGAGAGCGCAGAAGTTTCGAATGAGGGCTTGCCGATTCCCGGCAGCGACGAATTCAAGGGTGAGCTGGAAAAAAGGCTGCAGATCGACATGAAGGCGTTTTCGATCCGTGCCGACATGGAACAGAGATATGAATCCCTGTTATTTGGAGATGAAGCAGGATACCTGTTTGACGTGTACGGAGATGCGGCTGAAGAAATGCAGCCCTTTGGTGAAATGCAGTGGGAGCAACACAAAAACAAGATACGGACCGATGCTGTAAACGGGTTTTGCATCAAAGACCACAACAATACATCACTGTACCATGTGCTGAAAAACCAGCGGGTCAGGGAGTTGAAATACGCCTTGAAGGGGTATGGTATCCCAGGGGTTTCAAAGCTGAAGAAGGATGAGATGATCAAGTTGCTGATCGGCAAGATCGGCAACGAGGGGTTTATAAAGAATATTGTGCTTACAGCCAATGAGGAGCTGCTGGGGCTGCTTACGGCAATCGCGAAGAACGGGTATGTCAAATACCCGGCACCTGAGGCGATTGAGGTGTTCATTAAATACCCCAGACTAACGATATTCATGTGCATCTACAAGGAGCCCGGACACTACATCTTCAGGGCACCGGATGAGTTGATTTGGCATATACAAAAATACATGGCTCCCGAAATGGTAAGAAAATACTCCCTTTACGGCACTGTGGCAAGCTATGCGGCCGCCCTTGCAAATTTATATGGAATGGTACATATTGGTGATTTTGCCAAAATATATAATGCACAAAATGACGAAAAACTGGGTGAGGATGAGTTGCTGAAGATCATACTTGAACTCATAGCCGAGGATCTTTGCCAGGATATTATTGATGTCCGCAATAGAGCTGTTGTCACTTTGGAATTGGCTCAGGACATAGAGTATATGGGCTATATCGAGGAGAGGCACAGGCTTATTGAGATGTTCCCGATGCCGGAAGAGAAATTGTTGGACTATGCAGACCCGTACTACTATGAAGAGACCGACGAGGCAAAATTGTTGTATGCGTATATCAAAAAAGAGTTGTCGCCGTACCATGATGACGACGACAATTTTATTGAAGCCGCTGCTTTTCTCGACGACCTTCATGAATATGCCCGAAGGGATATTGCCATGGATGGTATCCTTGGGCTTATCGAAGAATACGGATTCCCTCTCGAGGAAAGCGAAATCCCGACATTTATAGGCTTGGTTTACAGTGTGATGAACGATTCCCGGAAGTGGGCAAATAATGGCTGGACCCCGAATGAACTATATGAAAAGGAGCGCCTGGGGCAGGAGGCCGCGAAAGAAAAAAATCCGCTCGACAATGTGATATCGCTCGCACAGAAGAGGGCGGCTAAAACAGGCCGGAACGACCCGTGCCCCTGCGGAAGCGGCAAGAAATACAAGAATTGCTGTGGAAAAAACCTGAACTGACCTCAGGGCGAAATAGCGGAAAAGTACCGGTTTGTAAGCCGAGGCACAGTAGATATATGGTCCTGCTGTGCATTATGCAGTAGCAGAGGGGAGAGGGCAAATGTTTGAATTGATACAGGTCGCAGAGAACACATTCTATATCGACTGTCCGGCAAAGATCGGCGTATACCGTATGCCTGAAAACCGGGTGGCCCTCATTGACAGCGGCAACGACAAGGACGCCGGCAGAAAAATACTGAAGATACTGGACGCGAATGATTGGACGCTGGGCTTCATCGTCAACACCCATTCAAACGCCGACCACATAGGCGGAAACAAGTTTTTGGCGGGGCGCACCGGATGCAAGGTTTATGCAAATGGCGCTGAAAGGGCGTTCTGTGACTTCCCCATACTCGAACCTTCTTTCCTGTTTGGCGGGTATCCGAGCAAATACCTTCGCCACAAATTCCTTTTGGCGGAGCAATGGGGCACAGAGGATATCGCGGAGGCGCCTCTTCCGCCGGGCATGGAAGTGTTCCCGCTGGGCGGGCACTTTTTCGATATGGTGGGGGTCAAGACCCCCGACGACGTGTACTTCATGGCCGATTGCGTTTCCAGTGAAGCCCTGATCGAAAAATACCACGTGCCCTTCATCTACGATGTGGCCGCATATTTGTCCACATTGGATTTCATCGAAACCCTGGAAGGAGAGCTTTTTATACCGTCGCATACCGAAGCGGCCAAAAGCATGAAGCCTCTCGCCGAACTGAATCGGAAGACGACGCTTGAAACGATTGAGCTTATCAAAGGGATTTGCAGCGCCCCCTGCGCGTTCGAGGAGCTGTTAAAAAAGCTGTTCGACAAATACGGGCTCGTACTGGATATCTCGCAGTACGCCCTCGCCGGAAGCACCATCAGGTCGTACTTAAGCTACATGGTAGACAACGGCATACTCGACATAGAGGCCCGCGACAACTATTTATTGTGGAAGTCGGTATAGACTTTTGAAACGCCTTGCAACCGCTGGATTCCCAGACGATTGCAAGGCTTTCCTGTCCCGACCGGATCGGACAGCTTTGGTACTTTGCATAGTTCTGAAACTATCCGTTGCCGGGCGTGCTCATCCCTTCCATTGTTCGAGCACAGTGGTTGTCTTGAAAAGGTCGCCGTCGATAAATATCTCGAACCGGCCGCCTTGCAGGCGCACGAGGTCTTTCGCGATGGCGAGGCCCAGCCCGCTGCCTTCGGTGGCGCGGGATTCGTCGCCTCGTTTGAAGCGCTCCATGAGCTCGTCAGCGGGGATATTCAGCTTGGCGTTTGATATGTTTTTCATCTCCATGACGACCATGCCATGAGGGGCGTAAGATCCAGCTCCGCCGTATTCCCCCATACGTGGAGTGCCCGTGGCGTCTGAAGCCTGGGCATACGGCCCGGATGGATCCGGTGCGCTGCCATGGATGTCGATATAGACCCTGCTGCCGGGAAGGGCGTATTTGCGCACGTTTGATAGCAGGTTGTCTACGACGCGCCACAGCAGGCGGCTGTCGGCGAGGACATAGCAATGTGGCGCATAGCCATATTCCTCCGCACGGGATTCGCCTTTCGCACCGGGCAGCCCTTCGTCTTCACCGCTTAGCCCACTGCCAACAGAAAAATTCTCCAGGCTCTCCGCAAAAGCCGTCTTCGCCGGGCCGTGCCCTCCTGTATAAAGGCTTTCCTTCATGCGGCTGCTGCCGTTGACGATGACCTCAAGCCCTGCAGCCGCAAGCCCCTCGTCCATCTCGGCGATCTCCTGGTCAAGCAGCGAAAGCAAGTCGAGCTTTTCTTTCCGCACCTGTACAGCCCCGCTTGACGCCTTTGCTGCGTCAAAGAGGTCCTCGGTGAGTTTTTGTAGCCGTTTGCTTTTCTCGTCGATGATCTTCAGGTATTCAGGCGCGTTCTCGCTTTGCAGCCCCTCTTTTTTCAGAAGGTCGGTATAGGTGATGATGGACGTGAGCGGCGTCTTGAGGTCGTGGCTTACGTTGGATATGAGGTCTGTCTTCAGCCGCTGGTTCTTCAGTTCGCTTTGGACGGCGACATCCGACGCTGCACCGATCTCATTGATGCGTTTTGACAGATTGTCAAATTCGGAATGCTCTTCTTCCCTCACTGGTATGCGCCACCGCAGGTCGCCGCCTGCTATTTTTTCCACTCCTTCTTTGAACTTCCCGTACTTCCTGACGCGCTGGTAGGTGAACAGCACTGAGAGCGCCAGCAGCGTAGCGAGGCAGAGCAGGATGAACATGACGAACCCCGCAGAAGTGAAGCGCGCTCCAAACAGGGCTATGCCGCCGATCACAGACAGGAAGAACAGCAGCGCCACGAGAAGTATAGTCTTCGCAAATGGATTGGTGCCGTCAAACCCTGATTTCACCGCAGCGAAGAGGGCTTTCGCCGCCCGGAAGGCCAGATGGAGCAGATTCCAAATTAGCGACCGCTTCAGGAGCAGCCGTGCCTTCAGATTCCGGATGGTCGAGAGCAGGAACCCGAGCGCGAGCATGGCTCCGAATGCGATAACGCCGGTCAGCAGGGCAAACCACAGGATCGTGTACCCGGAGCCGAAGTCAAGATCGATAAACCCTTCGTTGCCACTGAACCCGTAGTAGATATCCATGGCGACATGGCTTGCGATGAATTCCACAAACAGGAGGACGCCGATACTGATCTCAACGGGTATCCTGTCCACTGCGTATAGTTTCCGCGTACCGTCCGCTCGCTTCTTCCCTGCAACTATGATGAGAAATATCAGCAGCAACAGTGCAGCCGCAATGCAGATGAGCGCCGGAATGAAATAGTGCCCCGCGATACCCCTCGCCTCGTCCAAGTGCCCCGTCGCGTCAGCGATAGCTTCTTCGTCATACGAGAGGAAGAGCGAAGTCTCTTCGGAGAGTACATCCGGGTTATTCCTGCCAATGGACCCCCATGCATTTTCGGGCGACCCTTCCGCTTTCCCGTCAGTAAAGGAAAACCAGGCAGGTGCGGAAAAGAATACGGAGGTGTCGGCGGGATAGCCGTCTTTGCCCAGCTGCACATTGGTGATGGACGCGTTGCCGTCGCCAACAAAGTAAGACAGCCCGCTCTCATCAAGCTCTTCCAGTACCTGCCCGTAGCTGCTTTTTCGGTTGCTGTCAATAAAATCACGCACCTTCGCGAGCTGGTCAGCATAGAGTCTTTCAAACGCTTCCTTGACGCCTGTCGCGTAAAAATCCGCCGGCATAGGCTGTATTACTGCCTCGTCATTTACGTAGCTCAGGCTTTCCCCTTTGACGAGGGCCGGGTCTGCGATCATGGCCGCAATGTCAAAAGGTATCGGGGTGTCGAGCATAGACATGGATGACAAAAATTCGCCGCCCGCAAGTACAGTGCGATAGTTTGCCGGATCCCAGTAAAGGGTTTCAACGGCACCAAAATCTCTCATCCTTGACCGGATGGCACCGATGTCGCGCGTCAGGGGATCTCCATCTACGCCTGCTTGGGTGGTTTCCGCAGTTGAGTTGCCGCCCGTCGCGTCGGGCTGGACGCTTTCCGCAGCCGTGCCATCCGCAACGGCCCCGTCACTCGTCGTCGCCGCACCGCTGACGGAAGCCCATCCCGAAAAGTCCCAATACCATTCATAGGATTCATCTAAAATGACGTTTGATATCTGTTGGTAGATATTCAGTTCATCACTCTCATAAGCCTGTAGAACTTCCGCGTCTTCTTCAGAGAGGTAAGAAGGATCCCGCGGATCCTGGCCGCCGAAGGCTCCATAGAGGGCCGTGAGCTGCGAACTGTCTATGTTTGCTTTCGTGCGGAAATTATCTGTTTCAAAATATGATTCGTTGAAGAAGATGTCAGGCGCGCTCACATACCCCGAGCCTGATTCATATTCCAAACGAGACAGCCTGGAGTGGCCGACGGCTGCAAGCCCTGCCGCCCCCGAGATGAGCGCCACCACGAGGATGAAGGCTATCAGCCGCGCTGAAAACCTGTCAGCTAATTTTTTCGATTTTGTATCCAATGCCCCACACCACCTTTAAGTATCTGGGATTCCGGGGATCGATTTCAATCTTTTCCCGTATCCTCCTGACGTGCACGGCAACGGTATTTTCGGGGCTGTAAGAGGGTTCGTCCCATACGGCTTCATAGATTTGCTCCATGGAAAAAACCTTGCCCGCGTTTTTCGCGAGCAGCCTGAGTATCCCGAATTCAATGGGCGTACATGCCACTTGCTCCCCGTCCAGCGTCACAGTCTTCCCTTCGTCGTCCACACAGAGTCCGCCGGTCTTGTAGACCCCGGTCTTCTTCTCCATGCCTCCGAGGTCTGCGTAACGCCTGATGAGAGAGCGCACCCGCGCATTGAGTTCGAGTGGGTTGAAAGGCTTCGTCACATAGTCGTCTGCGCCGATGTTCAGCCCCGTGACCTTATCGTAATCCTCCGACTTCGCAGATAGCATGATGATAGGGATGTTCCTGCTCTCGCGGATCTTCATGGTCGCCCTCATGCCGTCCATTTTCGGCATCATTATGTCCATGATGATGAGCTGGATATCCTCGGAGGACGCTGCCTGCAGCGCCTCCTCCCCGTCATGCGCTTTGCGGACGCGGTATCCTTCAGCTGTGAGGTATATCTCGATCGCGTTTGCTATCTCCCTGTCGTCGTCGACCACGAGAATGTTGTACACCCGAAACTCCGTTCCCATACGCATCGCCGAAGAACGCCAGACCACACTGATCCGCATCAAATCCGAAAACAGTACAGTACGCTGCCACCCATCGGCCGCATAGCCGGCCCTATTGCCGGTATGCGCAGATACTACAGACTCAATCTTACCAAAAGCCGGGGATGTTTCTTACAATTTTCTTAAAGTGTCCTATTCATCTGCGCCCACCGTAAACCTCGTTCCCGTCCCCGGGTAGACCGCCATGCTCCAGCTGTCAAACTCAATGCGCCCTGCGCGGGAGACGGCCCTGTGCCTCGGGTAAGGCCCGCCGCCGAACGTGTCATATGGCAGCGCCGTGAAAATGGTGCAGGTGCTCCTGTCGAGATGGGGCTTGCCCTCGGCTCTCCGCATGGCATTGATGCTGATATAGGCTATTGGGTCGATTTGGGCAAATGAAAGGCGCAGGCTTCTGATCCCCTTTGTCTTGTTCGTCTTTGAAACTATTTCAATGGTTTTTTTCAGGAGGTCTCGGCCGATCATACCCGCGAGGTAGAGTCCGGGTTCGAAAAACCTGTTTTCATCGTCGCCGACCAGCTTGCCGGAATATTCGATTTCTACAGGGAGATTTCCTTTTACCATGCCTCTGACCTGAAAAGCTTTCCTGTTTGGCATGTACTTGTTCAGGCCGATCACCATTGAGCTTCCCCAGTTGATGAAGGTGTTGTTTTTCAGGTCATACCTGTAGTTCATGCTCTCTGCTGTTGTGTAGGGCACCTCTTCGCCGGCTTCTCTGCAGGAAGCTGCAATTTTGTTCAGGCGGTCATAGCCCTCTATCACGGACAGGAAGCCTGCGTTCACGAGGCTGCTTTCGGCTGGAGGTGAGAGGTAGGGCTCCATGTGCAGGCAGGCCTTCGTGCTTGATTCGAGCAATGTCTCGACGGGCGGCTTCAGGATGTGTGTCAGGTTTTTTGCAAACGATGCCGCAGCGTCACGGTTTCCCGACAGGATGGCTGCGCGCATATGCCGGGCCTTTGCTATTGCGTCGCCGCTCTCCGCATCAGGGTCGGGGAGGAACCACCCCATATCCACATGGGTGAGAGCCAGCCTATACGTCAGGAGGCCCGAATTCATCGGCCAGGAACCCTTTCAGGGAATCAGCGTCTTTGCCCGGCGCCGACGCCTCTTCGCCGACTCCCATGAAACCTTTGTTCTCAAAGCCTGAAAGCAGCGACATGTCGCCTTGCTCGTAGGCTTCGGCTCCCAGTATGTCGGAAGCCCTGGGTTTGGAACGCGCCGCGCTGCCTTCGAGCAGGGCGGCAATGGCCTCGCCGCTTAAGCCCGCGGCTTCCCCGCCTGAAACGCCGCCGACTGAGAGCAGCCTGTACGCCATGCGCGCCAGCCTCAGGTTTGCGTCGCCGTATTCGTCCAGGGCCAGAAGCGTTTCGTCTATGAGTGCGCCCAGCGTCACCCCCGGATTGTTGCCGCCTGCAGCGATGGATATGATCTCGCTCATCTTCCTCGGCGTGACGCAGTTTGTCATTATCGGTTTTTGGTCGATGACCACGCTCGTCCCGGATTTGAATTCCGATGGGATGGAGTCCGCCGGTATCGAGTACAGATACTGTGTGACGAAGGCAAGCCTCGCCAGGCTCTCTATCTCGCCCGCGTCCGTATGCCTGCCTATCGCCCCGAAGCCGTTTGCGGCGCTTGCGAGGGCGAGGCGCATCATCGTCTTCGGGATATATGTGTGAGGCTCTTTCGTGAGCCGTATCTCCGGATAGTCGCGGCGTATTATGCTGAACCGGTCTCTCAGCGCCACATCGAGTGTGAATCGGCTCCTGTACCTTTCCGAGGCTTCGTTTGCCGTTGCAAATACCACGAACCCCGGGCTGACAGAAAGGGGGCCTTCGCCGTCCTCCTGGACTATGATGGTCTGCCCCGGCCTTAGCAGCAGGATGTCTTGGAGCCGTGCGAGCACCTGGGGATCCACGTAGTTGATTTCATCAAATATGATCGGGCGCCCCTGCCGCATGGCTTGAATAAGTTTTCCTTCATGGAAATAAAGTTTCCGGGGGTCGTCCCTGTCCTGGTCTTTTTTGCCGATCAGCTCGTCGTCCATCATATCCCCGTGTCCTGAAAGGATGAGCGGCTCGTATCCTGAGAGGGATGAGGCAAACTTCGCGACCTGTGTCTTGGCGATGCCCTTGTCGCCGACGAGAAGGATTGGCCTGCCTTCCATCAGCCCTCCCATCATCCTGTCAACGGCAGCTATCATGTCGTCGTCAAACAGCAGGCCGTAGTTCAGCAGCGTGGCCCGGTCGATCTTTGTCACGGCAAGCAGCGCCGCTTCCGGGTCTGCATCTGCGACAGCCTTGTCATATGCGGCTGCCTTCTTCTCGATCGTGTTTTCATGGAAAGCGAGCTCTTCGTCCGTAAAGCTGCGGCCTGACCTTGTCGCTTCGCCCATCGCCGTCCACAGCCTGATCCTCGCGCTAAGCAGCGACAGTCCAACGCCCGCTATGGCTGAGGCCTGCCCAAACGCAGCGGAGTTCTCCTCGTACATATCAAATTCTTCGATCGCGCGCAGGCGCAGGCGCTCCGCCAGTTCGTCGCCCAGCCCTCCGAGGCGGCGCAGGCTTTCGGCGCTTGCATCCCCGCTTTTCAGATACCCAAGGCCCCGAAGCGCGCGGAGGTAGTCCGCAGCTGGGCTGACGCCTTGAATGCCGTCCTCCTCAGGAGGCTGGTTTTTGGATGAGCCGGAATTTTTCTTGTCTATTTTCATAACATTGTAATAATATATCAGGGCGGGTTTATTTTCAAATAAATTGAATTATCTCCGCGCCCGACCCGCAGCAAGCGAGACTAAGGCTAAAAATCTCCGGCGTATGTGAACAGTCACCCCGCAGGATGGAGAATATGGACGGACGATCAACAACCCCGCCGCAGGCGGACAATAAAAGCCTATCGGAAATCATCACGAGCGTGTGCATGATAAACGGGCTTTCGGGCGCGGAAGTGAAAGCGGAATCAGGCGAGGAATCGTTTTCAAAGGCGACGGCTTCAGGCGTCGAAATAGGGATAGACCTGGACAGGGTGAAAGAGATGCATGTGAACTCGCCAGACGGCCCATCTGGGACGCCGCTCGATGTCCTGCTGATATACACAGTGAGCCACGAGATAAAACACGCGAAAGACTACATCGAGCACCAGTTCAGGCTGCGTTCCTCGCAGACGCCTGAGAGCGAGTTTTTTGACGACATGATAGACAACGCGGTGATAGACCACCAAAACAGGAGGATCCCTTTTTTCAGGATATGGATGGACAGGATATACAGGGGCTATTTCCCTCATAGCCTTGAAGGCTACCCCCTGCACGTCCAGTTCATGCAGGCTCTCAGGCTCACTCTCGCGGAAAGCTCTCCTGATATCCTGGCGGACCCGGCGGCGATTTCCGAAATAGACGACCTCCGCGCGAAACCCCTGGACGGCAGGGTCTATGACGTCCTTGAGATACTTGCGGACCCTGCCACGACCCTCAAGGAGAGAAGGGCCCTCGCCGAGAAATATGTAAAGCCTGCCTACGAGCGCCTCTTCGCGCTTGATATGCAGGCGGAGGGCGAAGAGCGGCAGGAGGGCGGCAGCATGGGCGAAGACGGCGGTGACCGGCAGACGCCCTCAGAAGACGGGGAGATGGAAGAGGGCGTAAATGAAGAAAAAGACGTCTACTCCGAACTGGCGGACATCCTCGACCTTGACAGTGGGCAGGAGGACGGAAACGAAGATTCCCTGTCGCAGCAGATAGCCGATTCCTTCCGCGAGAAAAAACTGTCCGAGCAGCAGGCCCTGGCTCTGCAGCAAATATCGATGGACGAGGAAGAGACTGAAGAGAGCAACGAAAAGAGACGCATTGAAGCGGGGAGGATCGCGGCGGAGCTCACCCTCAAGACAGGCGAAGCCGAGGACTACTTCGACGCGCTGAAGCGCAACTCGAAGACTATAGACGAAGTGTCGGAAGTGATGCTTGAGATCACCGCGCCTGAAGAGGAGATCCTCAGCCCCAGATACAAAGCGCGCAGGGCTGACCGGGGGCGAAGGATTCACCCGAACGCCGCCCTGGAATTCTTCATACAGTCTGAGACGGGACGCCCGCAAAAGATATGGCAGCCCGTCGAAAGGAAAAGCGCGAGGCAGGGCATCGAGTTTGGAGGGCTCGATTTCCAGCTGCTGCTCGATGTGAGCAGCTCCATGCAAGGCGACAGCGCCCAGTGCGCTGCGGACACAGCCCTGTGCCTGCTCGAAGGGCTCGACCTCGCCAAATACAAAGCCGAGACGGAAGGGGCGTCTTACAAGAAGCCGGACGTAAGGGCCGGGCTGCAGGTCTTCGGCGCGGATGCGGTGGAGATCGCCACTCTGACAAACAGCGTGACGCCGAAGCAAAAGGGCAGGGCATTCGTGAACCTCCGCTACCCCGCAAGCGGCAGCACACTGATCACCAAGGCGCTCAGGAACGTCAAAGACGCCGCTGAGAAGAGCGGGAGGGACACCATCGTCCTCATCGTCAGCGACGGCGCCTTCGGCGATACCGCGCAGGCTTCGGACCTTGTCGCCTCTCTTCCTGCGAATGTCTTTATGAACCACATCAATATAGGCACGTCGTCCGCGCCCTCGATCACGAAAAATTTCGAAGCGCTCAGCTCCCCCTCAGCACTGCCCGAAAAGCTCTATAACTTGCTCAGAGAGTATCGGGAACGGCAAAAGCGTGAATTGAATGAATATTCAGAATAGAACAAATATATTTTTTAAAGCACGGTGAGATTGACAAAGAAAAGCTGGCAAATTATTATCTGAGTGTGCAGGTGCACAGTACGATATGCAGGTAAGAAGACAGTTTATAATCGTAAGTGTGCTTTGAGAGGTTGATGTGATAACTATCAAAGAAATTGCGGAACTGGCGGGGACTTCCAGAGGCACTGTGGACAGGGTTCTCAACAAGAGGGGCAAGGTAAAAGCCGAGGTTGAGAAACGTGTCATTGAGATTGCCGAACGGAACAATTATCGCACCAACCCTTTTGCAAGGGCCCTGCTCAGAGGGGGCCACGGCCATCTTATAGGCGTGATCATGAATTCAAAGGGAAACAGGTTTTTTGACGAAGTCATCCGCGGGATACGCGAGACCGCGGACAAGTACAGCCATTACGGGCTTGAAGTCCGTATCACCGAGATAAAAGGCTATAACGAAAGCGAGCAGCTTATGGCGCTCGACGAAATGCTGAGGCTCAGCCCCGCCGCGCTTGCGATAACCCCGATAGACACCAAGCCGATGCGCAAAAGGCTTTCAGAGATAGAGGATATCCCTGTCGTGATGATAAACCAGGACATCAAGACCGACGCAAAGATGGCGTTCATCGGCTGCGACTACAAGAACAGCGGCAGGGTCAGCGGGGACATAGCTATTTTGTCGCTGCCCGAAGGGGGTAAAGTTGCCATAGTCACCGGCAGCTTCAAGATGCGGGGGCACAATCAGCGGATCGAAGGGTTCAAAGAAGTCGTCGCAAAAGGCAAGGGGATCGAAATAGCGGGGATAGCCGAGAACAACGACGACAACGAGATCTCATATGACGTCACGAAGAAGCTTATTGAAGACACTCTTCCCGACGTCATCTATTTTTGCGCGGCGGGCGCGGAAGGCGGCATAAAGGCGGTCAAGGAATCAGGGAGGAAGATCAAGATAATAGTGGTGGACGACTACAACCCGCTGAAAAAATACCTGGGCGACGGCACGATACAGGCGATAGTCACCCAGCAGCCATACCGGCAGGGCGCCGACATGATAGAGCTGCTGTATGACTTCCTGCTGAACGGCAAGCGCCCGGCGAAGGTCAATAACTACACGGAGAACACCGTGAAGCTGCCGCACTCGTCGATGTGACGAAGGCGGTATACGAACAATCATCACAGCCGGTTTCGAGAGGGGAAAGCGGCGGAGAAAAGGAGGACCAGTTATGGGCAGACCGGTAACAATTTTCACAGGGCAATGGGCGGATCTCGAATTTGAGGAGTTGTGCGCGCTTGTCAGCAAGATGGGCTACGACGGAGTGGAACTTGCCGTATGGGGCAAGGGCGTGGATGTCGAAAAAGGCGCGGTGGACGACGCTTATGTGCAGAGCCTTAAAGGCACGCTGGGCAAATACGGCCTCGTCTGCAAAGCCATCGGCACACATATCGTCGGACAGTGCGTAGGCGACGCCCCGGATCCGAGGCTGAACGGCTTTGCGCCTGCGGAGTATGCAGACGATCCGAAGGCCATAAGGGAGTGGGCGGTCAGGCAGATGATGGCGTCCCCGGCGTTTGCAAAGAAAATGGGCGCTACGGTAGTCACGGGCTTTGTCGGTTCGCCGATATGGAAGTATCTGTATTCATTCCCTCAGACCACAGAGGAGATGGTCGAGGCGGGTTTCCAGGAGATCTACGACCTGTGGGCCCCTATAATGGAAGAGTATCGCAAGCACGATATGAAGTTCGCGCTTGAAGTCCACCCCGGAGAGATAGCCTTTGATTACTATTCGACGATCAGGCTGCTCGAAAAATTCAGGGACTACCCGGAGTTTGGGATCAATTTCGATCCGAGCCATCTGTTTTGGCAGGGCGTCACGCCCCACCTGTTCCTGAAGGATATCTGCGAGCTCGGACGGCTTTACCATGTGCATATGAAAGATGCTGCGGTCACGCTTGACGGGCGCAGCGGCCTGCTCGGCTCGCACATCGACTTCGGCGATCTCAGGAGAGGGTGGAACTTCCGCTCGCTCGGCCACGGACAGGTTGACTTCGAGGAGATAATAAGGGTGCTGAACGCTTACGGCTACGACGGCCCTCTCTCGGTCGAATGGGAAGACAGCGGGATGGACCGTGTGGATGGAGCGACAGAGGCGGCGGCTTTTGTGAGAAAAGTCGATTTCAAGCCGTCCGATATCAAATTCGACGAATCTATGGGTACGAATTAAAGGAGAGCGCTATGGCAATCATGTTGAAATGTGGAATGGTCGGCGGGCATTTAAACGCCTTCATCGGCGAAGTGCACCGCAAGGCCATGGCCTTTGACACAAGGGCAAAATTGGTAGCGGGTTGCTTTTCAAGCGATGCGGCAAAAAACAAAGAGACAGCCGAAGCCTACTCCATAGACGAGGCCCGCACCTATGCCACTTACGCAGAGATGGCGGAAAAGGAAGCGGCAAACGGAGATGGCATCGATTTGGCGATCATAACTACGCCAAACAACACCCACTACGAGATAGCGAAAACTTTTTTGGCAAAGGGCATAAATGTCGTCTGCGAAAAACCGCTTTGTTTTGAAGTGGCTGAAGCGGAGGAGCTCTACGCGCTAGCAAAGGAAAAAAACCTCATCTTTGCAGTCACCTACACATACACCGGCTACGACATGGTGAAGGTGGCAAAAGAGATGGTGGCCGAGGGGAAGATCGGGGAAATAGCCGCGGTCAACGCGGAGTATGCGCAGGACTGGCTGCTTGACGAGCTCTCGCCGGAAAACAAGGGGAATGCGAAAAACCTTTCGGTCTGGAGGACAGACCCGAGCAAGTCGGGCATCAGCAACAGCGTCGGGGACATAGGCACACATATCGAAGCGACTGTGCACTACATCACCGGGCTCAGGATCAAGAGGCTTCTCGCCACCATAAACAGGTACGGGCATGAGCTCGACTTGAACGCGAATATCATAACTGAGTACGAAGGCGGCGTGAACGGCGCTTACTGGTGCTCGCAGATCGCGGCGGGGAGGCTGAACGGCCTCGTGGTGCGCATCTACGGCACGGAGGGGGCGCTTGAGTGGGAACAGGAAAAACCCGACTTCCTTTCATACACGCCGAGAGGGCAGGCCAGACAGATACTTTCGAGAGGGTGCGGCTACCTGACGGAAAAAGCCGCAGGGCAAAACCGTTTGCCCTGCGGACATCCGGAGGGCCTTTACGTCGCGTTTGCCAATATCTACAGGAATG
>JAISAW010000035.1 GCA_031266515.1 Eubacteriales Family XIII. Incertae Sedis bacterium
CTCTATCATGGCTACGTCTGCGAAGACTTCCGCCGGTGTGCCGTCGGCTATGAGCTTTCCGTCGGACATCACCATGATGCGGCCGGCAAACCTCGCCACGTCGTCCATATTGTGCGAAATGATGATGACTGTGCTTCCTGTCCGCTCCCTGAGCGAGCGCACTATTTCGAGAACGGAATCGTGCGCTTTCGGGTCAAGCCCCGCAGTAGGTTCATCGAGTATGAAAATATCCGGCTTCATCGCCACCACCCCTGCCATGGCCATCATCCGTTTCTGCCCGCCCGACAGCTCGTAGGGGGATTTGCCCGAAAGCTCTGCGAAATCAAGCCCGAGCAGGGAGAACGCTTCGCGTACGCGCAGATCTGTCTCCCTCTCGTCAAGGCCCATGTTTTTTGGGCCGAATGCCACGTCCTTGTAGTTCGTTTCCTCGAAAAGCTGGTATTCCGGATACTGGAATACCATGCCTATCCTCTTTCTCATATCCATGGCTTCCGGGGTCTTTGCCGATATATCCACGCCCGCCAGGGTGATGGTGCCGGAAGTCGGGCGGAGCAGGCCGTTCAGATGCTGCACCAAAGTCGTTTTGCCGCTGCCCGTATGCCCCACTATCGCGACGAACTCGCCCCCGTCAATGTCGAAGCTGACATCATCCACGGCTGTCGTCTCGTAGGCAAGCCCTTTATTGAAAGTCTGGGTCAACCCCCTCACAGAAACCTGCATATCGCCTCCGCAAGCTCTTCGTCGTCCACTATGCCTCTCGGGATATCAAGGCCCCTTTTTCGCAGCTCCTCGCCAAGCTCTATGACGAAAGGCAGTTTCAGCCCGAATTTTCGTATCTCCTCTGCTTTCGAAAATATCTCGCTTGGCGGGCCGTCCATCACAAGGGCGCCGTTTCCGAGGATTATGACCCTGTCCGCCCTGAGCGCCTCTTCCATGAAATGCGTGATGAGAATGATAGTGATGCCCTTTTCGTTCAACTCAGAAGCGAGGTCTATCACTTCTTTTCTGCCTTTGGGGTCAAGCATGGCCGTGGGTTCGTCGAAGATGACGACCTCCGGCTCCATCGCAAGGACGCCCGCGATGGCGATCCGCTGTTTCTGGCCTCCTGAGAGCAGGTGGGGCGCCATATTCCTGTGTTCGTACATATCTACGGCTTTCAGTGAACTATCCACTCTCTTTACGATTTCATCCCGGGGAAGCCCCAGGTTTTCGGGGCCGAAGGCTATATCATCCTTCACCACTGAAGACACGAGTTGGTTGTCGGGGTTTTGGAATACCATGCCGGCAAGGCGGCGCACCTCCCATACTGTCGATTCGTCCCTGGTGTCGTAGCCGCCGACGACCACAGTGCCGTCGCTCGGCAGCAACAGGGCGTTGATAAGCCTCGCAAAAGTGGATTTCCCTGAGCCATTGCGCCCGATCACAGCCGTGAAGCTGCCTTTCTCAATACCCACGGACAAGCCAAAAATGGCGGCGGATGGCCCGCCGCCTTCGTATCTGAATACCAGATCTTCCGTCTCTACAATGTTATGGAAACGCTGATTAAAACTATGCCGCACGTATTCACCGCCGATTTGGCGCTTCCCTATATTTTTTGATAATCAACGAGTTCCAAAAATACCTCTTCGGCGCCGTCGCCCCTTCTGGGGCCGAGCTTAAGGATGCGGGTATAGCCGCCTTCCCTGCCCTCGTATGCCGGCGCGATTTTTTCAAAAAGCCTTGTCACCACATCTTCGCTCAGGACGTAGCCCAAAGCCTGCCTGCGCGTGTGCAGAGTATTCTTCTTGCCGAGAGTGATCATCTTCTCAGCCATTCTCCTCGCTTCTTTCGCGCGGGTTTCTGTGGTTGTGATCCTTCCTTCACGGAGAAGATCCGTCACCAGGTTTCTCAGCATGGCTTTTCTATGCGCCGAGTCTCTACCCAGCTTTCTGTAACCGGACATTCCCTCCTCCTTTCCTATTCAAAACTGTCTCTGAGATGGAGCCTGAGGTCGGCGAGCTTTTCCTTCACCTCTTCAAGCGATTTTTTCCCGAGGTTCCTGACCTGCATCATGTCCTCTTCGCTTTTCCTCGTAAGCTCCTCTACCGTATTGATGCCGGCCCTCTTCAGGCAATTGAAGGAACGCACCGAAAGCTCAAGCTCTTCGATCGGCATTTCCAGCGCTTTTTCCTTCTGGCTCTCTTCTTTTTCAACCATGATGTCGATGCCCTCGGCGCTGCCATAGAGGCCTATGAACAGGTCGAGATGCTCTTTCATGATCTTTGCGCCGATGGCGACGCTCTCGCTTGGGATGACGCTTCCGTCAGTCCAGACTTCAAGGGTCAATTTGTCGTAGTCGGTGACCTGCCCCACGCGAGTGTTCTCCACGGAGAAATTCACCTTTGAGACAGGGGTGTAGATCGAGTCTACAGGGATGACGCCGATCGGGGTGCTTTCGGTCTTGTTCTGGTCTGCGGACACATAGCCACGGCCGCGCGCCAGGTTTATTTCCATATAGAGTGAAGCCCCGTCTTCAATAGTGGCTATATGAAGATCCTTGCTGACGATCTCCACTTCGGCGTTTTCCCTGATATCGCCCGCCGTGACTTCCATCGGGCCCTTGACGTCGATGACGACTGTCTTTTCCTCTTCGGACTCGACCCTCACCGCCAGACGCTTCAGGTTCAGCACGATCTCCGTCACATCCTCTTTCACACCGGGAATGGTCGAAAACTCGTGCATGATGCCTTCGATCTTCACCGAAGTCACTGCGCTGCCCGGCAGCGAACTGAGGAGTATCCGCCTGAGGGTATTGCCGAGGGTCGTGCCGTAGCCCCTCTCGAGCGGTTCGACTACAAACTTCCCGTATTTGGTATCGTTTTCCTGAGACTCTATCTTGATTGTCGGCCTTTCAATCTCGATCACGATTTTTCCTCCTTATATCTGTTGCCGGTGTAATAACATGATAGCATGGCATTCAAAGGCCAGCCTTTACTTCGAATACAGCTCGACGATAAGATGTTCCGCTACCGGCGTATCTATCTGCTCTCTGCCTGGCAACGCCAGGACCGTGCCTTCAAGTTTGTTCACATCGACCGAAAGCCAATCAGGCACACTGATCTGCATCTCTCTGATCTCAGAGAATTTCGGTGATTTTTGGCTCTTTTGCTTTACCGCTATCAGCGCTCCGGGGGAAACCTCGTATGACGGGATGTCGACCTTCCGCCCATTGACGGTAAAGTGCCCGTGGTTTACGAGCTGCCTCGCTTCCTTTCTCGATGATGCGAACCCAAGCCTGAAAACGACATTGTCAAGCCTGCTTTCAAGCATTATGAGCAGGTTGTCGCCCGTGATGCCCTTCTTTCTGGCTGCCTTGTCAAAGGTGTTGCGAAACTGCTTTTCGAGCAGGCCGTAGTACCTCTTTGCCTTTTGTTTCTCCCTGAGCTGCAGCCCGTAGTCGGAAGTCTTTTTCCTTCCCTGCCCGTGCTGGCCGGGCGCATAGGCCCTTCTCTCCAACGCGCATTTGGGCGAGTAACAGCGGTCGCCTTTCAGAAATAATTTTTGCCCTTCTCTTCTGCAGAGTCTGCAGGAGCTGCCTGTGTATCTTGCCACCTTGCTTCCTCCTATACCCTTCTTCTCTTCGGAGGTCTGCAACCATTGTGCGGTATCGGCGTGATATCCTTAATAAGGGTTATTTCAAGACCTGCCGTCTGGAGCGCCCTGATCGCGGCTTCCCTGCCTGACCCCGGGCCTTTGACGTAAACTTCAACATTTTTCAGCCCCTGGTCGACTGCGGCTTTTGCCGCCTTCTCCGAGGCCATCTGCGCGGCAAACGGCGTTGATTTGCGCGAACCTTTGAAGCCGAGTGAACCTGCGCTGGACCAGCTGATAGCGTTCCCGCTCTGGTCCGTGAGGGTGACAAGCGTGTTGTTGAAAGAAGCCTGGATATGCGCCTGCCCTCTTTCTATATTTTTGCGCTCTTTCCTCTTTTTTCTTCCCGATCTATTGGCCTGTGCCATGATTCACCTTCCTCCTAATCGCCCTTCTTCTTCCTGCCGACTGTCTTTTTCGGGCCCTTGCGCGTACGCGCGTTGGTTTTGGTGTTTTGCCCTCTGACAGGGAGGCCTCTTCTGTGACGGATACCGCGGTAGCATCCGATTTCCATCAGTCTTTTGATGTTGAGACTGACGTCTCTTCTCAGATCGCCTTCGACGCTGTATTCGGAGTCGATGATTTTCCTGATCTTGCCTGCTTCTTCTTCCGAAAGGTCACGCACTCTGATGTCGGGATCCACTCCCGCCTTTTCGAGTATCTCTCCTGCGGTCCTGCGACCGATACCGAAGATATAGGTCAAACCGATTTCAATTCTCTTTTCCCTCGGAAGGTCCACACCGGCTATACGAGCCATATATTATCCTCCTGATTTCCTTTGTTTTGCATCCTTCATCATCATAATATTTCAAAGGCCTTTGCAGGTAAGCCTCTCTGCCTCCCGGCAGTAAAGCTGAGCCGCACCAACAATGCCCTGATTGACGTATACGTGCGCTAACCCTGCTTTTGCTTGTGCTTTGGGTTCTCGCAGATGACCATCACGCGGCCTTTGCGCTTGATGATCTTGCATTTCTCACATATCGGTTTTACCGAAGCTCTCACTTTCATCGTCTTTCTCCTTCTGACGCCTGAACACTCCCCCGCTTT
>JAISAW010000038.1 GCA_031266515.1 Eubacteriales Family XIII. Incertae Sedis bacterium
TGATTTAAATGGCGCATTTCCTTTTCCTTTCACTGTATCGTTTGCTTCAAACAATTGCTCGCCAATATGTCGCGGCTCGATACGACATGTTATCAGATTCATACCCGGTTAGTCATAAAATAAACAAAAAATATTTCATATGGCTACTCCATTTTGCCTCTCGCTTTCTCACGTGATTTGCTCCGCACGGCATTTCTCGGTTTTGAAGCTCCACAAGTCGGATCCATGCGTATCAATCTCGTGCGCCTCCGCGCTCACTTTCGCCTTGCGTTTTGACAGGAGTAACAGCACTGTTTCGTCGACGTAGTTGTCGAGCAGTATGATTCTTTTCTTCGCTTTTTTTGTCAGGTTGGCTGCAAAAGCGTAAGCATCGAAGATTTTGCCATCGCAGAAAATGCCTTCTACCGGCGGCAACATGCTGAGTGGTTGTAAAGAATTTCTTTACAACCACTTCCCGGGCAAGCTCGCCGTCCTTGAAAGCGTTCCTTATATGTTGCCCAACATTCTGCTTAAAAGAGGGGCCAATTCCTTTTGTCGCGTAAAAAAATAAAAAATATCTGAAATCACATTGGCATAGCGGTATCATTTTTCCGTATTTTTTTAGATTGTTTTCCGCAACCTCAAGCATTGTCGTCGAATAGTCGGAGCTGCTGACACAAAGCTCCATTTCTGAGAATATATACCGATAGTCAACCCAAAAAAATTTATGTTGCCACCGTCCCTCTTTTGTCTTAATATTTTTTGTTTATTTCATGACTGACCGGGTATGAATCTGATAACATATCATTCGAGCCGCAGCATATTGGCGAGTAATTGTGTGAAGCAAACGATACAGCGAAAGGAAAAGGAAATGCGCACATCTAAATCAGCAAACCATCCAAAAACGGGGGGGGGCAATCCTCTAAATTAAGCCCGCTTATCCATTCAAGAAAATATGGGAGAGAAACCGCAGGCTTCACCCTCGTCGAGGTCATAGTCGTCATCGTCATCATAGCGGTACTCGCGGCTATAGGCGTGCCCGCGCTGACTGGGTATATAGACAAGGCTCAGGACAGGCAATGGATATCGGATGCACGAAATACAGTTGTTGCCCTGCGGTCTGTGATTGATATTGCTTACGCCGAAGGCACTTTTGGCAAGGGGCTTCCTGAAGACAATGCCGATTATCTTACGGTTGGAGATCCTTTCAACAATTATAAAGAATTAAGCGTCGTAACGATTTCCAAAGCTGATTTTGGGGAGGATGAAGGGCATATGTATTATAAGCTCGCTTCGGAGCTGATGGGAGGCGTATATCCCAAACCTATACCTGTTTCGAACGAGAATGGTATTTGGGGTGTATATTTCGTCGCTCCCGACGACCCTTCTTACAATATACTTAACGCGCCTGCTTACGAATTTGTGTGTTATCCTGAAGGCGTTTCGAGCGGCAACCCTGCGGTAATTGTCACATATGGCATGAGCGCTTATGACCAGGAAGGCTATATGTTTAGCGACTTTTTAGCTTATGCAGGCGATGCCAGCTGTGACCCAAATATGGGCTATCAGGTTTTGCACTTCACTATATAGGCCGAAAGCTTGCGGACTGGCGCGATGTGTTGCCGACCACAAAGGGGCCTCGTCTTTCGTGGCATGACATTCCCCCACAGGAAAGAGGATGAACCGCGCGAAACAAAAACGGGACAGTTCTTCTGTCCCATTTTTGTTTCTGTATTTGTCTCTTTTTTGCCTGTGCCCTGAAGCTGATGCTGTGCTTCAGCTTCTAATAAGCCTCAGTATAAAGTTCGAAATACGCCTTGGCGTGTTTGCAGGCGGGGCATTCCTCTACGGCTTTGGTGCCTTCGTAGACAAAGCCACAGTTCCCGCACTTCCACTTGACGGGCGTATCCCTTTCGAATACCTTGCCGGTCTCGACGTTGTCTTTCAGTTTGAGGTATCTCGCCTCGTGATGGGCTTCGACCTTTGCGACATTCTCCATCTCAAGGGCGATAGCGGTGAAGCCTTCCTCCCTCGCCACTTCGGCAAACTCCTTGTACATGGTCGTCCACTCGTAGTGCTCCCCGGCAGCCGCATCGCCGAGGTTCTCGGAAGTCGTCCCAATCCCGTGGAAATATTTGAACCAGAGCTCGGCATGCTCTTTTTCATTGTTTGCCGTCTCAGTAAAAATATTTGAGATCTGGCGATACCCTTCCTTAGCCGCCTTTGAAGCGTAGAAAGTGTATTTGTTTCTCGCTTCGGACTCTCCCGCAAATGCTGCTTTCAGGTTTTGCTCTGTCTTTGATCCTTTAAGTTCTGCCATTGTGCTACCTCCGTACTATCCAATGATAATATTTCTCCTCATTAATCTACCACATCGCCGGAACATGAAACTTGTTTTTTGCGAGGGCAAGGGTAATGATATCACTCGGCGTACCTTCGTTCAAGGATATCAAAGCTATAAAAGAAACCCCGGAGCTTCACCCGTTACAGTTCACACGGTTGGATTTTCTTTAAATGTTTAGGATTTGACCCGGATTTATCCAGCAGTTGTGTGTGAGATTTGCAGCCCGAGCCTCGCGCCGTCTGAGCGGAGTGAGTGCGCACATCGTAGCACGAAGCGGAGTCTCAGCAAGCGAGGCTCGGGCTGCAAATCTCTGGCGTATGTCTGTAACGACTCCGCCCCATTCTCCGCGTCACTTTTTCCTGTGGTTCACAGATCCCTTTTGTATCTGTAGATATTCGTCTCGCGGTAAAAGCGATGCGTGAAATAAAACAATATGGCGAAAATCACAAAGGCTATGATGCTGATGATCACACCGGCTGAAAGCGGGAACGAGGAGGAAAACAGCTGCGGCAGAGCGTCGTCCTCCGAAAAGGATATCCTGAGCAATCCCGACACGAACCTGTTTCTGATCCCCTGCGAATTGGCAAAAGCCATAACGAGCGCGAAAATGAAAGCAAAGCCCGCCACCGACCCTCTGAAGGCGTTCCTCAAATAGCGCTTTTTTTCTTTCCGGGCCACAAGTATGAATACGACGATAAGGGAAGGCCAAAGCGCCATCACGAGAATGAAACCCATATCGAGAATTTTCCTGAATTTCGCCATGGCGGCCTTGTCGTTTTCCGTAAAGACCTTGATCTCCTCATCAAACGCAGAGGCTATCAGTATGAGGTCGTCGGAATCATGGCGCATGTACTCCGATAATGCTGCGCCGACATCCCCTCCCGAGGCGCCGTAAGCCGCTTCGGATGCGGCACCGGTTTTGTCCAGTTCGTATTTGTATACGTCGTCGATCTTGAATGCTATATTTGTAGCCGTGAGAAAAACGGCGGCAGGAAGCGCGACGGCTATAAACACGCATGCGGCTATGAGCCAGGCTTTGGTAGCCACGCTCAAAGCGTCGAGCCTGTACTCCATCAAGCCATGTACATTTTTTCGTATCTGCCTTTTCGTCCGGAAACTCTTCAATTTTTTAAATTCGCTCCGAGCAGCGCCAATATGTCGCAAAGGCTTTCTATGATTATATCCGGATTCGCCCCGTCTCTTTTCTCGACAGGAAGCGCCACACTGTAATCGACAAGCACGGAGATGACACCCGCGTTTTTGGCGGCGCAGATATCGTGCTTCGTATCGCCTACCATGACCGCTTTTTCCGGTATGCCCCCGATCTCCGCCAATGCGGTCTGCAGGGGTTCGGGTGAAGGCTTGTGGTTCTCTATATCATTGGCTGTCACTATCGCATCGAAGTATTCCGTCAATCCAAAATGCTCCAGCCCGAGCATGGTGGAGACTTTCAGCCTCGAAGTGACGACAGCCGTCTTGAAACCTTTTTCCTTCAGTCTTTTCAGAACGGGTTCCGCCCCGTCGTACAGTTTTATGGACGACAGGTACTTATCCTTTTGGTATGCCCTGTATGTCTCAATGGCGACTTCCGCACTTACTTCCGGCAAGAGTTTGTTCATGCTGTCCGAAAGCACTTCGCCGTAAGTCCGCATGACCTCATCCGGATCAGCTTTTCTGTCGGTGAGCTTCTCGATGGCGTACATCCACGAATTGAGGATCAGTTCGTTCGTATCGACGAGGGTCCCGTCAAAATCGAAAAGGACTGTATCTATTTGGTTCTCAGGCGTTCTATCTTTGTTTAAGCTTTTCATTGATAAATAAATCTATATCCCCGTCCATGACAGCCTGGACATTCCCTGTCTCAGCCTCAGTCCTGTGGTCTTTGACCATGGTATAAGGCTGAAATACATATGACCTTATTTGGTTGCCCCAGGTGATCTGGCCGTAGTCCCCGGCGAGCTCCGCCAGGTTTTCCTTGTGCTCCTGTTCGGCAAGCTCAAGCAGTTTGGACTTGAGCAGACGCATCGCCACTTCTTTGTTTTGATGCTGCGACCTTTCATTTTGGCAGGTCACCACTATATTTGTGGGCTTGTGCGTGATCCTTATCGCGCTGTCAGTCTTATTGACATGCTGCCCTCCAGCCCCGCTTGAACGGAAGGTATCGACGCGTATGTCGTCCGAATTGATCTCAACGTCAATGTCGTCGTCGATCTCCGGCATGACGTCGATAGCGGCAAAGCTCGTATGTCTGCGTGCATTCGAATCAAACGGCGATATCCTGACCAGCCGGTGGATGCCCTTTTCGTTCTTGAGGTACCCGTAAGCGTTCTCGCCTTCAACCGTGAACGTCGCGCCTTTGATGCCGCCCTCGTCCGCTTGCTGAAGATCCCATATCTTCACCTTGTACTTTTTGTTTTCCGCCCACCTCGTGTACATGCGGAAGAGCATCTCTGCCCAGTCCTGGGCGTCAGTGCCGCCGGCACCGCCATGGATGTTTACGATCGCGTTGTCCGCATCATGCTCGCCGTCGAGAAGGCTTGCCACTGTTGCGATATCGAGCCGACGGCTTATTTCCTTCACCGCCGCCTCCGCTTCCGCAAAGAGCGCTTCGTCCTCGCCTTCTTCCGCAAGCTCGATCATCACTTCGAGGTCGCCGACCGCAGACTGAAGCCCCCGAAACTCGTTCAGTTTCGTCTCAAGGGATTTCTTTTCCTTGAGTAGTTTGCTCGCCTTCGCGTGGTCTTCCCAAAAATCCTGCTTTTCGCTCTCTGCGCCCAGTTCCTCGAGGTGTGCCGACAAAGAAGCGACATCCATCGCTTCTTCGAGTTCGCTGAGGGAGCCTTTCAGCCCCTCAGTATCCGATTTTAATTGATCAGTTCCTATCAAATAAACTTACCTCTTGCCTATTTTGTCCGTACCCATGTATTTTACGAGCGCTTCGGGGACGCGCACCGTTCCGTCAGCCTGCTGGTAGTTTTCAAGTATCGCCGCCACAGTCCTGCCGACCGCAAGCCCCGACCCATTCAGG
>JAISAW010000126.1 GCA_031266515.1 Eubacteriales Family XIII. Incertae Sedis bacterium
AAAGGCGGTGAATATGTCGGTCAGCACGCCGGAGATGATCACGACAAAGATTCCGACCGATACGCTGAACACGATGTTTTGGATCAGGAACGCCAACATACAGGCGAGCGCCGCCCAGGTCAGATGATAGAGAAGCTGCAAGGCGAATATCTCCGCAGTCCCCACGAGGAAATGCGCGCCGTTTCCAAATCCATAGAGTACGGGGAAGCTTCCGATAAACGCGAGCAGCGAGACAAACATCACGAGCAGCGTCATGGTAAAGCCCACGAGCAACTTTGACAGGTAAACTTTAACACGGGATTTCCCTATACAGAGCGCGTTGCGGATCGTGCCGTTCGCGTATTCGTTTGAAATGAAAAGACCGCTGAACACGACCGCCAGTATGGCGTACAGGTTCGATATGGCGAACATCGCATTTGCGCCGAGCGCTCCCGACGGCGAGAAGCCAAATACATCCATTGCCGAGACAGCTTCCCCGCCCTCGACTGTCGCGCTGTCGACGAACAGCATGAAGCAGGCGGTGACGACAGTCGCAACCACCGCGGACAGCGGCAGCAGCCAGAATGCCATATTCTTTCGCAGCTTGTAATAATCAGAACTTATAATATTTGTCATTGCAAACGCCTCCTTAGACCACTATCAGGCCAATAAACATTGCTATAGTTTTGCCTTACACTCGCTCACTCGCCGCGGACTATACAGAGATTCTCTATCGGTACGACGTGAATGGGCGCTGATAAATTTTTTGTCGTGCTGTCACATGAAACCGTAGCTCCCCGAAATACCTTCGATGAAATAACTCTCCAAATCCTGCCCTGTGACATGGATGGACTTGACCAAAAGCCCCGCCTCCACAAGCGTCCGGTTCATCTCTGCGGTTTTGTCGGTTTGCTCGAACACGCGAAGCTCCCCGCCATTTACGAGCTCATAATCCTCTACGGAAAATCGGGTTTTGAGGGCTTCCATGGCTCTTGCCGCATCGTCCGTCAGGATCTGTACATACCTTCGGCACTCCGCCTGAAGCTGCTCAGCGGAGATTTGTTTTATCAGCCGCCCCTCGTGGATGATGCCGTAGTTGGTGGCGAGCTGTGCGAGTTCGCTGAGGATATGGCTTGATATGAGGATCGTGATGTTCTTTTCATGGGCGAGGGATTTCAGCATTTCGCGGTTCTCGACGATGCCTTTCGGGTCAAGCCCGTTGATAGGCTCGTCTAAGATGAGGAATTCCGGTTCGGAGAGAAGACTGATCGCCAAAGCGAGCCGCTGCCTCATCCCCAGGGAAAAATCCCGTACCTTTTTATTCCCCGTATCGGCTATACCGCACAGCTCCAATATTTCGTACGTGTCGATCATGGTGTGAAGCCCAGCGAGCCTGCGCTGGGCCTCGACGTTGCAGAAGGCTGTCATATTCGGAAACAGCGATGGCGTCTCCACGATGCTTCCGATGCGCGACCTGGCTCTCTCGAGACCTGAGCCGCTTTCCCCAAACAGTTCCATCCCTCCATCAGTAGGCGAGATCAGCCCCGTGAGCAAGCGGATGAATGTCGTCTTGCCTGCGCCGTTCTGCCCGATAAGGCCGTATATCTGGCCCCGCCCTATTTCCATGCTGATGTTTTCTACGGCGTATCGCTCTCCGTATTTCTTGCTGATATCGAATGTCTTGATGATCGACTGACCCATAAGTCACCTCCATTAATTTTCATTGCCCAACCTTATCCTGCGAAGGAAACCTTCACCGCTTTCACACGATACTTCGCGGCATTTGGCAAGCGGGCAATAGCTTCAGGTATATCGTTTCTGGCGTGACCTTACAGGGCGGGCTTAAACTGAATTTAAATCAGAATGAAAAATTGCCGCTGTTGGGAATCTTTTCTGTTTAGCTTGTTCACATTGAGTTTACAATTGTGTGCGAGAGTATTAATTCCATGGCTAAGTATCACGCATTGCGATATTCAGACAAGGAAATAAGGGCTTGCCGAACAATAATCTACAATTTTTCACACATATTGTTCGACAAATCCTAAGAAATAATTCTCGAAAGCGAGGTGAGGCATATGAACAAGATACTGGTTGTAGACGACGAACGCCACATCCGTGAACTGATAAAAATATTTCTCGAGCCGGAGGGTTTCCGGTTTATTGAAGCGGCTGATGGCGTGGAGGCGCTTAGCGTTTTGGATACGGAAAAAATCGATCTTGCGATAATAGATATCCTCATGCCAAAGATGGACGGCTATTCGCTGTGCAAAGAAATCCGCGAATATTATGACCTGCCTGTTTTGATGGTTACAGCCAAATCCGAAACGAGGGACAAAGTAGCAGGTTTTGATCTCGGCGCCGACGACTATCTCACAAAACCATTCGATCCGCAGGAGCTTGTCGCGCGCGTCAAAGCGCTCATGCGGCGTTATGAGATCAACTACTCCGGGCATATTGAAATTGGATCTGTCCGTATGGACAGAAAGGCATACACGGTGACGGTCGCCGGGAACGAGCCTGCTACATGGCCTATGAAGGAATTCGAGCTGCTGTTCACACTCGCCGGATCGCCGGGCAGGACTTTTTCGCGCGAAGCCCTGATCGAAAGCATCTGGGGTTTTGACTTCGAAGGAAATGAGCGCACATTGGACGTACATATAGGGCGGCTACGCGATAAGCTGCCGGAAGGAAAATCAGGAATTCGCATCCGGACTATCAGAGGGGTCGGCTACCGACTTGAGACCGCGTCGTGAAAGCAAAACAATCCCTGCAAACCCTCGCGTCAGTCGCGCTGTTCATCGCCATATTTCTGATCAGCGACGTATTTTCGTTCGGTCTCATCTTTGAGCTCCTGTACGACAAGCTCTCGGAGCTTTCGATTCAAATCATCGCTTCCTGCGTCAGCCTCATCCTGACTATTGCCATCCTCGTCGTCACCCGGTTTTCGATCCTGGCGCGTTACCGGAAAGCTTTCGTACAGGTTTCGGAAGTGGTTGAAAAACTCACAAAGGGCGATTTTGACGTGACTCCATCAGGGGATTTTCGACTTGATCCTAAACTGGGCGAGTTCGTGAAAAGCGTTGACACGATGGCAATCGAACTTAAGAAAATAGAGACGATGCGCCGTGAATTCGTATCCGACGTCTCGCACGAGATACAGTCTCCGCTCACCTCGATCCGCGGCTACGCGAAAGCCCTTGACGATGAAACGCTCTCTCCCGCAAAACGCCATGAATATCTGGCGATTATCCAATCGGAAAGCGGCCGGCTCTCAGGATTGTCGGCGAATTTGCTGCGGCTGACTTCTCTCGACGCGGAAGCGGGCCCGGGCGAACCGGAAAACTACAGGCTCGACAGGCAGATCCGTTCCGTCATTTTGGCATGTGAGCCGTCATGGTCCGAAAAAGGCATCGGCCTTTCAGCCGATTTGAGCGAGGTTGCCATCAATGCGGACAAGGATCTGGTTGAACATATTTGGATAAACCTCATAGGAAACGCGGTCAAATTCACGCCTGACGGAGGCCGGGTTTATATCAACCTGGCTGAACACGATGGAAAAGCGGTCTGCCGGATATCTGACACCGGCATCGGGATAGCGCCCGAAGCCCTGCCGCATATCTTTGACCGCTTCTACAAAGCCGACGAGTCGAGAGGCCTCTACATCGGAAGCGGCCTCGGGCTTGCAATCGCGAAAAAAATCGCAGAGCTGTCAGGCGGGACTATCACCGCCGAAAGCGAGATCGGAAAAGGGTCGGCCTTTGTCGTAACGCTGCCGGGGAAATTGTGACGTGAAAATATCACTTCTTCTGAGCCAGGGAACTCAGCAACATCAATTCCCCTGAATTTAGTTCCCATTCATATACTCCTTCGACGGTGGCGTCGTACAGCGCATATAATACCTCACCATGATCCTTATGGCTGACCACTTCCCCCTGACTTGGCCTTATATTTATATCTTCCCTACGACATCTTGCTTGCCGTAAAGGATTCTTACTATATTTACAACGGAGCTATCGTCATCGACAAGGTAGAATATGAGAAAGCTTCCGGCAACAATGAAGCGAAAACCTTGCGCACTCAATTTATCGTTGTGATAGAGTGGAAACATGTAGGGATGCTCGCATAGTAATTCAAGTTTTTCTTTTACTGATTTATAAAAATGCTCTGCGGCTTCGGGATTAGACAGTTCGTCTCTTATATAGCTGATGATCCCGGCAAGGTCATCCGTCGCTTGTTTTGTATAACTAACCCGAAAACCCATACTTATCTCTCAGCTGCGCCATAAAAATATCCGCATCGATAACTTTCCCCTCTTCGATTTGCCTCATACCGACGTCGAGTTTTTCATATAATTCTTCTTTGTTTCTAAATGTTACGCTTACCGGCGCCGGTGGTACTTTGACATCAAAGGGCAAGCCTCCAACAAGGTTGACTTGATGCAAAAACATGTTCACCGCTTCGGATATTGATAAACCAAGAACACCTAATGTCGTTTCCGCCCTTAGCTTAACCTCGTCATTTATACGGATGTGTAAAGTTTCATTTTTTGCCATAGTTTCTCACCTCTGCGATATTGTATCACGGTTTATATGCGAAAGTGAGACAATTACGAGTAATTATAAAGCACACTGCAATCATCCGACATCATATTCAAATCTCAAAATCCTCCGATTTGAAATTGCTGTAGTACCTTCCCCTATGCGCCCTGTATCCCACGCGAGCAAGGCCTTACACGGAATCCTTATTTTCCCCGTCACCCCTGACAAGTTCCGCCACCGAGGTCGCGAGGCCGGCGAGGCCCTGGATGTTTGATGGGATGATGATCTTCGTCGCCTTGCCGTCCGCTGCTTTTTCAAACGCCTCGAGGCTCTTGATTGCGAGGACGGGCTCGGTCGGGGCTGACTCGACGATCATGCGGATGCCGTCCGCCGTAGCCTGCTGCACAAGCAGGATGGCTTTCGACTGGCCGTCCGCTTCGAGTATCTGCTTTTCCTTGTTCGCTTCAGCCGCAAGGATCTGGGACGCTTTCATCGCTTCCGCTTCAAGTATCTTTGCCTGCTTATTACCTTCCGCTATGAGCACTGCGGACTTCTTTTCGCCTTCGGCGCGGAGGATGACCTCGCGACGTTCGCGCTCCGCCCGCATCTGTTTCTCCATGGCCTGCTGTATATCCATAGGCGGAGTGATATTTTTCACCTCGACCCTGTTGATCTTCACGCCCCACGGATCCGTCGCTTCATCGAGCACTTCGCGCATACGCGCGTTGATGTGCTCACGGCTCGTGAGAGACTCGTCGAGTTCGAGATCGCCTATGATATTTCTAAGCGTCGTGGCGGTCAGGTTTTCGATCGCGGCAAGAGGGTATGCCACGCCATAGGTGTACAGCTTTGGATCGGTCACCTGATAGTAGATGACCGTGTCGATTTCTATCGTGACGTTGTCCTTGGTGATGACAGGCTGCGGCGGGAAGTCGAGCACATTTTCCTTCAGCGAGACCTTGTTCGCGATACGGTCTATGATCGGGATTTTGAAATGCAGCCCGACCTGCCATGTGCCATTGTACGCACCGAGGCGTTCGATGACGAAGGCGTTTGCCTGCGGCACTATGCGCACGTTGCGCATGACGATGATGATCACTACCATCAGTATGACGATAAGCGCCGGTATTCTTATGAAATCCATTTACAACTCCTTTTGCGTTCCAGTGGTATTTATCTGTCTCGCCTGCTCATGGCCCGTCAAACAATGACCTGCGATAACTTGCAATCCTCGCCGGATATTGTTTGAAAAAACCTCACTTCGCTCCCTTATTTTTAACTATTAGTTTGACGCCCTCAATTCGGATGATCTCAACCTCGGAACCTTTGTCTGCGGTGAATCCCGGGTCTTCGCCAACGACAGTCCACACAACGCCATCCACCTTCACGAGCCCGCTTTTGTACGGCTCTATCGCCTCGGTGACAAGCCCCGTCTTCCCCTCGATCAACTCTATGTTGTTCTTTTCGCGGCCTACTTTGAGCTTTTTCACGAGGATCGGGCGTGTGAAAACCAGCAAAACGAGACTGACGGCAAGGAATACTGCGACCTGTACAGGCATACTGCCTCCAAGGAGGGCAACGAGCGTCGCTGCCGCCGCACCGACCGCAAACCAGATCGTAAAGAGCCCGAGTGTGAATCCTTCAATTACGGCAAACACGATTGCAATTGCTATCCACACAAGCGCCATGTGATCCGTTATCTGAAATTCCGTTCCAAACATTGCCGCCCCTTTCCCTGACAGATCCAGAATTGACCATGCCTGTATTATACTATAAGGACTTGTAAAACAATAACCTGCGATTTTTCCCATGTTATTGTTTTACAAATCCCAAGAGGAATCCCCGCGAGTGGAAGGAATGAAAATATGCGATCGTCTACGGCAATTTTACCGGCAATTTTACGGCAACGGGTGGTACCTTTACGGCAATACTCCTGAGCCTACAATGTTTATAATGGTTGCCATTTGTTTCAGCAGCTCATCTTTTGGAATGGGATCCTTTTGGGTGTACCACCACAGGAGCATATGCAGCATCGCGCCGGAGTAACAGGCCGCCAGCAGATCGGGCGAAACGAGAAGTTCCTGCCCTTTTTCTATATCCTCATCCAGCTTTTGCTTCGTATAGCGCATGACCTGTTCGCTGAAAATGTTAAGCATTTCTGTGAGTTTGTCGCTTTTGAGGATACGCTGCACAATGCGGTTGTTTTCTTCCAGGAAGTCGATAAACTGTTCGGCAAGCCCGACGAAGTGTTTTGACGGGATATCGGCAGATTCATACGGGACGATCTTTTCTGCGAACTCAGCCTGCATTTCGCGGATGAAGAACCCGAAAAAATCGTATTTGTCGTTAAAATGCTTGTAAAAAGTGGCGCGCCTGACCATTGAACGCTCACAAAGCTCGTTGACTGTAATGTCCTCAAAGCGCTTCTCGCCGAGCAATTCAGTGAATGCGCTGCAAAGCGCCATATGGGTTTTGGTTATACGCAGATCGGTTTTCTTTTCCATCACAACTCCTTCGATAACTGCACGGTGGCCACAGTAAAGGTTTGTCAAACAATAACATGCAATTTTTCACTTGCCATTTTACCGCCATGCGGCGTGTAATTATCACTTGTTATTGTTCCACAAATCCTGATTTTGATTACAACTTCGAGCACGGGCGCCTTTTAGGAAACGCTTTGGCTGCATTTGTCAATTAAATGGCATTAGACAAGTAATTGTCCCTTGTCGCTATTCACTCTGTATGCTATCTTATACTTCTTGATGAACATTTGTCAATTATTTTTCAAATGTACCAATGAATTGAAAAGGGACAAGGAAGACAAAAGCGCGGTACGCGGATGATATTGTTTAAAAGAAAATCAGACGATAATGGATTGAAGCAGGAAGAGCCTCGGGACGATTCGCCGTCGATGCACTTTATATACGGCATTTTGCATCACCGAAAAGCGGTCATCTTCGGATTTGTGCTGTTTACTTTGCTGTGTACTATTTGCATACCGCTGGTAAACGTGAACTACAACATAACAAGCTATCTTCCCCGAGAAGCGCAATCCACAAAGTCCCTGAAATTGATGTCCGATGCATATAAGTCGGAAATCCCCAATGCACGCCTGTACGCCAAAGGCATTTCACTGCCGGAAGCGACGAATCTTGCGGCAGACCTCAAAGGGATTGATGGCGTCGAAGATGTGCTATGGCTCGGAGACCAGGCGGACACCCTCCAGCCTTTGGAAATTCTCAGCAAAGACACCACCCGCTCATGGACGAATGGCGACGGATTCCTTTACCAGCTCACCATTGACAACGGCAAAACATCGAAAGCGATTGATGAGATACGCGCGTCGGCTCTCGCCCATAATGCTGCCGAAGCCTTCATGTCAGGAGATGCGGTCACCACCAACAGCGCGCGTGAGAGCACTTCGGAAGAGATCTTGTACATCCTGCTCATTGCCGTCGTCACCATTATCATCATCGTTTCCCTCACTTCCGAGTCGTGGTTCGAATGGGTGGTTTTCCTCCTTGTCCTTGCCATGGCGATCATGATGAACATGGGGACAAACATATTCAAAGGGGAGATATCCTTTATCACCCAGATTTGCGCCGCAGTGCTCCAGCTTGCGGTATCGATGGACTACGCCATCGTCATGCTCCATACTTTCCGGCGATATGAGCAGCGATACCCTGGCGACCCGCTGAAATCCATGGCCTATGCCATGCACAAAGGGTTCTCCGTGGTGCTTTCATCCGCCGCAGCCACATTCTTTGGATTTCTTTCGCTTTGCATCATGTCGTTCCTCATCGGCGTCGACATGGGCATAGTGCTTGCAAAAGGGATACTGTTCAGTTTCATCAGTGTCATGTTCCTCATGCCCTGCATCATCCTCGCATGTCTGGGGCCTCTGAAAAGATTCGAGCACCGCAGCCTCCTGCCTTCGTTTGACCGTTTCGGCAACAGGTGCGCGAAACTGATGATCCCGTTGTCGATCGTTATCTGCATCGGCGTCGTACCCGCGTACCTCGCACAGGGCAAGACAGAATTTTCTTATGGCGCCTCCGGGATGATCGATGAGAAAAGCGAGACCGGGCGCGAAGCAAAGGTGATCGACGATGCCTTTGAAGCTTCGCAGACATGGGCCATGATCGTGCCTGAAGGTAGATGGGCTCAGGAAAAAGCTTTGATAAATGAGCTCGAAGCGCTGCCGCAGGTCAAGAGCGTCACATCGTACGTAAGCGTCGCCAGTGAACGGATCCCTGTCGAAATGGCGCCTGAAGCACAGGTTTCCCAGCTCATTTCCAAAGGGAATTCACGGATCATCATCCAAACCGCGGTTGATCCCGGCAATAGCCCCGGCTATGGCCTTGTAGAAGATGTGCTGAAGCTCGGGGAAAAATACTACGGCGACGAAAGCCGCCTCGCGGGCGCACAGGTTTCGGAATACGACCTGAAAGTGACGACTCAGGCTGATACGGGCCGCGTCAAGTTATTCTCCATGGTCACTATCGCACTCGTCCTCATGGTCATGTTCAGAAGCCTGTCAATCCCGCTGATCGTGCTGATCCCCATTGAAATGGCGATTTGGGTAAATATGGCGGTGCCGTATTTTACAGGGCAAAACCTCAACTATATAGGCTACCTTGTCATCGACGCCGTCCAGCTCGGGGCTTCAGTGGACTACGCCATCATCTTTACCCGCGAGTACCTGGACCAAAGGCGTCTGCACCCGCCATTAAAGGCGGCCGGGGCAGCCATTTCAGGAAGCGGGATCATGATCATGACATCGGCGCTCATACTGACGATCGCCGGACTGTCAATCCACTTCGTCGCTTCGAACAAGATCATTTCCGAGATCGGCACTCTTATCGGCAGAGGCGCATTCATATCGATGCTGATGATGTTTACATTGCTCCCTCTTCTTTTCGTACTCGGCGACTGGATAGTCAGGCACACTTCCCTCGGTACCGGCACATTTATTACCCCGGCAGCAAATAGCAGGAAGTCGCGCCGGGCTTTGCAATAGATATTGCTCCACTACGGACTTGCCAAACATTGCGTTTATCTACGGAACAATAAAAGGAGGATTTTCCCATGTGTAAAAAAAATCGCATATCGACGCCCAGGGCTGGGACGAAAGGAAAGCGGCCAGCCATAAGCAAAAGGAATCGCGCGGCCACTGTGCTGCTGACTGCGATATTATCTATGACGATGCTGTCTGGCAACGCGGGTCTGGCGGCATTTGCCGAAGATGGTGGACGGGTGGCACCTGCTACAGATGGCAAGCCGACAGCGCTCGCCGGCAATAGCAAGCCGAATCCTAAAGAAGAAATAGTCTACGCCAGGCTTGATGCCGGAGGCGCAGTAGGCGGAGTCTACGTCGTTAACAGCTTCGAGGGCGGGGACGTCACAGACTACGGCAATTACACTTCGGTAAAAATCCTGAACACAAACGACAGCATCTCCCTTGACGATGGCCTTGTCCATTTCTCATCCAGCGCTGACAAAGTCTATTACGAAGGATATCTGGAGGATGCCGAGATGCCGTGGGATTTTTCCATTCAATTTTTTCTCGACGGCAAAAAATACACCGCCGATGAAATCGCAGGAAAAAGCGGCGCGCTGACAATCAAAATATCCGTCAAGCGCAACAACAAATGCAAGGGCGACTTTTTTGACAGCTATGCCCTACAGATGACTGCGGCCCTCAACACCGAAATATGCCAAAACATCAAAGCTGACGAAGCTACGGTCATCAATGCCGGCAAAGACAAACAGCTTTCCTATATAGTGCTGCCCGGCAGCGAGAAAGAATTTGTGATCACGGCAGATGTAAAAAACTTCGAGATGGACTCCATAAACATAGGTGGCGTCAGGCTGAACCTTGGCATCACCTTCAACGACAGCGAACTGCTTGGGAAAGTACGGGAAATTCAAGGCGCAGCGGCCAAACTGGACGACGGCGCAGGAGGGATAGACAAAGGCGCGGCGACGCTTAAAGAAGGCACCGCCACATTTTCCGGCGCGACGCAGAGCTTTGAGAGCGGGGCCACCAAATTGGACAAAGGTGCCGAAGAACTCCAAAAAGGTATCCTGCAAATGCAGGAGGGGGTGGATACCCTGAACAGCCGCTCCGCTTCTTTGACTGATGGCAGCGCACAGATAAAGGCTGCACTCGGGCAAATCAATACAAAGGATCTCGTGTACCTGGCAAGCCAAAATGCACAGGCGGCTGCAGGGGTTCAGGTCCTGCTTGACAGCATCGATTTGCTGGCCAGTTTTGCGAAAGCGACGGAAGATTCCACAGCGGAAGCGGCGCTTACGGTTTTAAGGCAGCAGGTGGCACAGTTTTACGAGCTCCTTCATAGCGACAGCGAGGCGCTTTCTAAAATCGGGGCATTTACGGATACGCTGAGCGCGGAATACAGCGCATTTGACAAGGGCATTTCAGAATATACGGAAGGAGTGTCGGCGATTGCAAACGGCTATCCGGCAATAGTGTCCGGCGTATCTTCACTGACGGAAGGGAGCAAGGGGTTGGCGGATGGTGCTTTAGAGATCCATCACGCGTCGTCAAACATCGCTGACGGAGCCGCAGCGCTTCTTGACGGAACCAAAGAGCTTCATAAAGGCACAAGCGAATTTCACAGCAAAACGAATGGCATGGATACGGAGATCACCGGCGAGATCGATTCGGTGATAGCTGCGATATCCGGGGGAAAGGGCAATACCGTTTCCTTTGTGTCAGAGCGAAATAAAAACGTCTCCTCCGTTCAGTTCATGATGAAGACAGGAGCCATCAAGATCCCGGACAGCAACAATGATAAACCTGCCGCGAAGAAAGAGCCGACGACGCTGTGGGAAAAGTTTTTGCATCTTTTTGACAAGTCCTAATGCTCAAATCCTTTTGTCGAGAGGCCCCTTTCCCAGCACTGCCCTGCGCACGATGTCATGCATTTCGAGCACACACATCCTTCTTATGTACTGCCGCCCGCGGTTCGGGAAAACTCTCAGCACCGTTGTCACTTTCCCGCCGAAGGAAAGACCCAGCCAGACTGTGCCTACGGGTTTTTCCACGCTGCCTCCGTCAGGCCCTGCTATCCCCGTGATGGAAACCCCGATGTCTGACCCGGCGGCGAGGCGCGCGCCTTCCGCCATCTCCGCCGCGCACTGTTCGCTGACGGCGCCATATTCTGAAAGAACGTCTTCGCCTACCCCGAGAAGCGCCTTCTTGGCGTCGTTGCTGTATGTGATAAAGCCCCTGCCAAATACCAGTGAAGCACCGGGGACTGAAGTTATGCTCTGGGCATATTCGCCGCCGGTGCACGACTCCGCCGTGGCAATAATGAGATTTTTTTCCTTCAGAAGATCCACCACTACATGGTGAAGCTCCTTATCCTCATAGCTGTAAATGAACTCGCCGACGATTTCTGCAGCACTCGCGATGACCCTCTTCACCGCGGCTTCGGCTTCCGCCGCCGTCGGCCTCATCGAGGCGACCCTCACCGCACACTCCCCGTCCTTGGCATATGTGGCTACAGTGGGGTCGGTCTGCCCTTCTATGATGGGGAGAAGCTCCGTCTCAAGGCGTGATTCGCCGATGCCGAAAGTCCTGAACGTCTGCTGATACAGCGCCGAGTCAGCCAGCGCGGAAAGATATGGGACCACATATTTTTCCATCATATATCTCATCTCGCGGGGCGGTCCGGGGATAGCCATGATTGTCTTGCCGTTTTTATTGAGTGCAAATCCGGGCGCAGTGCCCACTTCGTTGTAGAAAGGCGTCGCGGAAGCCGGAAGATACGCCTGCTTTTCATTGTTTTTGGTGGGGACCCTGTTGCCGAAACTTTTGAAGTGGGCGATCATCATGTCCATCGCTTTTTTGTCAAACACAAGCTCTTCGCCCATCACTTCGGCAATCAGCTCCTTTGTGAGGTCATCCTGCGTAGGGCCGAGCCCTCCCGTAGTGATCACGATATCGCTGCCTGACAGCGCAAGATCGAGCGTCTGCCTGACCCTTGAGGGATTATCTCCAACGGTGTGGTGCCAGAGTACGCTGACTCCGAGAGCCTGGAGTTCTGACGAGATGTAAGCTGCGTTTGTGTTTATCGTCTGTCCGAACAGTAGTTCGGTGCCGACGCAGACCAATGAAGCTGTAGGCATGATTTTCCTTCTTTCTACTGAGTTCCTGCTGAGCCTCCGCTATGATGCACGTAAAAGGGACACCACCTTATCCTGCGCATACATCGCGTCAACCTATTTCATATCCAAAAATTCCCGGCCTTTCCAAAGGTACTGGACGCCCGAAATTATCGTCATGGCGACGGCCGCCCACAGTACTCCCCGTCCCGCAAACCACACGGCCCACGCGTAATTAAAGCCGGGTATCGCGAGTGCCGCGAGGATCACGATGATTGCTGCCATCTGAAGCACTGTCTTGATCTTCCCTGTCATGTCCGCTGCTATCACCTTGCCCTCCGCCGCCGCGACGCCGCGCAGCCCAGTGACCGCAAACTCGCGGGCGAGGATCACGATGAGCATCCACGCCGGCATCACGCTCTCGGCCACGAAACACACAAAGGCCGAGGTTGTGAGTATCTTATCCGCAAGAGGATCCATCAGCTTGCCGAAATTCGTGATGAGGTTCCGGCTGCGCGCGATCTTTCCGTCGAGCATATCCGTAAGCGAAGCGGCTACAAAGACGGCATTCGCCAAAAAGTACTGTCCGTAGTAAAACAGCGCGATGAACACCGGGACGAGAAGTACCCTAAGCACAGTCAATTTGTTTGGAAGATTCATAAGGCCATCATCCTTCTGCCATCAGCGTCACTGCTCTATCATGACGCCCACAAGGTCGTAGTCCATTGCGTCGTCTATTCTCACTTTTATAATGTGCCCGGAAAGATCCCTTTCCGCGCTTCCAGCGGGGACGGAAAAAATCACAGCGCCGTCTACCTCCGGGGCATCTTTCTTCGTGCGTCCGAGCCAAATCCCATTTTCCGCTTCGGCCTCCGGCTCATCGACTATGACGTCCATTATACTACCAACGAACGCCTCGTTTGCCGCAAGCGAATTGCCGCGCGCGATTTCCATCAACTCAGCCCTTCTGGCTTCAGAGGTTCCTGCCTGGACCTGGTCGTCCATTGCAGCGGCAGGCGTACCGGCTACCGGGGAAAAAGTGAAGATCCCGACCCTCGCGATCAAGCCTTCGCCTACAAACTCGCAAAGCTCCTCGAACTCCTCTTCAGTCTCTCCCGGGAAGCCGGTTATAAGGCTTGACCTCACAGTGATGTCGGGCATTGCAGTATGCAGCCTTGCAAGCGTATCCCTGATGCCGCCGGGGCTTGAAGCCCTGCCCATACGCCCAAGCACCGCGCCTGATATATGCTGGATCGGCATATCTATATAGTGAAGGATTTTCGGCTCTGAAGCCATCGCCTCTATCAATTCATCGGTCACTCTCTCATCATAGCAGTAAAGAAGCCTGATCCACTCGATGCCCTCGACCGCGCACAACTCCCTCAACAGTTCGGGCAGGCAGAGCCTTCCGTAGATATCTATTCCATACAACGAAGTGTCCTGCGCTATGACGACGAGCTCTTTGCAGCCTTCGCTCGCCAGTTTTTCAGCTTCTGCGACGAGAGCCTCTTTCGGCGCGCTTCTGTAGGGACCCCGTATTTTCGGAATGATGCAATAGGTGCAGCTGTTGCTGCATCCTTCGGCGATTTTCAGGGTGGCCGAATGCCTGGGCGTCAGGGCGTATCGTTCCGTCATGGCTATCCCGGGTACCCCATCCGTAAGGACAGAACGCCCCTCAATCCCGTTTACAACATCAGCGATTGCCGCATGTTCATTCACGCCGAGGATGGCATCCACCTCCGGCAAAGACTCTGCCAGCTCATCCGCATAGAGCTGCGTCAGGCACCCCATAGCAATGAGCTTCTTTCCATCCTCTCTGTACTCCGCGAGGGACAGAAGCTCATCAATCGACTCCCTCTGCGCATCTTCGATGAAAGCGCATGTATTCACCACCAGTACCTCCGCCTCCTCGGGCGAAAAAACTATCTCGTGCCCGCCCGCCGAAAGCAGGCCCGCTACACGTTCGGAATCCTCTTCGTTTTTAAGACAGCCTACCGTGGATATATAAACTCTACTCATCGTCTGAAACATTCGGATGTTCAAAATCGCTGTAGTCAAAATCCGTAGAGGAGGAATCAGGGTAGGATGAATACCCAAACGACGGCTCGCCTGCGTTGGCATAGCCTCCTTCGCGCCCCGGTTTCGGCTCCAATTCATATCCATCCTCGCCACGCCCCGGCGCTGGCCCATATTCGTCTCCATACGTCTGGGAAGGCGCAGATTCATAGCGGCCCATCGTTGACTGCTCCACCCCATCCTGGCCCTGCCCCACCTCATGCACTCCTGCAAAAGGCACACCGGCGCTTTCCGCCCCTTTGAGGAAATCCTCTATTTCCTGTTCGCTCATGATGAGCCTTCTCGGTTTGTTGGTACCGTCGCTCGGAGCCACTATGCCTCTCTTCTCCATATCGTCCACCAGCCTCGCCGACCTGTTGTATCCGATGCGAAAACGCCTTTGGATCATGGACACAGACGCCTGTTTTGACTGCGCCACCATTTCGACAGCATCCATGAACAATTCGTCTTCATCTGCCACGAGCGATGGCGTCGGGCCTGTCACTACGCTGCGGATGATGTCGTCGCTGTATTCGGGGTCAAGCTGTTTTTTTATGAAATCGCAGACTTTCATCACTTCTTTTTCGCTGACGAATGCCCCCTGTATCCTCATCGGTTCGCGCGAGCCGACGGGAGAGAAAAGCATATCCCCGTTTCCGAGAAGCCGCTCGGCACCGGGCTTGTCGAGAATGACCCTGGATGATGAGCCGGACTGGACGGCAAAAGCTATCCTCGACGGGATGTTTGCCTTGATGACGCTCGTCAGTATACTCGCGAGAGGCTGCTGTGTGGCGACGATGAGGTGCATGCCTGCGGCCCTCGCCATAGCGGCAAGCCTCGATATGGATTCCTGCACCTTTGCGGAAGCCACCGCCATCAAATCGGACAGCTCGTCTATCACTATCACTATCTGAGGCAATACCTCTTCCAGCTTGCCCTGCTTCGCCACTAGTTCGTTATAGTTCTCCATGTTCCGTACGCCCGCTTCAGAGAACTTGCGGTAGCGTTCGTCCATCAGGGTCACGGCGTAGCCGAGGGCCATCGCGGCGCGCTCCGGGTTTGTCACCACGGGGACGAGCAGGTGAGGGATGTCCTCGTATGTCTTCAGTTCCACCTGTTTGGGGTCAATGAGCATGAGCTTGACTTCGCTCGGCTTGGCGCGGAACAGGATACTGATAAGCAGGCAATTGATGCATACGCTTTTTCCCGATCCTGTAGTGCCGGCGATAAGCAGGTGCGGCATCTTTTTGAGGTCTGTGACGATGCGCTCGCCGGAAATATTCTTGCCAAGAGCGACCGCTATCTTTGAGGGGTCTTCCGTGAATTCCTTCGAATCAATGATATCCCTGAGGGCTATAGTGTTTGCCGCGGAGTTATACGCCTCTATCCCGATAAGCGAAGTGCCGGGCATGGGCACGACGCGTACGCTCTTCACCTCAAGGCTGCGTGCGAGGTCGGGTTCGAGGCTCTTGATGCTGACTATTTTGACGCCGACATCCGGCTCCACCTCATATCTCGTGACTGTGGGGCCGACGGTGACATTCGCTACTTTTGCTTCGACACGGAAATCGCGAAGGGACTGTTCAAGCTTCGCAGCATTGCTGTTCAGGCTTGCTTCGCTTTGCGTCCGCATCCGGGCACCCTTGCTGAGCAGGCTCACCGATGGGAATTCGTAGTAACTGTCGTCCGGCGGCGACATGAACGACATCTTGTCGCCGGCAAGGCCTTTATTTTTGGGTTTTCTTGGTGTGCGAAGCGCCAGTGCTTCCGCCGAAGCTTCTTCCCCGAAAGCATCCGTGAGAGTGAAAGGCTCTTCCTGTGGAGGCTTTACAGGCCGGAACACAGGGTTTGCGTATGTACCAGGGACGGGATCGGGGGCTACGCCGGTGCCTGCATCAAGGCCAAACCCTTCATCGGATCTATCATGGCTGTCCCTATCGCCGTACCGGTCGTCCTCCATCATTGTTCTGAGGATATGCTTCTGGCCCTCGCTCAGATTTTTCGTGCCGGGGATATCTGAAATTTTCACGGGCGCAGGCTCCGGTTCTGGCTCGGTATCCTTCTGCTTCAATCCAATAAATTTAGTGATAAATCCCGGGAAAAACCCGCCTGCGGGCGACTCCTTGTCCTCGGGCCTGTCTCTTTCCGCCAAGGCCGCTTCGCCCGTATCCATATCTATTATGCGCGGGCGTTTGCCCGGATTTTTTTCGATTTCTTCAATTGAAATCTGCGGAGAAGCGGCTTCGGTTGCTTCGGGGGTTTCAGCAGCCGCGAATTTTTCTGCTCTGCGTTCGCGCGCGGAGACCCTCTTTTCATTCACCCTTCGGGCGTACTCGGACATTGGGGTATTCACCGCAAGAATGCCGCACACGATGATCGATGCGACAGCCACTATGTAAAGGCCTGCTTTCCCTATGAGCTTCACGATCGCCATGGCGAGGTAGGTGCCGACGATGCCGCCGCACTCCCCGGCGACGCTGCCATCGTATATAGCGGCAAATCCGCCTCCGCCCGTCACTGCGCCTTCCCCGTCCAGGTATTTCCCTGCGAACAGGATGCAAAGCATCACAAATATAATTCCGGTAAAAACCATCATCTTCACTTTGGAGCCCGGCCGGAACCCTACGAGCAAAATTATCCCGTACCCTATGAGCAGAAACGGCGTCACAAAAGCCATTACTCCGAACAGCCCGGAAAGTATGGAGCCAAGGATTTCCCCGAGTTTGCCCGTCGATTTGACAAACAAAATCGATACGCAAAAAAGAAATACCCCAAACGCCAGCAATGCGATAGCTGTGATTTCCTGCCTTATCCTGTTCGTGCCGGGTTCCGGTGCGCGCGCGTTCCTTGCAGAGGGTTTTGCCGTCTGCTTCGCGGCCGGTTTCCTGCCTGTATTTTTCTTTTTTGTATTCGCCTTTGTATTTGCCAAATTCGTCTCCCCTGAGCCTGCGCTCCCTCGGATTCCTCCAGTGCAGCGAAGCGCTTACGGTTTTCGCCAAAGTATTTGCGCCGGAGTATTAAGTATACCAAAACTGCCGCGCATTTATTATTATCCCGGCAACAAGGATTATATCAAACACCCGTTTTCAAAGGGTTACGAATATATTGCGTTTCAAGCTTTACCTTGTCGGCAGGGATAGCCGCCAACAATATCTTACCGCCATAATATTCCTGCGACAAACTATTGCCGAAGCGATATTGTGATATATTAATTGAAAAATATAGCTCATTCGG
>JAISAW010000135.1 GCA_031266515.1 Eubacteriales Family XIII. Incertae Sedis bacterium
GAGACCTCAGTCGAAGAAATGATCGAATTCGACGAGGCTTACGGCTGGAAGAATACGGAACTTCATCAGGGGCTGCGCGATCCTGGGACAACCTTTGTAAAGAAGGAAGTATCTATCAAACTGCCGGGCTACGGCGGAAAGATCAGGCAGTTTTCCCTCCAGTTCACAAAGAAGCTTCTGATGGAAAATTATAAGTACAAAGGGTTCGTCCTCATAATAAGCGACGTCACCGAATACCGGCGCATGATCGATGAGATAAACGAAAGGAACGATGATCTGCAGCAGCTCAAGGAAGTGGCGGAAAAGGCGTCTGAGTCGAAGAGCAATTTCCTCGCGAATATGAGCCACGAGATGCGTACTCCGCTCAACGCCATCATCGGGCTTTCCGAACTCGAGCTCGGAGAGGAAAACCTTGACGGCGAAGCCATGGAAAATCTCGAAAAGATATACGGGGCGGGGATGACGCTGCTCAGCATCATCAATGATATCCTCGACATCTCGAAAATAGAGTCCGGGAAATTCGAACTCGTGCCTGTGGAGTACGATACACCAAGCCTCATCAACGATGCGATAACGCTGAATATCATGCGCATAAACGACCGGCCCATCGAGTTCAAGCTGTCAATAAGCGAGGAATTGCCCGCAAATATGTTCGGCGATGAACTGCGCATCAAACAAGTGTTCAACAATATCCTGTCCAACGCTTTCAAATACACGCGTGAGGGCTTCGTGGCGTGGTCGATAAGCTGCGAGTACGACGGCGACAATATCTGGCTGATATCCACCGTGAAGGACAGCGGCATAGGCATAAAAAGGGAGGATATAGGCAAACTCTTCAGCGACTACAACCAGGTGGACACGAAGAGCAACAGGGCTATTGAAGGTACAGGGCTCGGGCTTTCGATCACCAAGCGCATCGTGGATATGATGGACGGAAGCATTGACGTACAGAGCGTCTACATGGAGGGTTCGACGTTTACTGTCAGGCTTCGCCAGGACAAAGTCAGCGACAAGAAAATAGGGAAGGCCCTTGCCGAGAGCCTGGCGCGATTCATGTACACCGAGAAGAAGCGCGACAAAAGCCAAAAAATGCTGAGGGCCCAGATGCCCTACGCGCGCGTGTTGATAGTTGACGATGTCCAAACCAACCTCGATGTCGCCAAGGGCATGATGAAGCCTTATGGGATGGCCATCGATTGCGTGACAAACGGCCAACTCGCCATAGACCGCATCCGCAGCGAAGTGGTGCGGTACGACGCCATCTTCATGGATCATATGATGCCGGAGATGGATGGCGTCGAGGCGACTGCCATCATAAGGGGGCAGATCGGAACGGAATACGCGAAAAACATCCCGATCATCGCCTTGACCGCAAACGCCGTGGTGGGGACTGACAAGATGTTCCTTGCAAACGGCTTCCAGGATTTTCTGCCAAAACCCATCGACATCAACAGGATGGACGAGGTGCTGAACAGGTGGATAAGGGATAAGGATAAAGAAAAAGAGCTGAACCTTGCGGACGGGGGAGTCTCCGCAGGGCCGCCGCCGGCAGGTGGGCAAAGCATTTTGGGGAATGTGGGTATAGAAGGGCTTGACATTGATAACGGTTTGGCCCGTTTCGGCGGGGATGAAGAATCGTATCTCATTGCGCTGAGTTCGTTCGCGCAGAACACCCCGCCGTTGCTCGCTTCACTCGCACTCGTCACGCCTGAGAATCTGGGGGAAATCGCTGTGGTTGTACATGGCATCAAGGGGTCGAGCTACGGGATCAGCGCGGATCCGCTTGGTAGGAAAGCCGAGAAATTGGAGTACGCGGCGAAAGCCGGGGACTTTGGCTTCGTGTATGAAGGGAGCAAGCCTTTCATCGCTGATGCTGAGAAGTTCCTTTCGGATCTGAAAGAATTCCTTGACAAGGCCAGGGAGGAGAGCGACACCGGCAAAGATTCACTCGAAAATCCGGATCCCAGGCTGCTCGCCGGGCTGGCGAAGGCCTGCCTGGAGTACAGGATGGATGATATTGACGAACTTCTCGCAGAGCTTAAAAAGTATAAGTATGAAAACGGCGGAGAGCTGATCGAATGGATCGAAGATGAATTGGCAAGAGGGGAACTCGCGGATATAGCAGCGCGGCTCATGGCGCCTTGACGCGGATACAGATAGAGAAATAATCGGTACGGGGAGATTATTTATTCAAAGCGGAACGCACGCTTGCATAGATAGTCACAAGGCTGTCGATCTAAGGGAGGTATAGGACAATGTCAGAAAGGAATGCCAGAAAAAAAATTCTATTGGTTGACGACAACCTCGCCAATCTCACTATGGGGAAGCAGATGCTCAAGGACGACTACGAAGTCTATACCATGCCTTCGGCGGCAAAGCTCTTTGAGTTTTTGAAACACATATCTCCGAACCTCATCCTGCTCGATATAGAGATGCCGGAGATGAACGGTTATGAGGCGATCAAAATACTCAAGTCCGATGAAAAGTATGCGGACATCCCAGTCATCTTCATAACTGCAAAAAACGACGAGGCGAGCGAGCTTGAGGGTTTGCGGCTCGGTGCCATAGACTATGTCACAAAACCCTTTTCGGCGCCGCTTTTGTTGAAACGGATTGAAAACCATATGCTCATGGCTGAGCAAAAGATAGAGCTTCGGGATTTTAACGAAAACCTGCAGGTGAAAGTGCTTGAAAAATCAATACAGGTCTTTGAGCTTCAAAACGCCGTGCTGAGCACAGTGGCCGAGATAGTCGAGTTCCGCGACCACGCCACGGGCGGGCACGTGGAGAGGACTCAGGGATATTTGAAACTCCTGCTCGACCGGATGATCCGCGAAAAGTTATATGAAGAGGAAACAAAGGATTGGGAGTTGGCGTTCCTGTTGCCTTCTGCACAGCTTCACGACGTGGGAAAAATATCGGTCAGCGACGCCATCCTGAACAAGCCCGGAAAGCTGAGCGATGAAGAGTTCGCCATCATGAAGCAGCACTCCGCCCTTGGCGTGGAAGCGATCAGGAGGATCAAGGAAAATACGTCGGACAACGGATTCCTGTACCATGCGGAAATTTTCGCGGGGACCCACCATGAGAAATGGGATGGCAGTGGCTATCCCGGCGGGCTCAAGGGGGAAGAGATCCCCTTGCAGGGTCGCTTGATGGCCATAGCCGATGTGTACGATGCGCTCATATCGGTGAGGCCATACAAGAAATCAATGAGCACTGAAAAAGCCAGGGAGATAATAGTTGACAGCAGCGGAAGCCATTTTGACCCGGCCATAGTAAAGATTTTCATTGCTGTTGAAGAGGACTTCGCCGCCATCGCCAAGGCATATCACGCAAAGCACGGCATAGTTGCAGCCTGACGGCGACAGCCCATGCCCTGCTGCATGCATAGCATACACAGCATCCGGTGCAAGAGGGATTCAATATGTCTCTGCACCGGACGCTTACAGTATCGCATCTTTATACAATTGACTTCCTGCGGGGGAAATCCTTGAAAAACGCCATGAGATCCCAAGCTGCAAAAGGCGCTATTTGGCCTTACCCCTACTTCGTCGTATGCCCAGCAATCCCGCAGCTGCTGAAATCAGGCCGAGGAGAAGCATCACCGCCATTATCAAAACAGCGCAGTGAAAGAAAAAGCTGTCGGGAAGTATCAGTATGACCGGATCGGTGCGGTAGTCGAACATCCAGAGGTCGTTACCGAAAAATGTCTCGTGAAATCTGGTGAAGAAGCTGTCCCATGATGTGACGGCGAGGATTCCAAGGACGGCCGGGAGAAGCGCGGCCGCCGCACCGCCGCCGACGAGGAACGCCGGACGCAGCTTTCGCCTCACCGTTGCCGCAAGCGCTGCAAGGGCGGCGGCTGAGGCAGCGAGCAGAATCTGAAAAAACACAAATATATTTTTTACCTCAGCGAAATGCACACGCCCGCTTTCGGACATCGGCAGAGTCGGGAATTCGAGTTCGCCCGGCCCAAAGGCAAAGTTGTAGGCGATCAGCGCATCGTAGTTTTCGTAGACTTCCTCTTCGCTCATGCCCGCAGCCGCAGGAATACCCTGCGCTTTGACGTCTGCGTGGTACAGCGGTTTGAAAAACAGCGAGAAGACGACGGCAAACGAAACTATAAACGCAAAGAGCGCAGCCCCCGCGAGCAGATGGATCCCCTTGTGTTTTCGCTGTTCAGTTTTCTTTTTCGTCATTCGTATTACTCCACTGTGAAGTTTACCACAGGTCGCCCACGCCCGTCCTCGCCGCACGGTACAGTTAATACATATACAGAACTTTCAGGAT